>JABWBO010000052.1 GCA_013360465.1 Anaerolineae bacterium | reverse complement strand
GGTGGGCGGCGGCGCGGCGGTGTCGGAAGCGCCGAGGATCGGCGTGTCGGACGCCGCCGGGCGTGGGGTATCGCTCGCCTGCACGACGGCGGTCGGCGCATCGTCGCGCAGCACTGGAAGGATGGCGACGATCAGCACCGCCGTGCCGAACACCACAGCCACCGCCACGCCGATGATCTGCCAGCGAACGCCGCTGCGGCTGGCGCGCAGCGCCTCCTGCTCGGCGGTGGGGCGTTCCAGCGGCGGCGTCATGATCTCCGGGGACTCTGCCGTCCGGGTCGGCGGCGCGTCCTTGCGCGGCTTCGGCGTGGCGGGCTTCCACAGCGGACGCCTGTTCTTCGCCTGCTCAAGCTGCTTGCGCAGCGCGGCATTCAACCGCTGAAGCGCCTCTGGATCATCAGGTCCATCCTTCATATCGACGAACTGGATATCGTCGAGTTCGTCGGTCAGTTCGGTCCTGTCGCGCGCCTGAATGGTGACGATGCGCTTTTGCAGCCGGCGCGCTTCGGTGAATTCCGCCTGGCAGTAGAGCGAGCTGATCGATTCGTTGGACAGGACGTAGACGAAAACGTCGGAATCGGCGACCGCGCGCAGGATTTCTTCCCACCAGTTGTCCCCGCCGATCAGGGCATGCGGCGCGTCATCGCGCCACAGTATCAGATCGGGGAACGCCGTCTGAATGTGCCCGCAGAGTCGTTTCACGAAGGTGCTGTCAACTCGGCTATAGCTGATGAAAACCTGCGGCATGATTCCCCGTCGTCCGTGATCTGAGCGCTTGGGGGGAATTATAGGAGGCGGTTTTGCTGTTCGCCAGCATTCGATGTATTATTGCGGCGACATTCCCTCCAAAAAGGCTGTCCCTCCCAGCGCGCCGCGATCTCTTTCGGACCAAGCCGAGGAACTTCGCTCAACCAGAGCGGACGCAGCGGAAACCATTGTAGTCGTACCCGACATCGGGGTTGTTCCAGTAGCGGTGGGCGGAACGCATCCCGTACGATGAATCGATGAACGAACCGCCGCGCAGCACGCGCAGAACATCCGTACTGCCGCCCGTATCAAGCTCCCGCCCATCATCCCTGTCGTACGGGTAAGGCTCGTGCAGCGAACTCGTCCATTCTCGAAAACTGCCGCTCATGTCGAGCGCGCCCACCCATGACGCCCCACCCGGGTAAGCGCCTGCCGGTGAAGTCCCGCCATAACCGTCATCGTTCTCTTCATTCACGTAATGGAGTCCAGATGCCCAACGCTCTTCGCTGCACCTGCCGTCGCAGTGGTTAGCCAGGCTGCCGTCGAACGCGCTGCCCCAGGGGAATATCCAGCGCTCCGGTCCGCGCGCCGCATATTCCCACTCGGCTTCGGTCGGCAGGCTGCCCCCACGCCAGGCGCAGTATGTCTGCGCCTGAAACCAGCTCACCCGGTTGACGGGCTGATCCGCGTCGGTCGAAAAGTCGGATTCGGGAGTCTGCTCGCACCCTCCTGCTTCGACGCAGCGCTGATACTGCGCCCGCGTCACTTCCGTCTGATCGATCCAGAAGGGCTGTGTAAACGTCTGGGTGTTGGCGTCATGCGCTTCATCCTCGAACCAGGCATGTTCACAGGTCGAGTCGTCGGCAGCCGCCTGCCGGCACATCTCGAAGGCGGCATCGATCTCAGCGGCGGTGCTGCCCATCTCGAAACTGCCCGCCGGGACCAGCACCATCGTCACGCCGTCCGCAAAGGTGTGTTCGAAGCCGCCTGGATACAGCGCCCCCCAGTCGGCATTGCCCCCGGTGAACCGGCGGGCGGCGTCCAGCGCCGCCGGCACTGGGTCCGGCGTGTCGCTCGCCTGCACAACGGCGGTCGGCGGGCTGTCGCGCAGCAGCGGGGCAGCCGCCGTGATCGTCACCCCGCTCCCCAGCAGGACGCTGAGAACAACCCCGCTGATCTGCCGGCGCACACCGCGCCACACCTTCAGACCGGGGAACGCCGTCCGAAGGCGCCCGACGAGTCGCTTGACGAAGGCGTCGTCAACAGGGCTGTAGATGATGAAGCGCTGCGGCATGATTTCCCGTCGTCTGTGATCTGAACACTTGAGCAAGATTATACACCGTCGCGGGCGACCCGGCGGATCGCCCCTGTCCGATCACGCCTTTGGCGGCCGCTCGTCGTTCTGCCCCGCGCTGCCCGTCAGCGCCATGAAGCGCGCCATCATCGACGTGAGTTCCATCGGCACGACGAACTTGGTCGAACCGCTGGAGCCAACCTCGCGCAGCGCGTCGAGATACTGAAGCATCAGCGTCTTCTCATCGACCTCTTTCGCCTCGGCAAACAGCGCCCGCAGCGCGCTCGCCCGACCTTCCGCCAGCAGCACCTGCGCCTGCCGCTCGCCCTCGGCGCGCAGGATCGCCGACTGCCGCTCGCCTTCCGCCTTCAGGATGTTGCCCTGCTTGTCGCCCTCGGCGACCATGATGGCGGCGGCGCGCTCGCCCTCGGCGCGGGTGACGGTCGCGCGGCGCTCGCGTTCGGCGCTCATCTGCCGGTTCATGGCATCGCGAATCGCCGCCGGCGGCTCGACCTCGCGAATCTCGACACGGGTCACCTTCAACCCCCAACGCTCGGTCACTTCGTCCAGCTTGACGCGCAGCACGTCGTTGATCTGCTCGCGCTTCGCCAGCACGTCGTCCAGTTCGATGTCGCCGATGACCGCCCGCAGCGTCGTCGCCGCGATGTTCAGCGACGCCGTGACCACGTTTTCGATCTCCAGCACCGCCAGCTTGGGGTTGACGACGCGGTAGTAGACCAGGAAGTCGATATCGATGGAGCTGTTATCGCGAGAGATCGCCGTCTGGCGCGGAATCTCCAGAAAGCGCTCGCGCAGATCGACCTTACGCACCGATTCAAGGAGCGGGATGACGATGGTGAAACCCGGTCCGCGCGTCCCGGCGTAACGACCGAGCGACAGGACCACCAGGCGCTCGTATTCCGGGACGATGCGGAACACGCTCAGCACGATCCACACCAGGACGAGAATGAGAAAAATCAGGATGATTGGCTCGAAACCCATCTGCTACGCCTCCTCGACGTGTTCAGTTTCCCGATACTTTTCCTTCAAAACAGCCACGTAAAGCGTCAGCTCTTCACGGTCCACCACCACAACCGGCGCGCCGACCGGGATCGGCTCCTCGGCGCGCGCCGTCCAGCTTTCGCCGCGCACATAGACTGCGCCCACCGGGTTGATGGCGCGCTGGACGTAACCCTCCGCGCCGATCAGCGGCTGATCGTCGATCAGCGCCGGGCGAAGCCCCTGATACGCCATCGAGCGCTTCAGGACGAACTGATAATAGGCGACCGACGCCGCCACCGTCACGCCGATCACCGCCGGCGCAACCGCGACGCCGTTGAACAGCATCAGCGCGCCGAGCGTTTGCAGCGCCAGCCCGACGATCACCAGCAGGTTCAGCCGCCGGTCGAGCAGCGGCGCGATCAGGAAACCGACCACGCCGACCACCAGCGCCACGACCGCCGTCCAGTTCGTCGGCATATTCGCCAGCGCGACCAGCGCCAGGATGGAAAACCCGGCGGCGAGCAGCTCGACCACGCCGGTCCCCGGCAGATAGACCGCCATCACCGCCAGCCACATGCCGGCGAGCAGCGCAAGATAAACCAGATTCGGATCGATTGCCATGTCATCCTCTTGAACGAAACGGCGCTCTGCCCAAGAACCCCCATTTTCATTATAGGGCGTTCGCCGTCTTGTTATTGCCCCCAATTGTTAGGTTTCAGGTATAATCCACCGTCAGAATCGCTTAGGGTGATCCTGGAGAATTCGTCGGCTTGCACACCCCATCCCTGGACCGTCTCCTGCAACTGCGCATCAACGCCGAACGTCTTTACGCGGACTTCCTGGAAATCCAGGCGATTGGTCTCGCCGATGACGGCAGCCTCGACCGGGTCGCCCTGTCGCCTCAGGATGTTGCGGCGCGCCAGTGGTTCGCCAGCCGCATCGAAGAAGCGGGGCTGCTCGTGCGTGACGACGACGCCGGCAATATGAGCGGGGTGCTGCCCAGCCGCGCCCGGCGCGCGCGCACGCTCCTGGTGGGGTCCCACCTGGACAGCGTCGCCAACGGCGGGCATTACGACGGCGTCATCGGGGTGCTGGCGGCGCTGGAGTGTCTTCGCGCGCTGAAGGAAGCGAGAGCTGACCTACCGGTGAACGTCGAAGCCATCGATTTCACCGACGACGAAGGCACGTTCATGGGGATGTTCGGCTGTCGAGCGCTGGCAGGAGCGCTGCCGCCGGACGCGCTTTCAGACAGCAGCACCGCCGATTACGGCGCATTTCGCGCGGCGATGATCCGCGCCGGTATGCAGCCGAGCGAGTATTACAAGGCGAAGCGCGCCCCCGCCGACCTGGCGGGCTACATCGAGCTGCATATCGAACAGGGACCGCGCCTGGAACGCGGGAGCAAACAGATCGGTGTGGTCCTCGGCATCGTCGGGCGCACCAATTACGAGATCACCTTTCACGGCGAAGCCGGGCACTCCGGCACGACCGACATGTACCGCCGGCGCGACGCCCTGCGCGGCGCGGCGCAGTTCATCATGCGCATGCACGAGCTGGTGCGTGAACGGTTTGGCGACGGCATCTTCAACTGCGGCAACATCCTGGTCTATCCCGGCAACTTCAACGTCATCCCCAGCCGCGCAACGCTCGCCGTTGAGGTCCGGCATATAGACGCCGATCTCCTGAACAGCATGGAGACGGCGGTCATCAGCACCGCCCGCGAGTGCGCGGCGACTTTCCGGCTCGATGTCATCCCCCGTCTGATCGTCCGCTTTCCCGCCGCCACCATGCACCCTTCAGTCATCTCCGCCATCAAAGACTCCTGCGAACACCTCTGTTTCTCACACACCGACCTCTACAGCTACAGCGGGCATTCGCCGCAGTTCCTCAGCGCGGTCACGCCGAGCGGCATGATCTTCATCCCTTCCATCGGCGGAATTAGCCATCATCGAGACGAGCGGACGGACTGGAACGATGTGGTCAACGGCGCGAACGTCCTGCTGAATACCCTGGTGCGCCTCGCTCTCCTGCACGAGGGGCGAGTCGGCGTCTCCCGGCGCGCCGGCGACCTCAGAACCGACCATTCAGCGAATCGGCATAGCCCGTGAGTTCGGCATAACCATACCCGGTCGCGCTGCCGGCGATCTGCACCGCCCCTTCCCAGTAAGCGATGCCGCCGTCGTGCAGCTCCTGGTCCGCCATCAGCGGCGTCACCTCTAAGACCAGCGGCGCGGCTGTTCCCACGTCGATCTGCATCGTCCATCCCGCCGGGTAGGTCGCGCCGGTGTGCGGGCTGGTCCATGATCCCTGGGCGTCGATGACGATGGCATCCGCCGGCAGAACGCGCGTGGAACCGTCGGCGTTGATCAGCAGACCGCCGAAATACGGGTCCTTACCCCCGTCGAGCAGGCGAATCTGCCCAACCATCAGCTCTCGCCCATCGTCGAACTGCAAGCCGAACCAGTCCCAGCCCAGGGCGTCCTCGCCCAGCGCGCTGGTGCCGAACTCGTGGTCCTTCCACGCTGCGCCGGTCACGCTGTAAGTCTGCTCGCCGATGCGAACCTCGCCGCGCGTCAGCAGGCGCGTCAGCGAGTAATAGTAGCTGGCATTGCCGACCTGATCGCTCTTCGCGCTCAGCCCATCGTCGCCGTGCAGCGCCGGCGGCTTGGTCTGCTCCAGCGTCAGATTGAGGGCGAACTCGCCGCCTCGCGCCTGAATCTGGGTGAGGGTCGCCTCAGGGTTCAACCCGGAAATGCCCCAGTCTTCCAGCCAGACGCGATAGTTCGGGGTCAGCACCGCCCCGGCAAGGTCTGCCGCACCACGCACCAACCGGGACTCGTGGAAGAAACGCTGATCGGCGATGTCCGAGACGGCAAAGTGCGCCATGTACACCTGATTGGTGCGCCACTCTGACTCGGTCGCTTCGACCGCCGGGGTGATCGACCGGCGAAAGATCGTGAACTGAAAGCCGAAGCGCCGCCCTTCTTCCGTCGCCAGATTGCCGGTGTAATACCACCATTCGGTCTGAAACTCCGGGTGCGCGCCAAAATCGACGGGGAACTGCCAGTCCCAGGGTTCGACGGCGCGTGCGTAGCCGGCGGGGTCGCCGGCGGTGTTGAGCAGCACTGCGCCCGCCGGCGCCGGCGCATTCGCGCCGCCGATCAGACTGAAGCCAAGGATGACCAGGGTCAGGATAAGCGCCCCGGCGAAGAGGATACGGATCACATTCGCCCCACTGTGAACGGACTCGGAAACCATTTAATGAATTGTGACGAATTGTACAAGGGCAACCTTAGGCGACGCTGAGTAACATCGATTCGCCTCTGCGGCGCATGATTGGTGACGAATGACATATAGCTTAAAGTCTAGGCGCGTCATACAATACGGACATTACGATTGAGTGGAGTCGGTGTAATGACCACGCCTTTTGATCCTGAACCCAGCCCGGAATTCAACGCGCAGTGTACCGCCATCATGGACTCCTGGGAGAAAGGCGATCTTTCCTTCCGCGATTCCGTCGCTCAGCTTGACGCGCTGCGCAATCAGGCGGCGCAGGATCATCATCCGGCGAATCAGGGGCGCGTCGAGCTGATCCTCGGCGTCATTCAGGGCTACCGCGCTAACCTCGATGCCAGCATCACCCATTTTGAACGCGCTCGCATGTATTTCGAACAGGCGGGCAATCGCCGGCGCGCCATCGGAGCGATCCTCAACTTGGGCGAAAGCTACCGCTGGAAGGGGAGTTTTGCCCGCGCTCGGCAGTATTTCCGCGCCGCCTTTGATGGCGCAGAGGCGGTGGGCGACCGCTACACTCAGGGGCTTTCCGCCCTCAACGAAGGGCAGATGCTGCTGAGCATGGAGCAGCCGGAAAGCGCGCGGCGTTCGATTGAGACCGCTCGCGAATTGATCGCGTCAATGGAAACCAGCGATGCCCAGCGCGAAGATCTGCTGAGCGAGGCATCTGTCGCGCTCTCCCAGGTGTATCTGCTGACCGGCGACCTTCAGCAGGCATGGTCCAATATCTGCGACGGCATGCGGCGCGCCCTGGTGATCGCCCAACCGCTCCAGGTCGGCACTGCGCATCGCAAGATGGGTGAAGTGCTGACGGCGCTGGCGAACGCCACTCCTGAGGTGAGCGATTTTTCGACCGATCCTGACGAGCATTTCCGCGCTGCGACCGAAGCCTTCCAGGAGATTAAGGCGGAAGGTGAGCTGGCGCGCACCATGTACGCACACGCCCTGAGCCTGGCGAAACGCGGCAGAGGGATGACGGCGGCGCGCAAGATGCAGCAGGCAATGATCATCTTCACGCGGTTGGGGATGAATGACGATGCCGCCAAAGCGGCGCGCGCCCAGATCGACGTGCTGGCGCGCGCCACATCAACGGTCGAGACGATCAAGATCATCGACCCGGACAATCCGGGTCAGGGCGATCCAACCGCCGCTGCGACCTGAGGTCGTCCGATCCGGCGCGTCAGGGAGACAGCACAGGCAGAGCATCGCAGGCGCGGCTGACGATCATGTAGCCGCCGTCCAGCCATCCATCGACGCCCTCATAGTCGGCGCGCCACCAGAAGGCGCCGTTTTCGCTCGCCCCTCCCCGTCCGACCAGTTCGACCGCTGTCCCGAACGGGATCACCAGCAGCGTCTCGCTGTCATAGTCCGGCGCAGCGCGCAGCCGCAGGTTGTACTCCACCGAGGCAAGGCAGGGTCTCACCGGCGTCGGGGTTATCGTCGGCGTGCGCGTAGCGAAGGCGAAGCGAGTCGCCGTCGGTTCGCGGGTCGGAAGCGGCGTGCGCGTCGGCATCGCGGTGGGCGTCGCCGAGGGCAGCGCTGTAGGCGTCTCGGTGGCAATCGCCGTCTCTGTCGGGTCCGGTCTCGCCTCGACGGCGGCCGGCAGAGTCGCCTGCGGGGTCTCGAAAAGGGCGCGCAGGCTCGGTCGCGTCGCCTGCGGGTCCGGTTCACCGCCCATGCGGTCCGCCAGGCGGGTGATGTCGGAATTGACCAGAAAACGCACGAAGGTCTCCATCTGGCTGACAGCAAGCGCAGCCTGAACCGGGTTGATCTGCCCGCGCGCTGCCGATTCGCGGATGACCTGCCGCGTCACCTCCGCAATCTGATGCACCACCCGGTCCACATCACCGCCGCTGTCCGTGATGATCTTCGCCAGCGGCGTCCCGGCTTCGAGCCGGTCGACGATCTCCATCTCGTCCAGGGCGGTTTCTTCGGCAACGAAGCCAAAAATGGCGCGAAACATCTCGGCGAAACGTTCTTCGTCTTCGGAAGCATCCGCCGTCGCCTGCCCGCCGCCGCTTTGCTCCGAGACCGCCGCTGTCGAAGCTGCCGCCGCGCTGACCGGCGCAGGGTCGAGGGTCAGCGAGAAGTAGGCGGCGACGAAGGGGATGTAGACCGCCGAGAATGCCAGGATCAAGGCGCTGAACATGCCGAGTATCCCGCGCGAACCTCGCAGCCGCTGCGGGCGAAAGATCTCCAACAGGGCGATCAGCAGGTGCGCCGCCGCCACGCCGCCGCCGATCAGCAGCACCCCATGAGCGATCAGCGGGTCGGGCGCGTCGCCAAGATGAGCCGCGATCAGCGCCCCCGCCGGGAGCAGCGTCGCGGCGAAGATCAGCAGGAGGTCGAAAAATCCAACGCTGTGCCGGCGCAGAATCGTCTTGAGCAGGTTGTTCAGACCGCTCAGCCCGGCGAATCCCGCCCCTACCGCCAGAAGCATCCAGATCGTCACAGACGGCATTTCCTTCTCAAGGTCGCTCCCTATTCTACTCCATCAGAAAGCGTTCAAACCTGAGCGACGTGTTATAATCCTTAGGAGATTTGTCAGCGCAGGGAACAAAGGGAAAAAACGTGTCGTCCGACCTGCAAATGCTTGCCGTCAACACCATTCGGACCCTCTCGATTGACGCCGTACAGAAGGCGAACAGCGGACACCCCGGTCTGCCGATGGGCGCTGCTCCGATGGCATACGCGCTGTGGGCGAAGCATCTCCAGCACAACCCGCGCGACCCCCATTGGGCAAACCGCGACCGATTCGTCCTCAGCGCCGGACATGGTTCGATGTTGATCTACGCCCTGCTCTACCTGACCGGCTACGATCTGTCGCTCGACGATCTCAAGAGCTTTCGCCAGTGGGGCAGCAAGACCGCCGGTCATCCCGAATATCACCTGACTCCGGGCGTCGAGACGACCACCGGACCGCTCGGTCAGGGCACTGCCAACGCCGTCGGCTTCGCGCTGGCGGAAGCGTTCCTGGCGGCGCGTTACAACCGCCCTGGTCACGAGATCGTCAACCACTACACCTATGCCCTGGTCGGCGATGGCGATCTGATGGAAGGTGTTTCCTCCGAGGCGGCGTCGCTCGCCGGGCTGTGGGGGTTGGGCAAGCTGATCTACCTGTACGACAGCAACAAGGTTACGCTCGATGGCGATACCGAGATGACCTTCACCGAGGATGTTGTCGCGCGCTTCAAAGCTTATGGCTGGCACACGCTCTATGTTGAAGACGGCAACGATGTCGAGGCGATCAGCCGGGCAATTGGCGAAGCCAAACGTGTCGCCGACAAACCCACACTCATCGAGATTCGTACCATCATCGGTTATGGCAGCCCGAACAAGCAGGGGACCAGCGAGGCGCATGGCGCGCCGCTGGGCAAGGACGAGATCAAGCTGGTCAAAGAGTTCTACGGATGGTCGCAGGAGGAGTTTTTCGTCCCCGGCGAAGCGCTGGAGCATTTCCGCGAGGCAGTCGAGGCAGGACAGGCGAAGCAGGACGAGTGGGCGCGCCGGTTCGAAGCCTACCGCGCGGCATATCCTGAACTGGCGGCGGAATTCGAGCGCGCCCTGCAGGGGCAGCTTCCTTCAGACTGGGATGCCGACATCCCGCGTTATGCAGCCGGCAAGGAAATCGCCACCCGTGTCGTCAATGGCGACGTGCTGAACGCCATCGCCAGGCGCGTCCCGACCTTCATCGGCGGCGACGCCGACCTGGCGGGCAGCACCCGCACCCTCATCAAAGGCGAGGGCAATACCGGGCACGGCAAGCCGGCGGCGCGCAACCTGCGCTTCGGCGTCCGCGAACACGCGATGGGCGCTGTCGTCAACGGGCTGGCGCTGCACGGCGGCGTGACCAAACCCTACTCGGCGACCTTCCTGCAATTCAGCGATTACATGCGCCCGGCGATCCGTCTCGGCGCGCTGATGGGCATCACGCCCCTTTACATCTTCACGCATGACAGCATCGGCTTGGGCGAAGACGGACCGACTCACCAGCCGGTCGAGCATGTCATGGCGCTTCGTCTCATCCCTGATCTCTATGTCTTCCGCCCGGCAGACGCCAACGAGACTTCGGCGGCATGGCGAGAAGCGATGCTGGCGAACAAGCCGGTCGTCCTGATCTTCACCCGGCAGAATCTGCCGGTCCTGGTCGGCGACGGTTTGCCCGGCGGCGTGGATGCCATCCATGCGGGCACGGCGCGCGGCGGCTACGTGCTGGCGGACTGCGACGGCATGCCGGAAATCCTCCTGCTGGGGGCGGGCAGCGAAGTCCACATCGCCCACGAAGCCTGGCGAACGCTCAGCGCCGAGGGGGTCAGGGCGCGCCTGGTCTCTCTGCCCTCCTGGGGACGATTCGACGAGCAGCCGCAGACGTATAAAGACTCCGTGCTGCCGCCGAACATACGCGCGCGGGTCAGTATCGAAGCCGGCGTCACCCTCGGATGGGAACGCTACGTCGGCGCGGACGGCGTGGTCATCGGCGTCGACCGCTTCGGGACCAGCGCACCCTACCAGCGCATTTACCAGGAATTCGGGCTGACTTCGGCGGCGGTCGTCCAGGCTGCCCGGTCGCTCCTGGCGGCGAAGTAGCGGCACAAGGGCATAGCGAAGAGGAAGCGAGACATGAAGATCGCGATGGCGTCCGATCACGCCGGTTTCCCGGTCAAGGATCATCTGGTGCGATTCCTTCAGCAGCACGGGCATGAGGTGATCGACCTGGGGACCGATTCGCCGGACCGGCGCGTCGATTACCCGGTGACGGCGCAGTCGGTGGCAGACGCCCTGCTGGACGGGCGCGCAGAACGCGGTATTCTACTGTGCGGCAGCGGCGTGGGCGTTTCCATCGCCGCCAACAAGATACCCGGCATTTACGCCGCTATCTGCCACGATATCCACAGCGCGCACCAGGGTGTGGAACACGATTTCATGAACGTGATGGTGCTGGGCGCGCGCATCATCGGACCCGCCATCGCCGAGGAGCTGGCGACGGCGTTCATCAACGCCCAGCCCTTCACTGAGGAGCGCTATGCCAGGCGCTTCCAGATGGTTCAGGCGTTGGAACACAAGGCGGCGGAGCAGCGCACCGGCAGTGAGCAGGACGAGTAGGCTTGAGGTAGATTGACTTTTGAGGAGCAGCGCACATGGCAGGTAATCCCCCTGTTGACGTTCAGCAGTACGGGCAAAGTATCTGGTACGACAACATTCGCCGCAGCCTGATCACCAGCGGTGAACTGCGCCGGATGGCTGAAGAAGACGGCGTACTTGGCGTCACCTCCAACCCGACCATCTTCCAGAAAGCAATCGGCGGCAGCAGCGATTATGATGCGGCGCTGTCTACGATGCTGGAACTCGACCCCTACGACATCTACGAACGTCTGGCGATTGAAGATATACAGAACGCGCTCGACCTGCTGCGCCCCATCTATGATCGCACCGGGGGCAAAGATGGCTACGTCAGCCTGGAGGTATCGCCGCTCATCGCCAACGACACCCAGACGACGACGAGCGAGGCGAAGCGCCTCTTCGCCGCCGTGAGCCGTCCGAACGCCATGATCAAGATCCCCGCGACCGACGCCGGCATCCCCGCCATCGAAGAGGCGATAGCCTCCGGGATCAATGTCAACGTGACGCTCATCTTCAGCGTCGAAAACTACCTGCAGGTCGCCGAGGCGTTCATTCGGGGGCTGGAACGACGACACGCCGCCGGACTGGATGTCAGCAATGTCGCCTCCGTCGCCAGTTTCTTCCTCAGCCGCATCGACTCTCTGGTCGACCGCATACTCGACAACAACATTCGTGCGGCGCAGACGCGCGGCGACCTGGGGCGGGTGACGCTCAATAATCAATTGAAGGGCAAGACCGCCATCGCCAATGCCCGAATCGCCTACCGCCGCTTCAAGGAGCTGTTCTACGGCGAGCGCTTCGCCCACCTGCGCAACTCTGGGGCGATGGTGCAGCGGCTCCTGTGGGCATCCACCGGGACCAAGAACGCAGCCTATCCCGATACGATGTATCTCGACAGCCTGATCGGACCGGACACCGTCAACACCGTCCCGCCGGAAACGCTCAAGCTGTTCAAGGATCACGGCACGGCAGCGCCGACGTTGGACCAGGATTACGAGGAAGCGCGGCAGGTCATGGACCTCCTGGCAGAGGTCGGCATCGACTTCGCGCAGGTCACCCAGCAGCTTCAGGCGGACGGCGTCGAATCGTTCATCGAGTCCTTCCAAAGCCTGTTGGCGCAGGTCGAAGCCAAGCGCGATGTCCTGCGCACAGCGGTCATCCAGCAGCAGGAATTGACGCTGGGCATGTACAGCGATGCGGTGCGTGAGACGATCAAGGAACTGGAAAAAGATCACACCAACGCTCGGTTGTGGAATCTGGATGGCAGTCTGTGGAAGGACAACCCGGTCATCATCAGCCGGATCAAGGAACGCCTGGGCTGGCTCGACGCTCAGCAGGGAGTCGAGCCTGACCGGCTGCAAGCCCTGGCAAAACGGGTCGGCGATCTGCCGCTGGATGCCATCGTCCTGCTGGGCATGGGCGGCAGCAGCCTTGCCCCCGAAGCTCTGATCATGGCGCTCGGCGGCGCGCCGGGTCGTCCGAAGTTCTTCTTGCTGGACAGCACCGTGCCCTCGGCGATCCGCGATGTGGAAAGCAGGATCGACCTGGCGCGAACCCTGTTCATCGTCGCCAGCAAATCGGGCAGCACGATTGAAACCTGGTCGCTGTACAAGTATTTTTTCGCCCGCACCGGCGGCAGGGGCAGCCAGTTCGTCGCCATCACCGACGCCGGCAGCCAGCTTGAAGCCGAAGCGCAGGCGAAGGGTTTCAGCGACATCCTGATCACCCCGGCGAACATCGGCGGTCGCTACGGCGCGCTCACCTATTTCGGACTGGCTCCGGCTGCGCTGGTCGGCATCGACACCGCCAGGCTGATCGCCAGCGCCGAGCGCATGCGCACCGCCTGTGGACCCAACATCCCGGCGGACCTGCACCCCGGCATCTGGTTGGGCGCAATCCTGGGCGCGATAGGCAAGGCAGGCAAAGATAAAATCACACTGCGGTGCAGCCCATCCGCCGCCGGCTTCGGCAGCTGGGTCGAACAACTGCTCGCCGAAAGCACCGGCAAGGATGGCAAGGGGCTGCTGCCGGTGGTCGGCGCGACAGTCGGCAAACCGCACGACTATTCTACCGACCGGCTCTTCATCTATCTGCGCATCGAAGGCGATCAGAATGAAGAGACCGACGCCGGGATCACCGTCCTCAAGCAGGCGGGGCATCCGGTCGTCACCCTGCACCTGAAGGATACTTATGCGCTCGGCGGCGAGTTCTTCCGCTGGTCCTACGCGACCGCTATCGCCGCCAAACTGCTGGGAGTCAACCCCTTCGACGAGCCAAACGTCGGCGAAAGCAAGTCCAACACCGCCCGCCTGCTGGATCAGGCTGCGCAGTCCGGCGCGCTTCCGCAGAGCGCCCCCCTCCTCGAGGCGGGCAGCATTCAGCTCTTCGCCGGCGAGCAGATGGCGAAGGTCATCTACGACCTGTGTACGCAGCACCTCTACGAACACAGCACGCTGAGCGGTATGCTGGCAGCGCAGTTCAACGCGACCATCGCCGGCGATTACTTCGCGCTGCTGGCGTACCTACCGCATACCCCGGAAATCGCAGCTAAACTAGATGATGTGCGCCGGCGTCTGCGCCACGTCACCAAACGCGCCATCACCCTGGGCACTGGTCCCCGCTATCTGCACAGCACCGGGCAGATGCACAAAGGCGGCGCAGGTAACGGCATCTACATCCAGTTCACCACCGATGACACCGATCTGGCGATCCCCGATGCGCCCTATGGCTTCGGTACGCTGGTTGCCGCACAGGCGGCAGGCGATCTGGAAGCGCTTCAGGGGCACAACCGGCGGGCGATTCGCCTGCACCTGCGCGGCGACATCATGGCGGGTCTGGATCAAGTCCTGCTGGCAATCGACCTGGCAGGCGAGCGACGCAAGTAAGACGTTCGCTCTGGAAATCGCAATGTCATGGCGGCAGATCGGGCAAGTTCCGTGTCCGATCTGCCGCCATGTTCGTTCAACTGCCTCAATTCCCTTGAAGCTTCTCCGCCGAAAGCAAAATCCGGGTCGCCGGCGAACGATACAATCGATAGGCGCTGCCCTCGTCAAAGGCGGTGAACACCTCGCGGGGGATGACCAGGCGTTCGCCGGCGATATCGATCATGTAGGTGCGTTTTCGCCGGTTCACCCGAATGGTGTGAATCAGCTTCCCTTCCAGCGCCGCAACCTCGCCAGCCCGCAGATCGTGCTGCGCCCGCATGAAAGTCGCGCCGCCCACGCCGACAATCATGGCGTTGACCACCGTCAGCCCCATGCCGATGACCGTCAGGACCGGCGACTCTGAACTCGCACCCAGGTAAATAAACACAGCCGCCGCCAGTCCATTGAACACCATGCCGGCGGCGATTCCGATCAGAGAACGCCTCTGAAGCCGGCGCAGGCGGTTCATCTGCGCCTCGCTCAGCCGTCCCCCATGATTGGCATCCAGGTCCTGCTCGCTGAATCCGAGCGCCTGAGCGAGCGAAAGCGCACGGGGCTGCGCCGGTTGAGTCGGCATGGCATCGTTCATCGTTCCACCTTCAGCGAAGTCGAATCGTCCTGGCGGGCAAAAAAGCTCAGGGGGAGGTGGGCGGCGGCGGAGATCCGCGAGTCACGCCGGGCACTTGCAGCGCGATCTGATACGTGCGTCCGTCCTCACGGTACAGACTGTTGAGCGGCAGACCTCGCGCACGGTTCCAGAGCTGACGCACGCCGTCCCCTTCTACCCATCCCGGCGTATCGCCCGTGTACGCGCCGAGTCGTATCCCAGTCGCCGCTGCGTCCCACAGGATCAGCGCCGGCTGCGGGTCGTAGGAAACTTCCCGGCTGTTCACCCACGCCTGCGACGGCAGCACCAGCACCGGCGCCGCGCCAAGCCCCTGGCAGGTCGCCAGCACCCGGTCGAACCAGGTCGAGTCCCACCCGCTCAGTCCATCCGCCCGGTGCAGGATACCATTGACATTGATCGTCACATGTTCGACCACCGGCGCGGTGTCATACTGCGCGGCGACTTCAGGCAGTTTCTCGGTGAAGGTGTAGATGCGCTCGCCGACGGTGAGATATTGCACGAAAGCGCTGATGGTTTGATCGGAAAGGCGGTCTTCAAGGACCTGCACATCCGCTGAATCCAGCATGTTCTGCCAGACGATGCGATTATCGCCGTAGATCGTACACTCTGGGACGATGCTGCGCGCCAGGAAGGGGTCTTCGCCGCCAACGATCTCTGCCCGGAACAACACCTCATTGGCATCGCGCGTCCAGGTGATCAACCCCGGTGCAGGATTGAACCTGTCACCGAGCAGGCTGGCGTCAACCGCCGCTGTCGGGGGGGAGTCCTGCGCTGGACCCTGCTGGCAGGCAGATGCCGACAGCACGAGCAGGAGGCACAAACGCGCTAGGGCAAAGCTGCGCTGGCGGGTTTTCCATCTCATCGACGCTGCACTCCTCTGTCATCAGCGTGATTCTACACCATTCACCGCCGTCTGCACGCGATACAAAACGTCGATAAATCCGAACAATATGCTATGCTTAGCCGGCTTTTTAGCAGGAGCAGTCCAGGTCTTGAGCGAACCCGCAGCTACCGCCGTCTCGACGGCGCTTCACGACGGAGCCGGCGACACACAGCGCCATGACGATCAGGAAGCGACCAATGCCAGCGTCGCCCGCGCCACCGGGGTGATCGCGCTGGGCAACGTTGCCAGCCGCATCCTCGGCATGGCGCGCGATGTCGTGCTGACCAACCTGTTCGGCGCTTCTACCGCTACCGACGCCTTCTTCGTCGCCACGCTCGTCCCCCGAACGCTCTACGATCTGCTGATTGGCGGGCATGTCAACGGCGCGCTCATCCCGGTACTCAGTGAAGTGGTCACCCGCGACGGCAGGCAGGCGCTCTGGCGTCTGGTGTCGGTCCTGGTCAGCATGATCGCTGTCGTGATGGCGCTGATCGTCCTACTGCTGACGATCTTCGCCCCAACCGTCGTCAGCCTGGTGGGCAGCGGCTATGATGACGCAACTCGGAACCTCGCTGCCGATCTGCTGCGCATCACTGCTCCGGCAATGCTCTTCCTCAGCCTGTTCGCCATCCTCAGCGGGACGCTCTACGCGCTGCGCGCTTTCACATTTCCGGCGCTGGCAGGAGCGATTTTCAACGGCTGCGTGGTACTCGGCACGGTGATGCTGGCTCCGCCTTTGCAGGTTTTCCCTGCCGCTTCGTCGCACGGCGTCACCTGGCTGATAGATCGCCCCATCGAAGGCATTCGCGCCGCCGCCTTTGGCTGGCTGATCGGCGCAGGCGTGCAGATGGCATCGCAGCTGCCGGGTTTGCGCAGGGCACGCCTGCGCCTCACGCTCCACTGGCGACACCCTGCCATCCGGCAGATCGTCCTGCTCTACCTGCCGGTGACTTTTTCCCTCATCCTGGATGCCTTCGTCCGCGTTTTCAGCTACAATCTCGCCAGTCAGACCGGCGAAAGCAGCCTCAGCTATATGAACTGGGCGACGACGCTGATTCAGTTCCCTCAGGGGCTGGTGGCGACGGCGATCAGTATCGCCATCCTGCCCACCCTATCGCGGCAGGCGGCGCTGATCGCCGGTGAAGGCGAACGCTCCTTCCGCGACACGCTCGGTCTGGGACTGCGCATGGCGATCACGCTGATTATCCCGGCGGCGGTCGGCTTGTTCGTCCTGGCGGTGCCGATCATCGATCTGCTGTTCGAACACGGCGCGTTCACCCCTGCCGATACCGACGTGACGGCGCTCGCCCTGCGCCTGTACCTGATCGGGCTGCCCTTTGCCGCGGTCGATCTGCTGCTGGTCTACGCCTTCTACGCGCGGCAGGATACCCTCACGCCGGCACTGATCGGGTTGGTCAGCCTGCTGCTCTACATGGTGGTGGCGCTCCTGCTCGCGCCGACCACCGGCGTCTTCAGCTTGATGATCGCCGACAGCGTCAAACATGTCGCGCACGCGCTGCTCTCGACGCTGATCCTTCATCGCAAGCTGGGTGGGTTTGGCGACCAACGCCTGGCGTTGACCACTCTGAAGGCGGCAGCAGCGGCGGCGGTCATGGTGGTCGGGGCGCTGATCATCCAGCCTGTCGTCGTGGACAACATCGACACCAAGCGGTTCTACGGCGAGATCTTCCTGGTCGGCGCCGCTGGAAGCGTCTGTGTGGTCGTCTATGTGGCGATGGCGCTGCTGCTTCGCCTGGAAGAGCTGCTCTGGCTGTGGCGGATGATTCGGCAGCGGCTGTTCAGCCGTGCTTGAACTCACCTCTCGGCACCCCTTCACGCATGAGAAAGCGCTTAGCGTCTGCAATCGTTCGATTGCGATCATGCTATGCTGTTATCATTGACTTTCTCATGAGTGTTCAACCCACCCTATCATGCTGAAGCGCTGGCTCATCGGGGCGGCTTTCCTTGTAGGAGCCTGCCAGTTCCACACAACCGACAACTACCAGACCCCATCGGATGGCGCGGCAGATCAGCAGACAGCAGCTTCCGACCTGCATATCAGCGGCGCGACCATCAGCGGAACCCGCATCGCTGTATCGCTCTCTTCACACTGGCAGGTCGATGAGTACAACGGTCTGGTCATCGCCGAAAACATCACCACGCCCGACCGTATGGTGATGTACCTGTTCGTCCCTCCGAGTGACCTGCTGCCAGCCGACGACGAAGCGGACAAAGATAATCGCGCATTTTCGCTGCTTCAGCGCGCCATCTTGCTGCCCGACCGCATCGGCAATGGTGTGACCGTCAGCGCACCGCAGCACGTCAGCTATGAGGGCTGCTCGATGGCATACTATCTGCTCGCTGGCAGCGATGGCATGAACTCGCTGGTCCTGGCGGTCCAGGTCCCGGGCGCCGACCTCCCCGTCGTGCTGAACGCCAGCCTGCCGAAGCAGTACGCTTCGGTCATGCGCGAACGGCTGGTGGAACTCCTGGAGTCGGTGACCATCAATGACCTTCCGCTGCCGCAGGAAATCCTCGATCATCTGCCTGATCCGCTGCTCTTCCCCGACCATCAGGCAGATTATGCGATAGTTAGCAGCCAGCGCTGATCGCCTTCGGCACAAAGACAAGAACGTCGGTTCTACACCCGGTCCTCATCCTATGATACAATCGGACGGCAGTCCTTTCGTCCGCGCTGTCATCTTGTGGTTCGCTTCACGGAGTGAAGACGTCTCATGTCTGCGCGTTACTACGACGGTGAACCCGCCATCAATCCTTGGATGATCCGGCTCCCGCTTCTCCTGGTCAGCGGAGCCGTGCTGCTGCTGCTGATCGCCGTGACTCTGGTCGGGCTGTTTCAGTTGAGCTTCCGCGAGCGGGTGATGCCCGGCGTCTCCGCCTACGGCATCTCGCTCAGCGGCTTGACGCGCGATCAGACGCGCTCGGCGCTGCAAAATCAGTTCACCTACGGCGACAGCACCGTCTTCACCTTCCGTTACGGCGACCGCTTCTGGCAGGCGACTGCGGGCGATCTGGGAGTGACCTTCGACGTTGATTCGACGGTCGATCAGGCTTTCGAGATCGGGCGCGGCAGCGGTCTGTTCTTCAACCTGGTCGATCAGGCGCTCGTCTGGCTGAACGGCGAGCCTATCAACCCGCTGATTCGCTACGATCAGGGCTTGGCGGCGGCATGGCTGCGGCGGCTGGCGCTGGAGATTGACACCCCGGCGCAGGACGCCCAACTGATCATTAACGGCACCGATGTGCAGGCGAGCGCCGCGCAGAACGGGCGCTGGCTGGATGTCCGCGAGACCCTCCGGCAGATCGACACCTTCATCCTCGATCTGCGCCCCGGCGGCGAGATCGCGCTGGTCGTCAACGAGACGCCGCCCATCGCCTGGGACGCCGAAGCCGCCGCCGAAAAGGCGCGCGCTGCCATCGCTGCGCCCCTCGTGCTGGTCGCCGAGACGCCCGACGGCGCGCCGGTTGGTCCCTGGCAGGCGCGCGTCGATCAGATTGCCGCGCTGCTGCGCGTGGTCACGGTGGATAACGGCGACGGCACATTTCGCTATGATGTCGATATCGATATGAGCGCCTTTCGTGCCTACCTGGAAGGCCTGGCGCAGGGGCTGATAGCGCCGCCGGTCAACGGGCGCTTCCATTTCGACGAGACCAGCGGGCGGCTGACGGTGATTCAGCCTTCGCAGAGTGGGCGTTCGCTCAACGTTGACGAGACGCTGGCGCGCATGGAGGCGGCGGTCTTTAGCCGCGACAACCGAACCGTGCCGCTGGCGTTCAATTACACGCTGCCTCCTTACCATGATGCGGTCACCGCCGCCGAACTGGGCATCACCCAGCTGGTTTCGGAAGCGACGACCTATTTCAGCGGATCGACTTCGGCACGGCGCACCAACATCATCCAAGCCGCCGCCGCCTTCGACGGCGTGATCGTCGCACCGGGCGAAACCTTTTCCTTCAACAGCCTGCTCGGCGACATCTCGCCCGAAGAAGGCTACGTTTCCGGCAAGGTTATCCTGGGCGGGCGCACCGTCGATGGCGTCGGCGGCGGCGTGTGTCAGGTCAGCACGACGGCATTTCAGGCGGCATTCTTCGGCGGCTTCCCGATCATCGAGCGCTACCCGCACGGCTATCGCGTCGGCTATTACGAGCGCGGCGAAGGTGTCGGCATGGATGCGGCGATCTACAAGCCCGATCCCGACGATGGACCCTACGCCACCGAACTGGATTTTCGCTTCGTCAATGACACCGACTATCACCTGCTGATCGAAACCTCCGTCTTCCCACAGTCGGACGCCCTTCAGTTCCGTTTTTACAGCACCAGCGCCGGTCGCCAGGTGGTCAAGGTGGGTCCAGAAGTGTTCAACGTTCAGCCGCCCGCCGCCACCCGCTACGAGGTCAACTCCGACCTGATCGCCGGTCAGGAACTGCAGGTCGATTGGTCGGCAGAAGGGTCTGAGGTGCGCGTGACGCGGCAGATACTCGACGCTTCGGGAGTCGAAGTACGCCGTGACGTGTTTTACAGCAACTATCAGTCCTGGGGGGCGGTGGTGCAGGTCGCGCCGGGCGATCCGCGTGTGACGGGGTAGTCTCAGCCGACGCGCGAAAGGGTCAGACGGTATGGACCGGCGGTCCTACCTTCTCGAACGCCAAAGCGGGTCACCGCCACGACATATTCACCGGTGTAGGGAAGGGCATATTCCAGCATCGCTTCCCGTGTCGAGCCGTCATCGTCGTTCATCGCGTCCGGCAGGCTGTTGTTGTCGGCGTCACGCAGGACGACGATGGGGTCAAGATCGCCGCCGACCGGTTCCACCCGCAGCCGTATCTGTTCGCCTGCTGATCCGCTGAATCTGTAGAAGCGCGCGTAGACTGCATCATCCAGGCTGCCCGTCACCGGGTCATCGAAGCGCAGCGGCAGATCGCCGCCTTCGCTGGCGCGCTGCTGCGCCGTCGGTTGGGTGATGACGCCCAGATCGAGTACGAAAGCCCGCCCATCTTCCACCAGCCGCACCGGGACATCAAAGCGTTCGCCGGCGCTGAGTACTCCGGTCTCCGAGGCGATCACCTGCTCGCCGCTGCGAATAGTCAGCGTATAGGGCACAGACACGGCGCGCCCGCAGTCGTTCAAGTGCCATGCCCACACCGCATAATCCCCAGGCGCTGCCCGATCCCAGTAGATGTGTTCGACCGGTTCATCGCTCGGCGTCTGGCAGTCGGCGTTGCTGTCGATTTGCAGCCTGCCGCCGGTCGGAGAAGATGGGCTGCTCCAGGTGATGACCCGCCCGCGCGGATCACGGACCAGCAGATTCAAATCTGCCTCGCCCTGCCAGGTCAGCGTCGCGCTCAGTACGCCAGGCGTCAGATCGATCTCGCCGGCGGTGAGCGACAGCCGGTAGGAGCCGACGGTTGTGCCCTGCTCCATGCCTGCTCGCGACGCTGCGATCAAATAGGTCCCGTCTTTGGGCAGGCGGTACTGCGTGATGCGCGCATCCTGTTCGACTCCGACATCATTGTTGGACGCCAGTTCGTTCAGGTCGCTGTCCATCAGAATCAGGAAGGCGTCGAGCGCGCTTTCCAGCCGCATCTGGGAAATCGTCACCAGCTCGTCGGTCTTGCCGGAAAAGCGAAAATACTCAAGCGGCTGTTCCGTCGTGATCTCGCCTTCCAGCTGGCTGTTGTAGGCGATCTGTCGCGGCGCAAACGCCGCCACATCCGCCGGGACACTGGTCAAGCGCAGGCTGAACCCGCCCGTCTCTTCAGGATTAAGGTTCGTCACTCGAACGATGTAGGGCGCGCTGCGCGGGATGCGAGCGCGCACGGTAGCGAAGCGATCCCCTTGTGCGCTGGCAATGCCGCTCAGCCCAAGGTCGAGCAGTTCCAGCCCCGGTTTGACGCCGCTGGCGGCATCGGTGGCGAACATCGTCAGCGTGAGCAGATCGCCGATTCGCGCATTGACGATGTAGGACAGCGAGGCAGTCTGCGGCACGAAGGTGTTGGTCACCGCCTGCCCCACCTGAAGCACGGCATCGGCGAGGCGGTTGAGATACAGATCGTATGCCCCACTTCCAGAACGCGCGCCGGCTTCGATCAGATACCACCCCGTTTCCGGGAAGGTCACATAGGCGATGGACTCGCCGGAGCGCGTCTGTGATTCCCGGCTGATCTCTTCGGCGCGGCTGTTCCTGACGGTCAGGCGCGGGTCGATGTCGCCAGCGGTGCGCGTCATGATGATCCGCACCAGATCGCCCTGCCGCGCGCCGACGGCATAGTAGCGCGATGCCGAGGCGTCGCTCAACGACCCGCTGGCAACTTCCTGATAGGCGACGGGCGTGAAGGCGACGCTGAACGCCGGCGGTGACTCCAGCGGATCGACACTGCCGCCCGAAGTCCCCGCGCCGCTGACCGACAGCGTCAGCCGAAAAGTCCCGCTTGAAGCGCCGGACTCAAAACGAGTCGCCTCGATGATGTAGACGCCGCCGCGTTCCAGAGTCAGGGCGATCTCGGCATCGCGATTGCCGCTTTCCCGGTCGTCGTTGCGTTCCACCAGCACGCCGTCGGGACCAACAAGGAGCAGGAGCGGATCGAGATTACCCGATGTCGTCTCCATCAGAATCGTGACGCTTTCGCCCACCCGCGCCTCAAAGCTGTAGCGCACTGCCGGAAAGGTCTCGTTGATGTTGCCTTCAATGGCGCCGGGGCGTACAGGGAACACCTGCTGAGTCTGCGCGCGAAGTAGGTGCGCAGACAGCGCGCACAGCAGGAGAGCGAGAAGCGTGAAGAGGCGCAGACGGAAAATTCTACTTGTCCTCTGGGGAAATCTGCCCCTGCTTGAGACCGCGCGCCAGCAGCTCCGCGACATGCATCACCCGCTTGATGCTGCCTTTTCGGCTGAGACCGCCGTTCATCTGCATCAGGCACGAGGCGTCGCCGGCGAGGATGACATCGGCGTCGGCAGCCTCGATGTTGTCCACCTTGTCTTTCAGCATCGCGCCACTGATCTCCGGCATCTTCACAGCGAACAGCCCGCCGAATCCGCAGCACTGATCGGCTCCCGTCAAGGGGTTGATGGTGATGCCATCGACCGCCCCGACCAGCGCCCGCGCCTGCGCGCCGAGATGCATCAGCCGGTAGCCGTGACAGGAGTCGTGAAAGGCGACCTTCATCGGCGGCAGCGCCGCGCCGATGTCGGTGATCCCCAACCCATCGACCAGATATTCGGTGAACTCCCAGGTGATGTTCGCCGCCCAGACCGCGCGCTCGTGCCAGACGGGATCGCCCTCGAACAGGCTCGGATAGTAATGGCGCACCATCGAGGCGCAGCTTCCTGAAGGGGTAACGATCACATCCGCATCACGAAAAGCGTTGAGAAACTGCCTGGCGACGGCACGAGCATCTTCCTGGAACCCGGCGTTGTACGCCGGTTGTCCGCAGCAGGTCTGATTGAGCGGGAACTTCACCTCAATGCCCAGATGATCGAGGATTTCCACCACCGATACGCCTGTATCGGGATAGATCATGTCGATGATGCAGGTGACGAAAAGTGAGACAGGCTTGAACTTCGGCGACGGGCGGAGATCCTCAGACATCTGACGCATCCTGATTCCTCAGCGAAAACGAGGCGATTATATCCCGACGCCGCGCGGTGGGGCAAAAGGCTGACGGCGACCCGTGACTGCGGCGTCGGCGTCGGGCGGCGCTGCGATAGTTCAGGGGGTCCAGCCCATCCAGCGTTCCGAAGTATCGCCGGCTTTGGGCTGTCCGATGCTCAGTCGCGCCGTCCGCCCAATTGAATGACCGCTTTGCGCCCGTTCACCCGCCACAGCGGGTCTTCCACAGCCAACGCTTCGGCAAGTCCGGCTGGCAGCCCGAGGATCGAATCGCTCTTCAAGGTGCGCAGCGCCAGCAGCGGCGCAGGGAAGAAGGCGGTCGCCTCCTGAAACGACGCAGCAGGGTCCCAGAGCGCATCGCCGACCGACCGCCGGTAGTTGGCATCGCCTTTCTGAATGACCAGAGATGCGCCGCTGAAAAAATCGTGCAGTGCTTCCGGCATCTCGAAAAGGAACGACGGGCTGTTCCAGAAGGGGTCTTCGCGGACGACCAGGCGTCCTTCCATGAGGGCGTGCTGTAACCGTTCGGCGACTGCCGCCGCCACCGGACCGAAGCCGCGCGTGATCGTCCCGCGCCCGCCCAATTCCGCCAGCAGAGTCAGGGCGTCGTCACGGGTCGCATCGCTCACAAAGGTTGGATGCGCTTTGACGTGGACGATCACCTGTTCGGCTGCCGGTTCCTGTTCGCCGTCGGATTCCAGCAGCGTGTCGATGAGCAGCCAGTCCATCGCCAGCTCAGTGCCGGTGTTATCGGCAATCACATGCACTTCACCACCGCGTTGATTCAGCAGCAGGTCAGCCGCGCTTGGGCGATCATCGACCAGCAGATCGTCATCGTCGCCATGCGCACCATGCCGGGCGACCTCTTTCAGGCTGAGGTCGATGCGGTTGCCCCACAAGGCGCGCAGCAGACGGTCGATCAGGCGGGCGCGATAATCCTCCGGGGTCAGCTCGAAGGCGATGGAGAGCGTCGCGCGCATCGCCTTGCCGGTGATCTCTTCCAGCTTGTGGGGCACGAACGGGTCACGCCGCGCCGACTGCCACCACACGGCGTCGGCGATCAGACGATAGAAGTAGGTTTCGGCGAAGAACCACTGGGCATCCTGCCAGGTCTCTCCGGCATGTGCAGCAGTCGCCATCGCCCATACGGGATCGGCATGGAGGGGGATCGGTCCATCCGTCTCCAGCGAGCGCGCCAGCAATTCCAGCGCCGTCTCCACTTCACCCGACAGGTCGGGGTTCAGGCGCAGCATCTCACGGACAATCGCCGGCAGGCGCACCTTGATCGTATTGTGGGCAAAGGGATTGCTGTGATCTGTGCGGATCGCCGCAGGTCGAGCTGTCATCGGGTTCATCTTCGCCGGGGTGCGCGGAAAGGGTTTTGGAAAGCATACCGACGGTTAGGGTTTACCGCAAATCTGCCCCAAGGGTCGTATCTAGCCTTCTTTTTGAAGGGCTAGCGGTATGCTATACTGTCGTTTGCTCTCGTCCAGTTTGAGCCTTGTGTCATAAGTAAACCACAGATGTCGTTTGTCTCGGACGATTTTGTACTGTTCTTTCTGGTAGTCTGTATTGGCTATTTCGCAATCCCCTATCGATTTCGATGGGGATTGCTTCTAGGATCGAGCATCTTCTTTTATGCCTACTGGCGTATCGATTATCTATTGCTATTCGTGTTTGTCATAGCAGTAAATTACTTGTGTGCTTTGCTGATTTCGCGAACTGCTAATGAACACAAGACGCTCCGCAGACTACTCCTCGGTATAGCGCTGTCTGCGAGTCTGGGAACATTGTTTGTTTTCAAATACTTCAACTTCTTCATAGAACCCTTCAACGATCTTCTAGCCCAGTTTGGTGTGAACAACCAGATCAGAATACTAAATATCCTGCTCCCTGTCGGTATCTCCTTTTATACATTCCAGGCATTCGCCTATACCATCGACGTTTATCGACGAACAATTCCGGCAGAACGGCACTTCGGTATCTTCGCAACATTCATCGCCTTCTTTCCGCAACTTGTCGCAGGACCTATCGAAAGAGCATCTCACCTCCTCCCACAATTCCGACAGGAGAAAAAATTCAACTATGCCGGGGCTGTGAATGGGCTGCAGATTAAGGTGTACCCCATTGTCAAGACAGCAAAATGACGTTTTTATCAGTGGGTCGCTCTCCTTTCTTGAAATAGACGGATGCGGGGGTTTGGTAG
>JABWBO010000051.1 GCA_013360465.1 Anaerolineae bacterium | reverse complement strand
CGTCTGTTGTCACGTGATACCGACGTTTGAGAGTCGCTGGAATTTTTCTCAAGTTACATTGGATTTTTTGGCGATTCTCAAGTTACGTTGGAATTCACAGCTCTGATCCGTCCAGGCGCTCAGACGAAGCCATTCCGCCGTCACCTGCACCAGTGACCCCTTGCGCACATACTGCGCCGCCACATCCGACAGCTTGTTCCAGCAGTTGACGCGCACCCAGAGGGTCTGCTTCTCGCCGGCGCGGTTCTTGCGGCTGACCGCTACCGAGAACGACGCGACGCTCTGTTCACCCACCTGACGCACCTGCGGATCGCTGCCCACAAAGCCGGTAATCTGCATGTTGACGCTGGTGTCCATCATCGACTGACGAACCAATCCGTGCTTTTGCCCCTAGCGATATAGCCGACGCATTCACTCGCTGCCAACCACAAACCTATGTTCGTCCTGAAGCCGACCCCAATGCCGGGGATACGGCTTCTTCTGATTCCGCACAGGAGAAAAGGAAGTGAATATGCTCGCCCAGATTAAGCCGTTGACTCAGGAAGAACGCCAGCTTGCCCGCAGCGCCGCTCAAGAAGCGGTACAGCGTGAGATTGGTGATCGCCCCAACCGGGAGTATTTCAATCATCACTCCGCCCGTCGGTATCCGCCCGGTGTGACGAAGCTGATCAATGTACTGTGCATTGTCTTGCTGTTGGCAGCCTTTACCCCCTCTGCAATCCGACTCTACGTCATCGGGTCGGAAACATTTGGTGCAGCGGTGTCGTTCGAGTTGGCGATGGTCGCGGTTGGGATTGCGACGGTTCTTACGGCAGAAATCGGTCAGGTTGTGTTCTCGCTGGCACTGGCAACGCTTGGCACATCGAAAGGTGCGCGTCGGCTGCTGTATACCAGTATGGGAATTGCTACTGCGATTGCCCTCGTCGGCAACGTGCAGGTCGCTCTGCCCGGTCACATTGAAAGCCCGTTCGCGTGGTTAGAAGCGATTGCCCCGCCCCTGTTGGTGTTGTCTACCGCCTACGTCCTCAAAGAGCAGATGCTTGAATCCATCGAGATGCGCCATGCCAACGAACGCGCTTATCAAGAAGCAGTCAACGACTGGCAGCGATCCGCGATTAACCCTGAAGCCCATCCGCGCTGGATGCAGTTCTACGCCAATGCAATCCGGGACGCGCTGCGAAAAGGGAACAGCCGCCGTCGTGAGGCGCTGGAGGCATTGACCAATGGGGACTGGCGAGCGCTGGTCTACCGTGAATTGCAAGCCGACAACTGGTACGAAACGCCAGAAGCGCCCGTCGCGCCGGTGTTGGTAGAAAGCCCAGACGAAGGGGGTGTAGTGGAGGCTACCCGCCCTTTAGCGCTCAGCATGAATGGGAATGGCAGCCATCACGAGGCGAGCGAATGAGGTACTGCGCCGTATGCGGTGACGCTTTACCCCGGTCGAATTACTATGCCGGACGACCGCGTTTGTATTGCAGCAATCGCTGTAAACAAGCGGCGAAGTGGGAGCGCCGGAAGATGTTTGTCGGTCATTTCGTGTCAGTCGATGGAGTTTCACAGTCATGACGAAGCCAACGATCATCCCGAATTGGAAGTATCAGAAGCCATCGAAAGGCGGGTATAAAGGCTTGAAGAAGCTGCTCAAGTATGTGTCGCATCGGGAAAGCCCTGATCATCGCCCGGTTGAGATTGACGAGCGCTGGACGGATTGTGGATTAGGACAGGGCTGGCGTGAGGTCTACGAAAACGCGGGCAAGTTGGCGGGTCCGTATGTGCTGGCACATCACATGGTCATCGCGCCTGCGCCAGATCTGATGGCACTCGTACCGGAAGAACTGCGACACGACATGGTACGTGAAGTCACCGAGCGGACGATTGAGGCGTGGCATGAGGCACGCGGGCTGAATACCCCAGAATTTTCATATGTGCTCCACGACCGGGATACCGATGACGACTACGGGATGCAAATGCTGCACACGCATGTGTTTGTCGCCGGGACGATTGAGAACAGTCTCGGTGAGCGCGAGTCGCACCGCGTGGATCGTCAACAGGTATGTACTGACCGGGGCGGACTAAACCGTGAGGACAATTTGCATCACATTGCCCGACAGGAATTCGAGATGTTGTTAGACCGGACGATTGGACAGGAGTGGCGGCTGCTGCGCGAGGCTGAATTGGAGCAGCAGGAAATTTCACAGGACATCGAGAGCGGCAGTGGGCGCAGTTTGGAGATCGATTTATGAGGCTGTCTTACACAGGGCGATTGGTCTGCATTTCACAAAAGCATACGAGCGGCTTCGTGCCGCTCGTGAGTGTCCCGCCAGTGGGTCAGCGCCTTGCGGCGTGCCAGTTGGCGGGCGGGACACCCAACCCTCTACGCAGTAGGGGTAGCGAGTTTAATGAACTCGCTCCTCACATGCCGGAGGGGCTTGGTGCGCCAGGCTTCGCAGCGTCGCACCAGCGTCGGGGGTGCCGCAGTCCCCCGACGCTGAAAGGCATGGCGCAGCACGCTTCACAGTGTCCAGCACCACCAAAACGTAACCGCAAGTACATTTTTTCGTCCGACATGCAATGCAAATGAGGTAACGATGTCTAGCAAAGGCAAAGAATATCCGCAGCGCCTATCGGTGCAGGTTACCGATGCGATGGACGACCGTTTGGAACAGGTTGCGCGTGGGCGCGACGAAGCCAAATCCGAGGTGGTGCGTGCCGCGCTGCGTGCCTTCCTCGATGAGCAGGAAGACGTGATCGGCAGCCGCAAACATTTCACCAAAGCGTTCGGGCGGCGGATCGACCATGTGGAGCAGCTGGTGTCTATCGGGTTGTGGCTCAACCTGCAAACGCTGCATCTGCTGTATGAGCGCCTCCGTAAGGAACAGATCGAACCTGGAGACCTGTTCGTTGACCTGATCGATGACGGTGCGGAGTTTCGAGAGGTGGTCAACGACCTGCTCGAAACTGCTGCTGCTCGGAAAACCAAACCGCCAGCGTGAGAGCCGGCGGCATGGGTGAACCTGATGAGTCTTCTTGTCTAGTCAACTTGAGGATACATCAGGTTCACACCGTTGTCCAACGATGCGTTTTACATCCGGTGAGTACCTATAAAAGGAAGCATGATGTCATCCTTGAACCTGCTGCCCATCGTGCGGGCGGCGCAAAGTGAATCTATCGGAGCCGCAGCGCTGGCGTATGCCGCGCTCAGCTTGAGTATTATTCCACTGGACGGCAAGCGTCCGGCGCTGAAAAGTTGGACGCAGTATCAAAATCAGAGGGCGGACGCAAAGACGATTCGCACGTGGACATTCGGTAATGTCGGCATCGTCTGCGGTGCTGTGTCTGGCAATCTGGTTGTCCTCGATCTCGACGGGGTGGCGGGTTATGCCGCCTTCGCCGCGACTTTTCCCGCACTGGCACAAACCTATACCGTTGCCAGTGGCGGTGGCATCGGGCGGCACGTCTATTTCTATTCCGATCACCTGCCGCTGAGCGTGAAGGCGATGAACACGCCTATCGGTCACTTGGAGATATGTGGAGACGGTCGGCAGGTGGTCGCGCCGCCGAGCATTCATCCCATCACCGGGCAGCCGTACCGGGTCGAGAAGGCGCTCGATATTCTGCGCGTACCCAACTTGGATGATCTCGTGGCGTGGGTCGAAACCTTCAAACCCCGACAAGAGGCGCGGACATGGCAGCCGCCCAAGATCAGCGCGCCGAGCGGGGATGCGCCGCTCAACCGCCGCGTAATCGAGGAAATCAGCCATGTGCTGATCGGGCAGGGCTTCAAACAGCATGGCGAGTGGCTGCATGGGCGCTGCCTCTATCCAGAGCGCCACAAGTATGGCGACCGGAATCCGTCCTTCGGGTTCAACACCGCCAGCGGCTACGGGCATTGTTACCTGTGTGGCACGATGCTGGCGAAGGAGATATGTGCTCGACTGAACATCGATCCAGGGCAGTTGGGCGGATTAGTGGAGAAACCTCAACCGCCGACGATTCAACGCCGCCGCGAACCGCCGGCCGATCCGCCGCAACAGGAACCACCCGCACCACCGATGAAGCTGCCCGATTGGCTGGAACGGTACATGGCATGGGCGGGCGCGACGGGCAATCAAACCCCACTGATCTTCCATCAAGCCGCAGGGTTGTGGCTGCTGGCAACAGCCGTCGGGCGCAGGTTATACGGGGAGTCGCCGTGGGGGGTGCGGATTTATCCGAACCTGTACATGATGCTAGTTGCCGGGACAACGTTCTACCGAAAATCGACCGCGTACAAGCTTGCGGAGAGTGTCGCCCGCGCCGCGATCCCGCATATGCTCATGCCCACGCCCGGATCGCCGGAGCGGTTTCAGGAGGCGCTGGCGGGGCGTCTGCCCGTAAATTTCGATAAGCTGACGAAGGAGCAGAAAGACCGCTTCACCAAAGCGCAGCCGTTCGCGGCGCAGCGCGGACTGCTCAAGGATGAGGTATCGGGCTTGTTCGGCGCAATCAACAAGCGCGATTACATGATCGGTTTGAAGGATTTGATCATGGAACTCTATGATTGTCCCGACTACTTCGACAAGGATACCCAGACCGGGTTGAATGTCGTCGAAAATGCGGCTTTATCGATCCTCGGCGTGACTACGCCTGCCAGCTTGGGCAGCGCCATCAGCGCGGGGGATTGGGATAACGGTTTACTTGTCCGCTTTGCGCTGCTCATGCCGGAGCCGGACTACGCCGAGCGCCCGGCATCGCTCATCTACCAACCTGCGCCCAACGACTTAATTGACGATCTGCGGAAACTGCACGAACGGCTGCCCACGCCGGAAATGACTGAGATGGGTTGGAGTGCACCGGGGGCGCTGCGCCTGAATGTCGAGTGTTGGGCGGAAGTTCAACGGTATGGCGACCATCTGCGCCGTTTGTGCGACCCTCGCCGTGAGGTCGAACTCGATGAGCGGTTGAAAGGCGTATACGGGCGAATGCATGTGCAGGCGTTCAAGCTGGCAGCGTTATTCGCCGCGCTCGATTGGCTCAAGACAGACGGCAATGCGCCCACAGTCACGGTAGAGCATTGGAACGCGGCGCAGGCGATCTGCGATGGCTGGCGCACGAGCGCGCACCGTTTGTTGGATCAGCTCGACAAGAGCGGAGAAGCGGTCATCGAGCGACGGTTACAAGATCGCGTTTTGACGGTCATTCAGGAAGCAGGCGCGGCAGGAGTCGCCATGCGTGACCTGTATCGCAAGCTCAACCTGTCGGCGAAGCAGGCACGGCAGTTAGCACAGGACTTGATCCGCGCCGGGCTGATTGAGGAGCGGCGCATCGAACGTGCCGAGGCGTATATCGCCGTCGAGCATGTGATCGGCTGATTTACATGACAACACTGACAGAACTGACACATGACAATACTGACAGTTTGTCGTCAGTGTCATGTTGTCAGTACGTATGACACATTCTTAACATTGAGAGGAATCGAGAAGTGAACCACACACAGCGAGTAGCCCACGTCGCCCGGCAGCGGCGCAGTTTGACCAAAGCAGTTGTCCTCGAATCGGTTGAGCGGTATCTGGAAGCGCTGGCAGAGGAGATCGCCAGTGGGGAATGGGTCGATATTCCGTACATTGGCAAGATACAGGTGATGCGCGAGGAGGGGAAAGGGTACCTGACCGCCATCACGGCGGATGGAACACGCCAACCGCGCAAAGTGCGAATGCGATTGAGAACCAAACTGCGTCTCTACGAACGATTTAAGCTGCGATGTCGTGAGTTGATATAGACCCCTCACTCTCTCGCACTACCGCCCCGCGGGGAGGATACGACGCGAGGGACACCCACCGTCCAGCACCAGCAGGCGGTACGCTGGCACTACCCTTCAGGCAGTACCACCGAACCACCCGCCTTCCATGCGGATGCTGGACGGTTCCCCCTTCTGCGTCGTGAGCGGCGGGGCGAGCGGTAGCGCTCGCCTGCGCTGGCAGACTCCAGCAGTGTGAGGGAGTGTCCCGATGTCAACGTTCAATATCAAGCCGTATCCGCCTACCCCCGTATATCCGACTAGTTGGGCGGGTGAGTTGACTTTTCAGCAAATCTACGACGATCTCGCCCACTATGCCTCGAATGTGATGAAGAACTTCGGCGTGATGCCTGATGAGTTGCCCGATTGCCTACAAATCGGGTTCATGGCGCTGTGGGAAACACTCGTTGAACAGCGTGATTTTCTTGTTCAAAAGTCACGGAAGCAGACGGTGTTCTTCATCTTGGCGCGCTGCAAAATCTCGACAATCCGCTACCAAGCGAACCAGTATGACAGCCTCGACGCGCTCATCTCGGATGACTGGCACAACACCGCCGACGAGCATGTGATCGATGGGATGCAGCATCAGCGCGGCGAACGGTGGGCTGGTTGGGCGACCGAAATCGACATGCGGATCGACATCGAGCGCGTGATGCATAAGCTGGCGACGAAGTACGGCGACTCGCTGCGCCACCTAGCGGCGCTGTATCACATCACGACGCAGGTCAGCCGCAAGGACGCGGCGAGCATCGTAGGCATGACGACCGCAAACTGGTATCAGACCTACGTGGTGCCGCTGCTGGCGGAAGTTCGCTACGAGTTCGCGCAGGCATTCCTCGAAACGCACAGCTACCCCGTGCCAAAGCCGATCATCGAATATCCCGACAAGAGCCGCTGCACTGGGCGCTTTGTCTCGCCGTATCGCGCTTGGCGTGACCAGTACCACGCCGGGAACACCTCGCCCGCCGAGGCGCTGCTCGACCAGTACCGCCACACCCCGTGCCTCAGCCTAGCATTGCAAGCGCAGATCGACGGCAAGAGCTATCGCACAGCAGCGGCGGATGTGAACCACAGCGCGAACACGTTCAACAAGCACATGAAACGCGCGGCGCGGTTGCTGCACGAGGCGTATGCAGGCTGAAGACGCAGCACGTCTTGGCTGGGGACGCTAACTCCAGCTATCGATTGCTTCTAAAATAGTTTGATGAGCGTGAACTTCAAAGAAACAATACACTTTTTCGTTTAAGATTCTTTCGAAACTAAATGTAACTTGTGATTTATGATACCTTCCAGAAACCCGCAGCGGCGTCCCTATATCCAGTATGCACAAAGATTGATGTTAAACTGGGAGACAGTATGATGCAATTCGAGCATCCATGCTAAACCCTAACGAGAACGTGCGAGCAAGTTCATTTGGGTCATTGAGAAACATAGTTCACTGGAGCGTGTTTATGACGAAGTGGTTATATGTGCTGGTATTGATGCTGATTCTGATGCTGAGCAGTATCACTGTCTTAGGGCAGGAATCAGGCGACCTAGTGGTAAATCAAGTTTTGCAGTCAACGGTAGCGGTGCCGACAGCGTGGCAGGTAATGGAGAACACCGCCGATATTCGCTTGCGTAGCGCCGACGACAGCAGCTTAAGCATCAGTAACGTTGTTCCAGTCGTGTTCAATGATGGTCGCGCCTTGAACAGCATCGATCAGGCTGACGCGCTGTTCGCCGAGAATGGTGCAGGAGCCTTCGTCGCTCAGCGTGTCATCAACACTGGCACACCGTTCGTACTGCTGGAATACAGCCGTGCCGGTACTGGTAGCGCTGATAGTGCGATGCTAGTCGCGCCGTGGGATACACGCCATTACAGTGTCGGCATACTGGAAAGCAGTTCGGCGGAACAGTACACGGGCGATCTTTCCGCTGCGATAGACATTTTTACCAGCCGCGAACCCGCAGATAACGCCCAGTTAGTGCAAGGACTAGTATCTGAAACAATTTTATTGACTTCCGCTGAACTACCAACTGTGCTGAGTGGTGGCGAATACACGGTTCGCCTACCGGATGGCTACCAGAACGACAGCGGATTGGCGGCTGTTACTGGACTGCTCACGTTTGGTTTCGGTTCTACCAGCAGCTTGGGTCTCGATTTCTATGGCTTCGAGGGGCAGTTATTTAACGCCGACGCCCCAACGGTGGTGATTGCACCCGGAACAGCGACTCAGCTACTGACCGTTATCGGTGTCCAAACGCAACCTCGCGCTGTCAATGTAGGTGGACGCTATGCTCTGATCACCGAAGGTGTCACCAGTATCGGCAATTATATGAATGTAGCGGTGCGACAAGACAGCGGCAATTTCTGGTCGGTACTTGTGGTGATGAATGCTACGACACCGTTGAACGACACCATTCGAGAGTTTGGTTACAGCATAGCAGCCGCATTAGAAGCTGACGGCACATCTGACCTGCTCGTCGGGCAAAATGCGACACTCGATGTGATCACCGGCATCGATATTCCTCAGATCGCCCCGTCCCCCGGCGCGCCGCAGATCGTCGCAGTGGTCGGGCAACCTCAGGTCGGCATGGCTGAAGCTGGACTGGATGTGCTGGTTGTGTATGGTGACATGGAAGGCGACACCAGTTCGCTCACGATTGCACTGGTATCGTCAGACAACCCACGCACCCCACAGGGTGACTCTGTCGCTATTTCCAGCGATCCTGCCCGCCAGCAGCGCGGTCTGGCATCGCAGGAATTGACATGGTTCTGCGATTTTCGAACCTACGATGCACTCTATATCATGGCGCTGGAGGACGATCAGGGAAATCGCTCCGTGATTGCAGAAGTAAACATCGTCTGCGGTGGCAGTACCCCAACCCTGACAATGCTGAGCGGAACATTGTCCGACAATGCAGGAGCCGATCTTCCAGACGATCTGAACGTGAGCGCCGATGCGGTTCGTCTGCGCGTCGATCAGCAGGCGATATGGGATGAGATAGGCGCGACATTCTTCCTGCCACAAGGGTGGTCAATTTCGGGAAGCGACGGGGAGTATATCAGTTTAGAGAGTACCGATGGCTTCATGACCATCTACCCCATCGATGTCTTTCCCGGAGACAGTTATCGGACGACAGCTTTCGCTGAGACCTCGCTTCGTGCCAGAAGTTCGCAGAACGAAACCGGCGAAGTGACCGAACGCACCCTGCCTGAACTCGATTACACCTATTATCGAACCGACTTTTCGGATACCGACGACGATTTCGACGGCGTGCTGATCGTATTCGCCTATCAGGACGATTATTATGCGATTTACGCCACACAAAGCCCGTTGACGGGTGAACGCACCGCACTTGGCGCAGCAGCAGAAGCCGTGATGGCAACGGTGATCACGGGGCAGGCAGTCACAGTCGTTTACCCGCCGTTCGGACAAGGTGTCATCGGGGATGGATTGGATGCAGAAGCCGCCGCGCTTGCTGCCGAAATGGGTATGTTGGGTGAGATCATCACCGATGTGCCGGAAACATTGATCGTGTTCGACTCTCCACCGACCTTAGCCGAACCCGGCGCGGTCGTTCGACCCGCTGCACCCGATGCTGAGTCGCTCAGACCGACTCTGTTTGTGGATGGAATGGCATCGGATGTGCTTGTGGACTATGGAGATATCGTACAGGGAACGCTGCAAAGCCTGAGTGGGCAGCGCAGCCGGCGCGATTCGTTCCTCGTGTTCGGGCTTGCCGGCGATGTGGTGACGATCACGGTCATTTCGGATGAATTCGATCCGGCACTTGAGTTCTTCGCACCGGGTTCCATCCGGTTGGCCGAGAATGATGATTTTGACGGACAGAATGCGCGCATCACCATCGAAATACCGAGCGATGACGAATATGAAATCGTCGTGACCAGCCGCGAGCAAGGTCAGAATGGTGAATATCTGTTGATCATCGAGGGGGACGACGCAGGCGCATCTGAGCCTGCGCCGGCAGAGGACACACCTACCTCAGAGACGACTATCGCGTACGGCGATTTTGTCGAAGGTTTCCTGCCCAACGGGGATGATGTGCGCTATTCATTCGCGGGAAGCAGCGGAGATACGGTTACGATTGCGATGTATGCCGATTTCGACACCTACCTCGAACTCGTCGATGCAAACAACCGACAAATCGCGTTCAACGACGACTATGACGGGTTGAACTCGCAGATCGACGTTACTCTGCCGAGCGATGGCACCTACACAATCGTCGCGCGCGGGTTCCAAAGTGACGCGAATGGGGCATTTACGCTTACACTCGACATTGCAGGACCCACATCACTAAATGACGAGATTGCAAGTGTGGTCAGCTTGGATTATGGGAGTACGGTGCAAGGTCGACTAACGAGTGGGGATGATGTGCGCTACACGTTCAGCGGCAACGTGGGAGACGAGATCACGATCACGATGGACTCGCCCGCCTTCGATACGTACCTCGAACTGTACGACGCAAATCTCAGGCAACTTGCGGAGAACGACGACTACAACGATCTGAACTCACAGATCGATTTTATCTTGCCGAGCAGCGGCACATACGTGATCATCGCACGCGGTTTCGATCCGCAGGCGAGCGGCTCGTTTATTCTGTCGCTGAACGCAACCGAGTAAGTCAGCAAGTATCGTCGTTGCAATGATGAAACAGGAAGGTTGATGATTACTCAACCTTCCTGTCTTTGTTTACGGTGAGGTCAGGGAATACCCCACAACTGAATCTCGTTCGATTTCACCACGACCAGCAGTGTATCATTGCGGGAGAAGTAAACCTTTGACGGGAATGAATACGATCCTGTCCCTGTGAAAATACGCTCCGTAGTGAAGAAACTGTAGACATTGAATCCACCAGAATCTTCAGTTACCAACAGATTACCGCCCACGTTGACATCGAAGTGGCGTGTATCTACTGAGAACGATGCTGTCACATCGAACGTTTGTAGATTCCACACATCAATAGTGCGGTACTCAGTCAAGCCAACGAGCGCCGCTGCGGCGGGCACTACCATGAGCTGTTGAGTCGCGCCAGTAGAAAATGTACTGCGTCCGCTCGAACCAACGCTGCCCGCAAGCGTTCTAGTTGCGACATCCCACAGATCAACGTTACCGTAGGTTCCCGCAAGAAGCCCTGCTCCGTTGGGACTGAAAGCTAATGAGAACACATTATCAGCACGCAGTTGCAGCGCGTCATCGCGCTGTATGCTTCTGGTCAGCACCCAAGTCCCCACTTCCCATAAGTTAATTGCCTCATCGGCTGCTGTTGCTAGGGTCAAACCAGTTGGGCTGAAAAGCACAGCCTCGATGTTATCGGTATGTGACCGCAGGGTGGCAACGATGCGCTGTTCACGCGTATCGTACACATTCACGGTATAGTTACAGCACGGGGCAGGATAGGCGATATAGCGTCCATCAGGACTGATGGCGATTTCGGGTTCGCCAATGTCGCTGTAGCCGCCCGCATTGGGCAGTTCGAGCAGGCGGAGATTGACCAGATCGTAAGCGTACAGCCGACCACTTCCGCCAATTGCGATCACGCTTCTGTCGGCGCTGATGCCCGTAATATTCATCGTGACAGGCAGTGGAACCGACCCGATCAGGCTCAACCGCGATGCATTGCCATTCGTGATTGCCGTTGTGGGAAGCTGCAAAACCGAGAGGCTCGGCGGAAGCGGGGTACTCGTCGGCGGGATAGAGGTTGGGAACGGTGTGCTGGTCGGCACGACTCGTGTTGCTGTCGGTGGGAGGCGTGTTGGGGTCGGTGGCACCGCAGTTGGTAACACAATCACCTGATCGCTTGTGACGGGTTTCCACGATGGGAAACGCCCGTAAGCGAATAGCTGAGTGCGTTGATTCACAATGTCCAAGATGTGAATTTCGGCACTCCCATCCACAAAATTCACACCCGGACCAAATCTACTGATCGCCAGATAACGTCCATTAGGTGACCATACTGGGGCAATCCAATTCGTATCTGTTCCAGTGAGGTCTGTTGTCACCCCGCTATCCATTTCCATAAGATGAACGGTGCTCGTTGCTAACGATCCGGGACTTGAGGTATAGACAATATACCGACCATCCGGTGAAAAGCTTGCATACTCGTGATGAGCATTTTCAAAAGTGAGCTGTGTCTCGTTTTCCCCATTAATCCCAGCGATGTAGACCTGTCGCCAGCGACTATCCGCATTGGCTGTATAGAGGATTTGTAAACCATCAGGTGACCAACTGAGTCCACTAGGAATCCTTGCAAGTTCGACTTGAGTGACCTCACCTGTTATCACGTTGAAAATGGTGAACTGGTTAGCGTAGTTGGGGATATACGCTACCCGGGTACCATCTGGCGACCACGAAAGGGGTGCAGTTCCACCAGAACTAGCTTCACCGTAGCTGAGCGGATTGCTTCCATCGGCATTTGCGACTAGCAATCCTCTACGATTGATGTGGTATGCGATCCTTGAACCGTCCGGAGACCATGCCGAATGACCTTGCGGGTTATCGATGAACAAAGGTGTACTTGAGTCTCCATCCATCGATGTTAGGTACAGCGTTCTACTGGGTTCATTGTAGTAACTGATCGGACCGTTCCCAGTTAATCGTTGCTCAACGATTTGTTCATTTGCCTCAGCGGTTTCCTCAAACGGATTCGCCTGCAGCGTCGGCGCTGACGTGACAGCCTCAGGGGTCAGCCCAGAGGGTGTTGGAGTGGCAGTAGTCACTTCCACTGTCACTTCCGCAGTTGCTTCTTCCGTTTGTGCTGCCTGTATCACTGCAGTGACTGAGCTTACCTGTGCAACGGACGTAATATCGAGTGTAGATAGCGCCGTGACTGTATTCTGTTCGCCAGTGGCAAAAGTCCAATCCAACACGCGTGTATATACATACATCCCTTCGATCCCACGCAGAAGTTCACTACCGTTGTAGGCAATTCTGATGTTCGTTCCGGTAACCACATCATAGCTATAAACACCATCAGACTTTGAGTAGAGAATGGTGCGGCTGTCGGGCGACCAGACCAGCGACCCAACATTACTTTCAGGAACAACCAGGTTCAGGCCAATCATAGTATTGGTTCCATCAATTTGACCAAGTTCAAGCCCTGCCGCGCCGTAAAGGGCAATCCGGGTACCATCAGGCGAGACCTGTGTTCCATAGCGGGCTCTTCCTGCTGGTGTGAAATCCAATTCAACTTGTTCGCCTGTTTCCAGTGAGAACAAATACTGGCGATAACCACTATTAGATGCGCTAATGAGGAGATGCCTGGCATCCCACCAGGAAATGTCATGTATATCCCAAATATCGGCGAAAGTGTTAAGAAGGGTTCCATCCTTATACAGAGAAAGGGTGTTAAAGTCTTGAGTAACCGCATTAATGCTGGGGTCATTCGGCGAAGGATATATCCGCCAATAGCGGTATCTTGAACCACGATAATCATCGAATGGACATGCGTAATTTGTGGTTACGGATGAGATATCACTCGAAGAACATGCGATAAGGGTATCATCAGATGTCCACGCAGGATAGAACCCGCGATAGCTATAAAGGAGTGTTTTATCACCATCAGGCGAGAGAAGATATGTAGAATCTCCTTGTGAGATTAACATCTGTCCCGCAGGCGGTGGGTTGAAGTAAGGGCGATTGGCAAACGCATAGATACCAAATCCCAAAACGACGATCAATACAAGCGTCGCCAATCCTACCGCGGCGCGTTTGATGGGTTTCCCCCGGTTATCGCGGCGTATAGCACGTTGTTCCATTTTTTCTGCTTCACGTGCTGTTGTCCGAGCAGTTTGTGCTTCAGCTTCTAGGCGTTCAGTTTCGCGCTTCTGCTCTAACGCCACCGCCTGCTGCTGCGCCGTATGGGTATTAATAGCAGAACTTAGAAGCTCGCGGGTTGTCTCGCCCCACTGTTTGAGTTCCCGCAGCGCTTCGATGGGATTATCCGATGAGGGAGTGAATGCGGGTACGGGCTCACCCTGATCATCGCTGGTGCGGAGTGCGTTGATAAGCTCGTCAAGTGTCTTAGTCACCTGTTGATGCAGGCTTTTTGCTTCTGCCAGCGCGGTATCACGCTGATTTGCCACGGTGCTTTTTTCCGAAGCCCAGGCTGCTTCCAGCGACTCCAACTCTGATCGGGCGGTGGGGCGATCCTTCAGCGCATCGGCGCTTGTCTGTAAAAAATTCAGCAGGGTTTGTGAATCCATAACTGCACCATTCCTAAGTCGTCAGGGTTGAAACAAGCGCGGTTAGTAAAGTGTTTAACAACGGCGCAGGCGGTTGTTCATCGGGATCAAATGTGTAAGTCGTTCCCTGAACCTTCGCCGTTACGTTGTCATCGGAAACCGTGATGAGAGAGGACGCGCTCATCAAACTGTCAAGATCGATCTGATCCTGCTGTGCTCTGCCCATATCAATCTGCAAGATGGTATACACCTGTTTTGCGACCCCCGCCGAAGCGACGGTTTCCAATCTCATGAGCGCATCGCTGCTCCAGCGTACTGGAAAATCGGCAGCGCACAAGACCAGCGGGGCGTTCAGCCCACCATCACGAATGGCATCGGTGAAAGTCTTCATTGTCGCGTCGATTTCATCTGCCTCGACGATCACCCGCTCACCGCGCACGGACGTTGGCAGCGATTGAAACGGAAAATTCGCACCGACGGCGATAGGGTCGATGAAATGGAAACGTGCCCCTGCCCCGGCAAGCTGAAGTACTGCGCGGGCAATCAATGACCGAAAGATTGCCCGTGCTTTGACCTTCGCCGCACCTTGCGAGGCGATGATGATGTGCCCGACATCAAGCAGTGGAATCAGCATCGGCATCTTCTCGATTCCGAACTGTGGGAAGGCTTGAGGCAGCGTCCCCGCACGGAGACTACCGTTCAGTGCGTTCGGCGACATCTCCGCGGGATACCCCTCCCATCCTGCCGCTGTCCACGGAGCGGCTGTATATTTCAGCCGTTCCAATACTGTTGTGATGCGCGATTGCGCGGCGGTTTCATCTTGCACGAACTGATCCTGTGCAGCGTGGATACGTTCATCATGATCGCGCTGTAAGGTGTTCAGTCCATCTTGATAGGTCTGCTCAATATCACCTTGAGCCTGTGTCAGATAGTCAGAAGCGCGGTCACGCGCATCGCTCAGGGCTTCGAGCGCTGGTAGAAGTGTTTGATTCGTCATTTGGCGATTTCCCCTGTCAGCGATAACGGATGGTCACATCCGATTTACTTGTCATCTTCTTGGAAAGGTAGGTATTCGCCAGACTGCCGCCAATCTGCATCGCCGCGATACGTGCCTGATCTTCCATTACATTTTCGGTGGCACTTTGTTTACCGCGACGAATGCTGTTCAGGCGTTGCGCCCAATTCATTGCACTTCCACCCAGATTGCTGGTGATTTTGATGCTGGCGTTACGCGCAGCGTTAATAGTCAGAAGCAGTAGAACGCCTGCTAAACCAAACCCGATGTAGCGAGCGGTCATCGCTTCTGAAATTTCGCTGGGTGTATTGTAACGATATGTGGCTCCAGCTACTAACCCATAAAATGCTGCGAAAATGATCAGCATGGACAATAGATACGCCCATCCAAACGCATTCTGAACTTTCTTGCTCAATTCGACAATATCTTGCTTCGAGTTGTACTCGAACTGCGTAATTGGCAGGTCGTACAGGCTTACCCCGTTATTGCCGAACTTCACTTCACTCAGATCATGGGCTTCAATCCAGCCCAACACTTCATGCCCGGTGGTTCCCATATACAGCACATTGATCCATCTGCCGCTTTCAGTACGAGCCAGCGGGATGCACACCGTATTGGATGATATGTTGCTGCGAACAGGTGCTTTCGGCCATGGGTATTGGTACAACGTAGTGGAGTGTCCGATTTTTGCTATCAGCGTTTGCGGTGGCGGCGGTGATGCAACCTGAACTGGTGCAGGTGCAGGCGTCGCTACCACAGGTGCTGGTGCGGCGGCAGCCACAGGAGCAGGCATACTGACGACAGGCGCAGCAGGCGCGGCAACCTGTATCGCATCTTTCGGCTTGAATGCTTGCATAGCTTTATAAGCGGGGGCGTAGAAAGGGTCAAGATCGAGTGATTTTTGCAGAAATGACTTGCGCTGATCGTCATCGAGCGCAACCTGAGATGCGAGAAAATAGGTTTCCGCGTTCGCATCTTTCAAAGCTTCACGAATGAGTTCACGCGCCCGATCATGGTAGAGATTTTCGATTGCATCCCGAATATCGGTGTTTAGCTTCGACACCGTTAGCTCCCTTATATGTTAAGTTTACATATCTCGATGAAAAGATTGTACAAGAATTGTCCGCGTCAACAAAAAAGGTATTCGATAAACCAACTATTTACGCGGACTCAAATAATGATCCCCATCAAAATGGATCAGGTGTGCCGGAATCTCGCTCAACCACACTTCCGTTTCCCAAGCGATCTCGGTGATGAAACCTCGAAACGTCGCAAAATCTGGGAAGGCGCTCACGTAGATGCGCCCCGCTTCGCAGCGCACAAGCATCCGCTCCAGTTCCACGCGCCGCTTGTGCGAGACCGGGCCATGCGAGGTCACTGCTTCGATTAGGTAAAGCGTGTTCACCGTTTCATCGTACAGCACGATGTCGGGCAACTTATCGTGGTGTGTGAACGGAATGTTCAGCCGAGCCAACTCCTCTTCGTCGATGATCAGCCGCTTATTCTCAGAGTCGCCCAGATAAAGCAACTTCGCTCCGGGCGCAAAACGCGGACCGAACTCAGCGATCACCGCTGCTTGCAGCTTGTTATGTTCGCCCGGCGACAATTGATAGGTTTGTCCCTGATGCATTAAGGGTACGCGGTTCTGCTGGCGATCACGTTGATAAAGCTCAAATAGCGCGCCGCTGATGTCACGAAATGCCGCCAGTTGAGTTTCCCAATCGGACGAGCCATATGCGTGCAGCACTTTCAACATTGCTTCAGTAAGCGCGTAGTGTGTACGCGGGCTGTTGGTCGCCAGCGTGGGATCGTCAGGATTACGCAGTACGATCCCTGCTTGCTCGAACTGATGTAGCACTTGACGGCGCACCGTTTCACGAGTGTTTTCCGCATAAGCGCGACCATAGCGGGTTTTAATCTCAGTCAAAATATCGTGAACGCGCAGACTTCGGCGCGTCGCTACTGCCCATGTGTCGTTCTCGGATAATCCCGCCAAGACGAGCAGCGTTAGTCCTGACATTTCGCTTTGCTGTGCGGTCGGTAATCCCAGTGCGCTAAGGAGTGCGCGGGCTTCAATGAGTTTATCCACGATTAGATTTTCTCTGCTATCAGCAGGTCGGAAGGAATAAGATTGGCTTCAAATAGCTGATCGAGAACCAGTTGATCAACATCGACGAGTGGGTTTGACATACAGACTGCCCCAATCGACTGGATGATTTCTAGCGGTGGTAGCGGCAGCGAACGCAGTTCAGCGGCGTTGACCTGCGTGTTTCCGTTGGTGATGCGGAAATAGCGATCAAAAAGAGCGCTGTTGTAAAGTGCAGTCAGACCTTTTACTTCAGCATCACTCAACTCATCTTGCTTACGGTAGATGTAATTGAGGTGATTTTCAAAGCCTACCGTCGATGATAGAAAATCATCGCTCAAGAACGCCCCTGCCACCAAACGGCGCGGTTCCTCTTTCGCACTAAAACGCCTCAGGAGAACATAATTCAATACAGGCACGAGCAGTGTCTCAGTATCCGGCGATTGCTGTATCCACTGTGGCTTTCGCAATTCAACTAGGGGATAGCGAACGATACCCGACTTCACATGCTGCATCCAGAGCAGCGGGACAGCATCTTCACTCGCAAATAGCGCAAGGTAAGCTTCAGCTCGAAACGCTACGACTCGTCCGGTCGATACTTCCATATTGTAGCCATGTAGCGAGCCGTTCCAACCATCAAATGATCGCAAAATCATTGCATCGTTGTCTTCGGTCGGCAGCCGATAGAACATGGATCGATCATGCTGATGGAGGACAAGCGATGCCGGTACATGGCGTGGTTCGGCATTCTCAATATCCCCCCCATTCTGAGAAGTTGAAATGACGATCGGTGTAGTTTGCGAAGTATGTCTGTCGCGCTGGCTAAACGTGACAATAACATTTTCTTGCAGAACTTCTTCGAAGTTTTGACCGCGTGACTCAAATAAGTGCAACCGCTCGACAGTTGCTTGCTGCGCCAACTCACTACGAAAATGAGCAAAGTATGCACCCGAGCAAAAGCTTCGCGGGACAATGAACACGCTTTTACCCGACGGTGCGAGGCTGTTGATGGCAAGCGCCATGAATAATGTGTAGATATTCGTATGTGTCCCGACAAGTGCGCGGCTGGTCTTTGAACGTGGATCGTCACTGTTCAGTTTGAAATAGGGGGGATTGGCGATGATGAAGTCGTACCATTGCAGATGTTCACTCATCACCGTAAACAGGGACTGCTGGCGATGAGACGTTTCTGCAAGAACATAATCATGACAGTGAACATGCACATTTAAGCGAAGACCGCGTTTTTCCGCTTCTATTTGCGCACGCTCCAACGTTGAAGCGGCGGTTTCATATAGAATGGGGTCGATTTCGTAAGCATCAATCTGCACTTCGGCAGTAATGTTTTCATTGATAAGGCGTTCGATCACCGCACAGAGGAGCATACCGGACCCAACCGCTGGATCGAGGATCGAGAATTTCTTGGGCAGTGTCCCCAGTTGATCCGCCATGTAACGTGCAACTGTTGGCGGCGTGAGATACTGCCCGTGTATTTTGCGTGCGGCAGCACTACGCGTTGCTAAGATGCGCTGACCCGCCTCGAAACTCTCAACCAGTAAATCCACTGTTTAAACACCCTCATTTTCAAATGTAATCGCTTCATTTTACACTGATTTTGGGTACAACCCTGTTCCTCCAGCGTATTCGAGTAACTAGACACAAAACAATGCTGTAATTTTGGCAAGCTTGGTATTGAAACTACTAAGCCAAAACTGCAATTCTCGTCAAGTCACTCGAAGTAACTTTGCTATGCTGGTCGCATCGGTAAAACGTGGAGAACCACGCGATGCACGACCAGCTTTTTAATCTTCCCTCAAGCCTGTTCCAAAACTGGAATCTTTCCGTCACTGACTGGAATATTCCCAACCCTCAACCGGAAAATTACAGGTTTTCGGCAGATCGACTCTGGTACGCTGAGTTCACAGGTAAAACACAGGAGCGTGACGCATGGACAGACCCATCGTTTCCACCTTACCCGCCCGACAGCCAAAGCGGAAATATATCTTCGCTATTCGGCTGACCGACGCGGAGCGCCACCAGATCGAAGCCTTGGCAGAGCGGCTCAAGCTGCCCGACTCGTTCATGGCGCGGCATTTCATTCTCGAAGCTGTGAGGCATCACAGCATAGACCGTTCTGAAGGTGCTGAGGTTGACGGCTGAAACACACGAAACACCAACTCAAACGAAGAGTGAGCAGCGCGTAAATCTGGAAACGGTTTACCGCTCGCTGCTCAAGATAGTTGCACGGTTCGAGGAATCGACGTACACTGACACTCAGTTGCGCCAGACCACCGAGCGGGAACTCGATGATCTGGCTGACCCGGCGAGTGCGGTAAACACATCGCAGGGCTGAGACGCATTGTATATCACAGCGCCTCGTTCCTGCATGATTCCACTCGCAGGGACGGGGCGTTTTTTGTGTAAACGCTTCAAAGAGGATGAGAGATAATGCCGAAATATCGTAAGCCGCAAACCAACCCGATTGACCCGTACAAGTCGCAGCCGCTCCCGCTGGGTCGTCCGATTGCCGTGTACTATCGCCAGTCAAGCGAGGGTCAGGTCGGCAATATCTCGACCACTTTGCAAACCGTCGATATGGTCGAACACTTGATGCGTCAGGGCTGGGAACGCTCGCAAATCCTGATGATTGACAGCGATGCAGGCGTGAGCGGCACGAAGAAAATCCACGAACGTGAAGGGCTGTCCGAAGTGATGGCGCTGATCAAGGAAAAAAAGATCGGCGTGGTCGCCTCACAGGACGTCGATCGTTTCTTCCGTGACATGGCGCAGATCGAGACCAACATTTTCATCGAAGCCTGCCGCGAACACAATGTGCAGGTCCTCACGCCGACGTTCATCTATGACTTCGCCCACCCGACGCAGGGACGCTATCATATTCAGATGTTCCGTGAACAGGTGCAGCGCGCCGCTGACTATCTGGAGTTCTTCATCAAGGGACGGCTGTTCAATGCCCGCGAGTATCTGAATATGCAGGGACAGTGGACAGGAACGCCAATCATCCTCGGTTACATGATTGACAACCGTCGTCAGGTGAACGGTCTAAACAACCCCAACTTCCGTAAATATGTGCGCTACGAGCCGTACTGTGATGTCGTGCTGGAATACTACCAGCTCTACAAGCAGTTCAACGGGAATTTGAAGCGGACGTGGGAGCATATTGAAGAATTCGGTCCGTTCATCCCAGAGTTTGAGGCGAACCCGATCCCACCTGGCTTCTTCTTTCACACCAAAATCCGCAAGCGGTCGCGTTATACCGATAAGTTAATCATTTCGCAGTATGCGCTCAAGCAAATCCTGACCAACGCCGTCTACATCGGGCATTGGGCGCACAACGGCGTGATTGTGCAGCGGCATAACCACGAGGCGATCATCCCGCTCGATCTGTTCACTTACGCTTTCAACCGCCTGTCGATGACCACGCTGGAAGGTGATCCGAACCCAGAATATGCGCGGCAGCGCCCGTGGGTGCGTCATGACAAAGCATCACGCACTTCCCCACCGCCCACTTATGCAGGCGCGGTTTATTCGAATGATACGCCGGGCATCCCGCTGCGCCGTTTGTCTACCAACTGGCAGATGAAAGCCAACTGCTATGCCTATGCCCTGATCGGCAAAGATGTCAAGCGAATCTGGTACATGATGTCTCCTTTCGTTGACCGCACCATCGACGCTTTACTGCTGGAACGGCTGAAAGCGACGACCATCGACGAAGCAGCATGGGAACAGGCAGTCGCCAGTTCACAGAAAAACAGTCATGGCGAGATACGCCGCCTTCAGAACGCGCTCCGCAATACCGAGGACGCGCAGCGCGGCATTGTCGAGAACCTGAAAATGATCAGCCATCCCGACCTCGTGAAGCAGCTTCAAGAAAGCTATATCGCCAACGAACACCAACTGGAACGGCTGCGCGTCGAACTGAGCCATGTGCAAGCTGACAAGGGACACCGACGGCTGCTGCTGGAAGCGCGTCCGGTGCTGGAAATGGTGGTGGCTCGGTGGGACGAAGTGGCGCGGGAAGATCGGCGCGAACTGTTCGATGCATTCGCAGAACGCGCTATCGTGAATCGTCCAGACTATATCACCCGCACGATTGGCGTTATATGGCGCGATGGGACGGAAACCACGCGCACGATGCACCGTGAGGCACGCTACCAATTTGCTTGGTCGGATGCGGAATATGCGCGGCTGCGTGAAATGGTGCAGAGCGGCGCGGATCAAGTCGCCCTGCTGCGTGCCTTCCCCGGTGCAAGCTGGCGCACACTGCGTGAATTGTTCGTCTACCACTTTGGCATCGACGCATGGCGGGCAGCCTACAAAGGCAAGAAGTCGAAATACGGTGCCCGCGTTCAGTGGAATCAGACTGAAGAATACCGCACTGCAATCAATGATACGGAATATGCAGCGAGTGCAACTGGTTCGTACCCATTGTATTTTCCTCCGCGCTGACGCGCTTGTGTAATCCATCGACCCTGTGCCGATTTCTGACCGGACAAGAGCAGGCGTGCTGAAGCTGCGGGTCACCTGAAAGGCGCTACCCGTTTTTGTTGAGTGAAACGGCGCAAGCCAGACAAAAACGGGTAAAGCGACCCCGCCTGCGGGGTTGACCTGCTGCTGCGCCTGCTAGGATGGTCAGAGACAAATCGGCACGTTCCTGGTCGGATGGACAAAGCACGCAGCGGAGGAAGCCATGGCGTGCCAGACAGCAGATGACGCGAGCGGCAGCAAACCTGCATGTCAGATGGGAACAGTCACGTCTCGGCAGGTCAGCGTGACGCACACGAGAGAGCCATTTGGAGCCAGATTGCAAAGGAACAACGGATGAGCGGCACAGTGCTCAGGTGGCGTGCAGTAAATTGGCGGATCAGCAGCGCAGCGCTGGACGGGCACGACACAATAGAAACCCGCAGATGCCGCCATCCATCCTGCATTGGGCGAGAGAGTGGCGCAGGCGGCGAGGTACGCGCATTTCTGGGCTGTAAACATCGGGAGAAGGTGCGATCAGCGGTCGCGCTCATTGGGGAAGTAGATGGACTTGAAGTTGTAACGCGATGGCTCGCTGCTGTGGCGGATGCCTTCATACACCCCACTTGTGATCCGGTTCAAGCCCTTGTGCAGCTTCTCCCGAATATATCCATCATCCTCATGCGCCAGGAGCAGGATGGAGGCATGAGTCAGGTACTCCACAGCGGTGAGCAGCTCATATGCCATACGCCCCTGCCAGGAATGCACACCGTTGGCATGAGCAGTCGCGGTCTTGAGATCATCCAGCCCGCTGTACGCTCGCAGCATGGCTTTGGCAGTGGACTCGAAATTATCAATCCGCACATCATCTGGTGCGAACAAGCGCAGGAAGTCGTGGATGGAATCGACAGTGTGAAACGAGAGGAATTGCTGCCCGCAGCGGACAGCAAGCGTGTGCCATGCGCCCATGTGCAGCGAGTGACCGCACAACTCGAACGCGGCATTCTGGACAGCGACCAATAGATCGACTACCCGTTCCTCATCTCGGTCGGCGTTCAGATTGGAGGCGACGAATTCGGCGATCGCGGTGTAGCGGATGTTGTCAAAGCGGTCATGATACCGCTGCATGGCAGTGGCGTTCGGGTCTTGTGTCATGAGATTGTCCCTTCAGGTGGCTAAAGAACTTGACTGAGGTTGATCAGGGCGGTCAGCGTGCGCGGATCGGTCGGGTGGGTTTCGATACGCTTGATCAGGCGGACGAGTGAAGTGCTGGCGGCGCTGAAGAGAGTGTACAGGCTGTCGCTGTAGGGCAGCACCCATGTCCCCGACGGGATACGCTTTGCCCCTGCCCCCTTCAACTGTGTCGGTACATCTGGGAGTGCTGGCAGTATCCAACCTGTGTCGCAGACAACACTCTCGGCGCGTTCCTCAGCTTCGAGCGTCCAATCCGCGTAGAGCAATTGCTTGTCATCCAGTGCGAGATAGCCGCGGTTGAGCGACAGTCCGCCGAATGTACCGAATGGCAGACGCACAACTTTGAGCAGGATAACGGGCTGCCAGTCGAGATGGGTGAGTGTGACCATATAGAACTCCTGTTTGCAGAATTCGCTTCAAATCACAAGATGTGCTTGCATTTGGGGGCATAGAGGAAACGAGATATGATCAATCTGACGAAGACTTGAGATTTGGAGATATATATGAAACTGATTTTTTCCACCCTTTCAGCATTCGTTATCTTCTGCCTAGTCTCATCTCCTGTTCCCTTCGTGAGCGGGCAAGCTAGCCAACCCGATTTCATCAATGTCGAATATCAAACAGTTCCTAATATATTATTTCTGGAGATAACATCGCTCGAAGCAATTGCGACTGGCGTGCGCGGAACTGTCGTCATTTCAAATCCCATGCTTTCGCTGTATTTGGGTATTTCACTTAGTGGGGATTATGTGTCCCTTGATCCAACAACAGATACGACACGCTTGTGGAGCAGCATTGGCTTGGTTCCGCCTGGTCAATCCTTGGAATACATTGTTGAATTTGATTCAACCGACAACTATTTGCAGGTTCAGTCACCGCTTCTGCACCTGCGGGCACTTTCATTCAACGCTGTAGAAATTATTGGCAACCATTTTGTGCCGGGTGTGAACTCGGCCCAATTGATACCCGTATTTGCGCGAGTGTTTATCCAATTTGAGAATGCATTGGCAGAACTTGCCTCTAACTTGGATTGTCTGGACACGCCAACCATCGAACAGTTACCTGACTGCCTTTCTGCCATCCGAGAGATTTTTGGTAGTGAGGTCTTCAAGCAAATGGTTGGGCTGATTCTGCGCGATTTAGGGGTTGAGGTATCACAGACAACGATTGGGCAGTTTGTTGCTCTCGCGGAATTCATTGACGCATGGAGCAATGTTGCTGATGGGCTTGTCTATATTGGGCTGGTAATGAATTCGGGACAGCCTACAAACAGCTATCTTCTGCGCCCCATGACACTCGATCCAACACTACTTCCTCCTTGGCCTCCCCGTCTAGTATCACCACTTGCACCTGTATCAGATAACAGTCCCACATTCATGTGGAGCTCGGTTCCTGATATCAATGTCTATGAATTTCAACTTGACAGTTCAACAGGTTTTTTTGCGCCTATGGTTAATGTGACGGTGTCTGAGACATCATTCGATTTACCATTTGAACTTCAACTGGAAACCCCATATTTCTGGCGTGTTCGCGGTGTTGGTCAGGTAGGGCCCGGACCTTGGAGCACTGGCGCCGTCATGGTAGCAAGGGCACAAGATCCACAGCAAGATCTTCTACAGTCGAACATCATATCTGAAAGTAGTATTGCCCGTGTCACACAATTAAGACAGATACAACTCGCTGACCTGCCATCTGAAACTGATGCACAGGTATTGGCATGGTCCCCCGATTCTCAAAGACTAGCAGTTGCGGGGTCCGCATATACAAGGTTATTTGATGTAAATAGCTTGGAAGTTGCTCCTATCCTTTTTGATAGTGGCAATAGTGTTTCATTTTCTCCCAACGGCGATGCTCTACTCATCGGTCAACGGCGAAACGCTCTTTCAATCATAGATATTGAAGAGAATAGACTTCTCAGCGCAATTACACCTCTACCTCCTGAACCTGTAAATTATTCGAACTTCGAACGATTTGCCACTATTTGTGAAATCAGTATCGCGGATGACGGTCGAACGGTTGCTTTGGCATACTGTGGAATCGGGCTGTCGGCAGTTGTGGACGTTTCTACAGGAAGCACGATAGCCTTTTTTCTAGAGAGCGGAAACCACGTTGCGTTCGCCCCATCGGAATATCGATTGGCCGTAGGGTGGGAGAATCCTGGACATATATCAATAGGAGATTTAGTCGAAGTTCGAACACCACAGTTTACAATTGAAGTGCCGACAGGTTGGGTCAGTGATTTAGAGTTTAGTCATGATGGTGCATTCCTAGCGTCTGCTAATGGAGACGCGACTGCACGAATTTGGGACCCAAGAAATGGTCAGCAGCTAATGGAGCTGCCTACTCTTGGTGCGGTTGTCAGTGTTTCTTTTAGTCCAGATAGTAGCCTCCTGATTGGAGGTACGACTGGTGAGGCCATGTATGTCTGGGATATGCGATACGGGAGCGAATTGAGGAAAATTGATGAAGCGGGATCCGTCGTTGTATTTAGCCCAAATGGCAATCAGATTGCCGCGATCAATCGTAGAAGCATGACTCTTACTGTTTGGGGGATTGCTCCATCGGAATAAAGACTATGCACACGTCAACTGTATTAACTCCAACGTCACTATGAAATAGGGAACGGCGAGTACAAGTGACTCGCCGTTTTTTGCTACTCCTTTGGAGAAGAATCCGATGCAAATTGGGAAAAGCACCAACTTTCCAACGTTTCTTGAGAAAAAGTCGAAATCATGATGGAGCGTTCGTCGTTCCCAAAATTGGATTGGAGTTCACCCCTCGCGTAGATACGCTTTCAATTCCTCCCGGCAAATCGGCAGGCTGCGGATGCTCATCCCGTCCAGACTGATAAATGTAGCGAAGGTTCGGATGGGTTGGCGGCGCAAGAGGGCAGCTGTGTACTGCCCGACAACACACGCCATCCAATCGTTGACGAGTACATCTTGCTCACCACGCAAGACGAGTTCGGCGCAGGAGAGCGCAGGCTGCGCTTCGGGGGTGGGCTGTAGTGTCTCAAAGTGGCTGCTCACTGTCTCAAAGTGAGTGCTCCATATCTCAAAGTGGCTGCTCCAAAGCTGCCAAGAACCGCTGCAAATCTACTCG
>JABWBO010000183.1 GCA_013360465.1 Anaerolineae bacterium | reverse complement strand
ATCACGAAAGTTCACTTTGACCCATCAATAGCTGCGTTTTTGAGCCAACCTCACCCCAAAAATCTAACGACTTTTGCCCCTCTCCGCACGGAGAGGGGCAGTTGAGCGCAGCGAAACGGGGTGAGGTTAAGCAATTCGTGATTCACTGAGTTTTACTTGACAAGGGACTTGGTTCGGTTAAGTTTAGGTTACCACAACCAACCAACCAAACCAAGTCGAGATGATGATACCGGAAAACGCGCTCAATGCAGAAGATGTCCGTGGGATGATGTTGGATCGAATGGAAAAACACTTGAGCCTGAAAACCGAGGGCTACCGCAGCACGACCAACGAGACCTTCAACCTACTGCTGAAAGCGGTGGGGGAAGGCAGCAGTCTGGAAGCGGTGTGCGCGGATAGCTGGGGCGTGGTGGATAGCAATACGCTGCGGGAGCAGGTGAACACAGCGCTACCGGTGACGGCGCTGCGGGAGCAGGAAGCGGAGATGAACGCCGCGCTGCAAGCCGCGATCCCTGCCGGCATGCCGCGCGGAGGTCTGGAAGTGGCGATCGACACCCACGATGAGCCGTTCTATGGGAAAACAGCGGCATTGCGCGCCTACACCTGCAAGACGCGAGCGAAGGCAGGGACGCGCCGCTTTTTCCGCATCGCCAGCGCGTATGTGATCTGGCGCGAGGTGCGCCTGACGCTGGCATTGACCTACGTCCTGCCCGAGGATACCCTGCCTGAGGTGGCGGAACGGTTGTTGCTGCGGCTCAAACAAGTTGGCTTGCACGCAACGGTGCTGTATCTGGACAAAGGCTTTTGTTGTGGGGAGATCATCGGCTATTTGCAGCGCACGCAGCAAGCGGCGGTGCTGGCATGTCCCATTCGCGGCAAGCAGGGTGGCATCCGTGCTTTGTGCCAGGGACGAGGGAGCTTGACCACCGACTATACGTTCACCGACGGCACCCATGCACGTCTGGCGCTGGTCGATACCCGTGTGCCCGTCCCCAAAACCAAGCGGAAACAGCGCAAGTGGCTGGCGTTTGTGCTGGTCAACCTCGACTGGACACCGCAGCAAGTGTACCGCAAGTATCGCCGTCGCTTCGGGATTGAAGCGTCCTATCGCCTGCTGCGTCAGGTCAAGGTGCTCACCAACTCGCGTAATCCTGCGCTCCGCTTCTTTTTCTTGGGCTTAGGACTGCTCATGCAGAACGTCTGGGTCTTGGCGCGCTGGCTCTTCACCCGCCGTCCCGGCAAAGGACGGCACAAACTCATCCCGTCCCTACTGCGCTTCGACCGCTTCCGTAAGTTACTTGTGCGCGCTGTCGAGCGCTTCTATCCACCTCCGCTGGCGGTGGCTGTGTTCGTTTCACCCGAATCCGTGATTCACTGGATTTTGGTTATTACACCAAATCGAGAGGGTAGGGCAGGCAGCCAATGTCGTCGCCGCCTGCTGCGTTTTAACCGATTACCAACGCCGCGCGCCGAGCATACACCTTGCCGGCAAAGTGCCGATTTGGACACCCGCGAGCTGCGCATCTTCCGTCCCAAAGTTGCTAAGGATCAGACGCAGGGACTAACGACGGACATCTTGCGCGCCGCCAGCCGTTGTCTGAGCCTTGATGATCTCGACACCGGACTAGCTGCGGCGCGCTATCTGAAAGGGTAGGGCACTCAGCAAGGCTGGCTTGTCTATCCGGACGATCAGCATGCGCGTCGAGGCCATGGGACGGCGGTTAGAGGTGGTCGACCTCTCTGCGCACGACAGTCGGAATACCTGGGGAAGTCGGGCGGCACGCAGCGGCACCGATCTGTTTGCGCTGCAGGAAGCAGGAGGGTGGTCCAGCCTGGCCATACCGCGGCGGTACGTCGAGGCAGCGCAGATCGCGAATGAAGGGGTAAAATTGCGCAGGTAGCGCAACTTCGATTTACTGTCAGCATAATCGGCCAATTGAATATGGAGAATACTTTGAACACCCTTCACAGTCTTGCTATCCGAGGCGGTGTTCCCGTTCGGCAGACGCTTCTTCCGTATGGGCGTCAACATATTGATGAAGATGATATACAGGCAGTCATGGATGTCCTCCGTTCCGACTGGCTAACAACCGGACCCAAAGTCGAAGAATTTGAAGCGGCATTTGCTGATTTCATCGGCGTTGCCCACGCAGTTGCGGTGAGCAATGGTACCGCTGCGTTGCATGCGGCAGTCTACGCACTAGGCATCGGTCCCGGGGATGAAGTTATAGTCACGCCAATGACTTTCGCTGCAAGCGCGAACTGCGTGCTGTACCAGGGTGCGACACCTGTTTTTGCGGATGTCGATCCGGACACACTCCTCATTGATCCAGCTAGTGTGGAAGCTAAGATCACATCCCGCACGAAAGCAATCATCGCTGTAGATTACGCTGGCCAACCGTGCGATTATGACACTCTGCGCAGCATAGCCGAGCGACACAGCCTAGCGTTGATCGATGATGCGTGTCATGCGGTCGGGGGCAGCTACAAAGAACGTGCAGTCGGGACCCTGGCAGATCTGAACACGTTTAGCCTTCACCCGGTGAAGCACTTCACGACAGGGGAGGGTGGGTTGATCACGACCAATGACGCCGAACTAGCCCGTCGTATGCGCGTGTTTCGCAACCATGGCATCACGACTGACCATCGCCAGCGCGCTGAGCGGGGTGGGTTCTTCTATGAAATGGTCGACCTGGGCTACAACTACCGTATCACGGACTTTCAGTGCGCCCTAGGTATCAGCCAATTGAAGAAGCTCCGCGAGTCGGTTCGTCGGCGTCGCGAACTGGCAGCGCTTTATGATGCTGCTCTTTCGGATATCGACTATGTGACACCATTAGCGATTCGCCCAGAAGTGGTACAGGCATATCACCTGTACATCGTGCGCTTTGACACTGAGCGCCTGGGCATGGACCGCAACGACATCTTCGCCGCTTTGCGAGCGGAAAATATCGGGGTGAATGTCCACTACATCCCGGTGCATTTCCATCCGTATTATCGCCAAAACCTGGGTACTACCGAAGGCTTGTGCCCCGTCGCCGAAGCCGCCTACCAACAAATCATCACGCTGCCCATGTTCCCGCAGATGAGCGACGAAGATGTCGCAGATGTGATCACCGCGATCAGAAAGTTATCCACATGAGGCATGCAGCGTGATCGAGCAAATAGTTCCCCGTGCAGGTACACCTATTCTGATCGTTGGCGTTGGCTCCATCGGCCAGCGCCACTTGCGCAACCTAAAGTCGCTCGGATATACAAACTTGGCTGCTACAGATACCAATCCCGATCGGATCGCCTCTGTATCTGAGCATCTTGGAATCACCACCTTCACCGACCTGGAAACGGCCGTGGATCAATTCCAACCTCAGATGGTTCTGGTCTGCACACCGCCGGCGCTCCATGTCGAGCAGGCATGCATCGCTCTTGAAGCAAATGCCCATATTTTCATTGAGAAACCCCTTTCCCACACGCTCGAAGATGTCGACAAACTGGCGGCACTGGCGGAAGAACGTCAGCGCGTTATCCAGGTAGGTTACAACCTGCGTCATCATCCGGTGTTTCAGCGTGTGAAGACGGTTCTGGATGCGCACGAAATTGGGCAGATTCAATGGGCACGACTTGAGATAGGGCAGTACCTGCCAGACTGGCGCCCGCAAATCGATTATCGACAAAATTACACCGCGCGGCGTGAGCTTGGCGGGGGAATCCTGCTTGATGCTTCGCACGAAATTGACCTAGCGCTATGGTTTCTGGGTCAGCCAACGGTCTTATGCTGTATGGCGGGCAATCTGAGCGCGCTTGAAGTCAATGTTGAGGACAGCGCAAGCATCCTGGCTCGCTTTGAGAGCGGTGCACAGGCGGACATCCACCTCGATTTCATTCAGCGTGGGTACCATCGAAATGGAAAGATCACCGGATCCGCTGGATGGGTGAGTTGGGATTTCCCAATGGGGATGGTCAGCCTCTATCGAGGGGATGCGAAGACGACGGAAGTGCTGCAATTTCCTCCTGATATGAACACGATGTACATCCAGGAACTCCAGGTTTTCCTGGAAACATCATTCCGGAACCAGTTCTCTCTAGATAGTCTGACACAGGCTGTCCAGATCCTGAGATTTGTTCGCCTGGCGCGTCAGTCCTCTGAAGAAAGAAAGTGGCTTGATTTTGCCTGAAGTCACGAAACGGATTGCACTCATTCCTGCTCGAGGTGGCTCCAAGCGCATTCTCCATAAGAACATCCGCCCGTTCTTTGGTCATCCGCTCATAGCCTACGCCATCTCTGCGGCACACAACAGTCAGCTCTTTGATCACGTCGTCGTCTCGACAGATGATGCGCAGATTGCGCAAATTGCGCAGTGGTATGGGGCTGAAGTTCTGTCCCGAGAAGCAAGCCTGGCGAATGACACAGCAACTGTATCAGACGTCGCCGTACACGTTGTTTTGCAGCTGCGCGCCTCAGGCATTAATGTGACATCAATTTGTTCGCTGATGCCTATATGCCCACTGCGAACCAGCGCCGATATCCGTCAGCACTTCGAGCGGTTCAGAAGCAACCAACGCCTGTTTCAGATTTCCGTCGTACCTTATCGGGGGGTGTACCCTCATTGGGCGCTAAATATACTTCCCGACCACACTGGGCACTTTATCTATGGTACCGATACGAAACTGCCCAGCCAGATGCTCCAGGAAGCGATGTGTCCAACAGGAGCGATATGGTTGGCGCAGGCTGATGCGCTTTTGGAGAGCAGGACTTTTTACGGTCAGCCCCATCACTTTGAACCTATTGATGCTAATCGTGGCCTGGATATCGACGAATTAAGCGACTGGGATCTTGCGGAGTTGCTCGTCTATGGCCTGCAGCAGCGTGATCAGGCGTCCCCCCTTGAACCTATTGGCAAGCCACCATATGTTGAAAGCGACTCAGAATGACCCGAATGCTTTGTGCCATCCCAGCACGAGGCGGCAGTAAGCGCCTGCCAGGAAAAAATATCCTTCCTCTCGCTGGCCGCCCGATGCTCGCCTACAGCATCCAAGCTGCCCTGGATACAGGCCTGTTTGATGCCGTTTATGTCTGCACTGATGATCAAGCAATCGCGGACGTGGCGCAGCGGTTTGGTGCGGAGGTGCCATTCCTGATGCCGCCGGAACTGTGTGATGATCTCGTCCCTTCACACCAACCCTGTCAACATCTGGCACAGGTGCTTGGCAACAGTGGAGACATCTACGAGACGCTGCTCTGTTTGCAGCCAAGCTCGCCGCTGAGAAGTGTAGAAGACATTGTGGAAGCGGTGCGATGCTGGCAGGATAATGATGTTGACTATGTGGTCAGTGCAACCTTTGTCGACCCCCACTACTTCCACTGGGCACTCCAGCCTCCTGTACGTGACGATGATTTCTGGCACATGTATTTCGGAAAGCAATATCTCAAGGAACGCCCGCTCCTGCCACCCGTCTATCGCCCAAATGGCTCAATCAAGATCGCGCGGTTATCCGCGCTGATGGAGGAGGGCAGTTTCTTTGGAGAGCGCCTCGGTGTTGTTGAAACCCCGGAAGAGAGGTCAATCCATGTGGCAACGCAGTTCGATTTCGATCTCTGCCAGTACCTACTAGATAATCTTCAAAATAGAGAGCGATGAGATAAAATAGCGGGCATGATCATGCGATATAGCTACCTCAACACCTATCCCAATGTCTTTCTGAAAAT
>JABWBO010000182.1 GCA_013360465.1 Anaerolineae bacterium | reverse complement strand
TTCGCTTTGAATTCTGGGCTGTACGTGTTTCTCATAGCGCTTCCGATCCACTGATAACTGCGCTATTTTACTGTCCGATTTATGGGGTACATCATACCCTTTGCCAGCAGCAATCACCCACGTTCTGGAGAGCAGTGAAGACTTCTTTCCTGTCACAATGGACTTCAGTCAAATGAACGACTTCTTTGCCGTTGTACCGAACTCGCAATCGCCTGTTTATTCATGCCCAAACGATCAATGTGCTTTATTGAACATTGTTCGTCGTCCGCAGGCGGTAGTTCCCGTCGGTATTGTAAGTGTCCAGGGACAGGAGTGGTTGGAAGTGCCGATGGGACTGCAAATTGGCTATATGCGCCGATGAGATTTGATGTCCGTGATTCGTGCTAACATCTCACCACTACGATATCTGAGGATAATGGCTACCAGTTTGGTACAAGCTCGCTGGATGTCGAACCGCCAGCGGGTAGTAGCCGTTTCTTGGTTGCATCGCACCGTGTACGTCCCTAACTCACGGGTCAAGGTCGCTTGGTCAGGAATGCGTCGTTTCAGGCACTGCGCCAACATCACCCAAAGTGTTCCCTGTACTACACCCCTCATAATCATCATCAAAAGACCGAGTGGCAGTACAAGCACCAGACTTCTGTCCCTCGCACAACCGCCGACGCGGCGACTCTACAGCGCGTGATCCCTTCCTCTCAAACACCGACAGGTAGTACGCTGCCCCCATCCCTTCGGGACGTGACCACCGAACTACCTGCCTAAAAAGCCTCCCCTACAACCGCAAGCCACAAAGAGCTGACCTCACCGGGTTGGCTTTTTTGTTTGACAGGCTCCTTCCCTGCGCTGTTCCCGCGTGGGTGAGCGGTTGCGCTCAACGCGCTGGCAGATTCCAGCTTGTGAGGGAGTGTTCACCATGACTTCTGAGTTCCGCAGCAAAATTCGCCCGTATCCGCGTACTGCCGTATACCCGACCAGTTGGGCGGGTGAAATGACGTTCCAGCAAATCTACGACGATCTCGCTCATTACGCATCGAACGTGATGAAGAATTTCGGTGTGTTCGAAGATGAATTACCTGACTGTCTACAAATCGGTTTCATGGCACTTTGGGAAACACTGGTTGAGCAGCGTGATTTCCTCGCGGAGAAGTCCCGTAAGCAGACCGTGTTCTTTATCTTGGCACGCTGCAAGATTTCGACGATCCGCTACCAGGCAAATCAGTATGACAGCCTCGACGCGCTGATCAAGAGTGATCGTCGTGATACCGCCGATGAGAATGTGATCGATGGTTTGCAGCACCAGCAGGGCGAACGCTGGGCAGGCTGGGCGACGGAGATTGACATGCGGATTGACATCGAGCGGATCATGCACAGGCTGGCAAACAAATACATGTCGTCAACGAAGCACTTGGTCGCGCTGTACTACCATACGACCCAAGTCGGCAAAGAAGCCGCCGCGAATATCGTTACGACCGACGTGTGGCGTTGGTATCAGCGCTATGGGTTGTACGTCCAGCAGGAACTTCAGTATGAGTTCGCGGAAGTGTTCCTAGAGACGCACACGTACCCGCCACCGGGGCTGTTTGAGCAACCAGTTGAGCATCCCAATCACGGGCGATTTACCTCCCCGTATCACTGGCGCGAGCAGTACAAGCACGGGAATACTGCTCCTGCCGAGGCGCTGCTGGAACAGTACCGGCACACGAAATGCGTTTCGGTTGCTCTGCGGGCGCAGTTGGAAGGAAAAACGTACCGCCAAGCGGCAATCGACAGCGGATACAGTCCGGCATCGTTCCCGAAATACATGAAACGGGCGGCGAGGCTGCTCAGGGATGCCTATGCCGCGTGAGATAGAAATCGTCTTGGCTGGGGACGTAAACTCAGCCATTCTACAATTCTCGGCGAATAACTCACGGATGTGGACCCAAGAATCGATCCCCATTGAAGTGGATGAGATGCTCCGGTACTTCGGCGATCCACACCTCGGTTTCCCATGCGATATTCCGCATGTGCCGCCGAAACTCGACAAACGTTGGAAATGCTGTGACGAAGATTTTCCCCGCCGAGCAGTCTTTCAGCATGGCGTTCAGTTCAACGATGCGCTTGGGTGTCATGGGTCCATGCGAAGTGACCACTTCAATCAAATACAGCCACTTCTTTTCAGACAGATAGAGGATGATGTCCGGCAGTTTGTCATGCTCGGTGACTGGAATGCCAAGTTCGATGAGCGGTTGGGCGGCGATATACAGGTCTTTGTCAGTGGTATCCCCCAAATACAGCAGCAGTGCGCCCGACGCAAACTGAGGCGCGAACAACTGGATCACCTGCGCTTGGAGTTGATTATGCTCACCGGGCGAGAGCATGAGCGCCGAACCGTCGGGAAGTGTCACTGCTACGCCGACCGCCTGCCGCGAAGCGGCGTACAACGTGGTTAAACTTCCCTGTGTCGTCTTGAAGTGCTCAAGCGCATCGCTCCACTCCGCGATGCCATAGGTTCGCACCACCGCAAGCGCAGCTTCGGTGATCGCATAATGTGCCTTGGGGCTGTTGGTGGGCAGCGCAGGCGCATCGGGGTTGTAGTCCGCGATCCGCCCTTGCACAAACTGATGAAGTACCTGCCGCCGAAACGTTTCGCGTGTGTTGGGGGCGTAAGCACGACCATAGGCATCACGGATAAAGTTCATGATCCCTTTGGTCACGGTGAGGCTGCAGCGCTCAGCCGACGACCAGCGATCCTCTGGTTTCAATCCGCATAGGGCAATCAGCGTCAGTGCCGCCATCTCGTTGTGCTGGGCAGACGGCATTCCGAGGGCGGCAAGAATTTCTTGAGCTTCGACGATTTCAGGCATACAGACCTAACAATTCGGTGATGAAGGTATCAACAGGGGCATCTGAGTGAGCAGATAACCGTCCCAATTCAGTGATCAATTCAAGCGGAGGCAGCGGCAGCGCGCGCAGTTCGGTCGCGCTCACCTGCGTGTTGCCGCTGAACCTACGAAAGTACGTATCCATTAGGCTGCTGTTGAGCAGTGCTGCCAACCCGCGCGTTTCCTCAGGCGATAAATCACCACCCGGTCGGTAAATGTAATTCAGGTGGTTCTCAATCCCGATAACCGGAGTGTCGAAATCGGCGAGGTACGGCGCAGCGGTCAACCGCTGACGCTCTTCTTTGGCGCTGAATCGGCGCAGTAGGACATAGTTTTTGTTCGGGAGCAGCAGTTTCTCCGCGCCATCCATTCGTATGTATTGTGATTTGTGCCGCACCGGCCACGCACAGCGCATCGGCTTGACATTCTGCATCCATAGCAGGGGCGCATGTGTAAACGGTACGTCGCCGTTCTCACTGACAAAGTCGGTTGCCCTGAAAGGAACGACGGGACCCGTCGAGATTTCCATGCCATAGGCACGCAAACTGCCTGACCACGCGCGCACGATCTCACCGATAGAATCGTCTTCATCTGTCAGAGAAAGATGCAGGATATTGTCCACTCCAAGCACTTCATCTGTTGATTTTCGCCGCTGCACAACCTGAGCGAAATCTGCGCTGCTGGCACTGGATGACAGAATCACGTCACTATCGCGGTCAGAACGCTCAGCTAACAGAATCAGGCTCTCTTGCAATACCTCATCGAATACATCGCGCCGTGACTCGAAAAGATGCGCCATGCGGGGACGCAACTTGCCGAAGAAGTATCCGCGAAAGCGGCTGAAGTATTGACCGGCGGCATAGCTGCGCGGCGTGATGAACATCGCATGTCCACCTGGACGGAGTAGCGCTGCGCTCACTGCCATGAACAGTGCGTAGATGTTCGGCTGTCCGTGAACAACGCGATCCGCCACTCGCGCACGGGGATCAGACTTCGACAGTTTGAAGTAGGGCGGATTGGCAATCACGGCATCAAACGGCTGCGACGTAGACCAGTAGAGCGCATCGGCATAGGTGAGGACAAAATCCTCTCGCAGAATCGTGTAAGCCAGAGAATATCCTCGTTTAGACATCCACTGCTGCGCGTAGCTCAAGCAACCATTGAGGTATTCCGCTAACTCGTCGTCAAGCTCGAAGGCTTCAAGCTCAATGTCACTGGTTGAGGATTCACAGACTGCACACGCTAGAATTCCCAATCCCGCACCCGGATCAAGCAGACGCGCAGGATTGCCAGACAGGGGAAGATTTTCAGCCATAAACCGCGCGGTCGCCAGTGGTGTGAAATACTGGCCTAACGCCTTGTTTGATCGCGTCCATGATAGATACCACTGCCCAATACGATGTGCATAAGCAGCAGGCAGTTCATCAGGAAACGGTTGTGGGAGATTAATCGCCATTGCTCTCAAACCCACTGTCATTGAACAGATTTGCTAAAGTCTCATTGTAGCCGAATTCGCCAGAAATCATAGAATCGTGAGTAGGGTTAGCGTCATGAGGAGCAAAACATGTCCAAAACCACAGCGCCTGTGTTCCAGATCAAGATCACCCTTCGGGATAGTCAACCGCCGATTTGGCGACGTGTTCTCGTCTCTAGCGAGACGAAGCTATCCCAACTGCACGACATCATCCAGACAGCGATGGGCTGGAAAAACAGCCATCTGCACAAGTTCACCATCGGTGTTGTCACTTTCTCTGCTTATTATGAACCCGGCAATCTAGAGGAACTCGTCGCGGTCGACGAGCGCTATGTAAAGCTGCTGCAATTAGTCGCCCCATTTCGACCATTTCACGGGGACTTTCACTTTGCCTTCGAATACGAATACGACTTTGGCGATGGATGGATGCACGACGTGGTTTTTGAGGATGTGCTCGACCCCGATCCCACGCGAAAAGTGCCACTCTGCGTTGGCGGTGAACGTGCCTGCCCACCAGAGGATGTCGGTGGGATATACGGTTACGAAACCTTTGTCGAAGCGATCAAGAACCCGGATCATCCAGAACACGAAACCTACACCGAATGGATGGGGCGTGAGTTCGATCCTACAGTGTTTGATGTGAATGCAGTCAACGAGGCGCTGCGCGGGCTGAGGTAGTGAGGATAACCAGATGCAAAAGGTGAAAATCAATCGCAGTGATTTTGATCTCTCATTTGAACTTGGCAGCGACGAAACGACAGCGTATCTGGACACGGAAGACGGCACTGTAGTGATGATTGAAGATTACGCTGAGCATCGTCTCGATGATGTCATCACCGAGGAAGAGACGCTTGAAGCGATAGAGGCGTCCATCCGAACACATGCAGAGCTGTCGGATTGGGAACGTGAGCAAATGCTGGCAGCAGTCCGGATAGAATGGGATGATGCCAAACGATATCGCCCTATTCCCAAACAAGACTCGCAGCAAGGGTATCGTGATATGCAGGAGTTCATCTGGTCGCTTGAAGATGATCATCTGCGTGAACTTCTTGAGATTGCTATTCAGGGATCGGGGGCGTTCCGGCGGTTTAAGGACGCACTGTACCGCTATCCAGAAGCCCAAGCCGAGTGGTTCAAATTTCGAGATGAACGCCAGCATCAGCGGATGCTTGAATGGTTTGCCCATGAAGACATTGAACCTGAGTTTGAGTAACTCACAATGTGGCTCTAATGCGAACTTCCGTTCTGCTGTAATTTTACATTGCGATTCTGGAATCTTACAGCGCTCAACTGTAAGATTCCAGTAGTTTGACGATCCCACTTTGATATGCTGAGTTCATCGGTAAAACCCGGAGCAAACGATGAACCGGCAGCACGCTTTTTCTGGACAAATGAATAGCACGACGGGGGT
>JABWBO010000181.1 GCA_013360465.1 Anaerolineae bacterium | reverse complement strand
CTTCCCTGCCGCTGCCGGCGACCGCCCGCCTGCGCCGCCTGACCTTCGACGGCTGCTGCGCCGGGGCATGGTGGAGCCGTCAGCGCCCTGACCGGTTGTACACCCTCGACGGCGCGCCGGGACAGCGGGCGGCGATCTTCTTCTGGGATGTGGGCGAGACCGCCGCTTTCGGGCTGGAAGGCGCAGCGCCGCCGCCCTTCACCTCCGCCGACGGCGCGGTCGTCATCGCCCCGCTGAACGATCAGGCGTTCACCCTGCGCTATGCCGACGGCTCCGAGACGACGGTCAGCACCGGCGGAAGCTTTCCTTCGCTCAGCGCCGACAACTCCCGGCTGTTTTACACCGTCAGCGGCGGCGCGTCCGAGGCGGCGGATGAACCGCCGAAGATTCTGATCGGCGTGGCGAACGCCGACGGCAGCGATGCGCGCGTGGCGGCTGTTGTCGCCGGCGGATCGGCGCGCTGGCTGGATGACCGGCGTCTGCTGCCGACGGCGCGCGAAGAACTGATCACCCGGCTGAGCGTGCTGGATGCAGAGACCGGCGAGTCGTTCGAACTGGGGCAGTGGGAGCGGCTGCGCGGCTTGAGCATCGCTCCCGGCGGCGGGCGGCTGATGTTCTACCTGACCAACCAGAGCGACCCGGCGGCGTCTGGGGTGTACAGCATCGAGACGCGCGCCGGCGCCTCAGCCGAACGCCTGCCCTGGTTCGGGGCGTGGCGCTGGCGGGACAGCGACTCGGTTTACTATCTGCCCTTCGAACCGGAGTCACCGGCGCATCATCTGCGCCTCTACCACCTGCCGACGAGCGAAGATCGGGCGCTGACCGACCCGACATCGCAGCCCTTCCTGGTCGCCAACGGCGACTGGTCGGTCTCCTATGACGGGACGCGCATCGCCTTCCTCAACGCCTTCGACTCGACCACCTGGCTGATCGAGATCCGCTAAAAAGCGAGATGTGTGAACGTCTGTTATCGGCAGCGCCTTCTGAAATACGGCTACAGGACGCGAAACAGGTGATCATTCACATACTGGACCTTCACTTTCACCTTTTGTTCACGAGCTAACCTATCCAATTCGGCTTGGATATAGCCCCGTTTGCGCTCGAAGCCGAAGAGCAGCTTCATCATTCGCGTCTTCACGCCGCTTGAGTTCGGCTCATCGGGTGGGTCTGGTAGATCGAAGAAGTCGCCGTTGAAGGCAATCGTCTCATGACCCTCTTTTTGATTGCCTTCAGGCGTCACAAACGAGTATCTGACCATCAGTCGTACACGTTTCGACCTGCTAGACTGAGTGTAGATCCGGGCGTTCAGCAGTTCGCCGTCAATAGGTCGTCCATTCCTGAACAACCGCTCGGCTGTCAAAAAGCCCCATCCGAACGGTACGGCAATCACCAGCAGCGCGCCGGGACACAAAAGGTCGGGATTCAGACCAACGACCGGGCTGAGAACGAAAAAGAGGCTGAAGCCAGCCAGCCCCATAAGCAGCGTTAGAAACAGGGGTGCATCGTACCAGCGTCTTGCATATGAGGGTCTACCATACCGAGGATCATAATGTCTTCGATTGGCTCGTTGAGCGACAAACACGCCATCAACTAAAAGAAATCGCAGCGGGTTGCTACCCATCAGATTTCACCCTTCATCCGTCTTGCAGGACAGGAACTCAAATTCCACGCCATTGAGCGGGCGCGGCGCCAGCGACGGCGCGCGCAGATCGACGGCGGAAAGGGCGATGCCGAGGTTGTCGCCCCTATAGCGCTGACGATCCTAACGGTCGGCAGTGTCGTCGAACTGGAAGAGCCGGTTGATCTTCTGCTTCACCTCGGCGGGCAGCGTGCTGGCGTCCACATTGTGCGCGCGGCGGCTGTGAACCTCAATACGCCGTGCGGTGGCGTTGATTCCGTTGGTCTTCAGGTGCAGGCAATTGTGTCCAGCATACACCTATTCTGGATCGGCGCGGGAGGAGGAGGGGCGATTCTAGAGCGTGTCTGCAAACCCGGTTTTCACACACCTCACCCCAACCTCACCTCCTGCCCCTCTCCAATTGGAGCGGTTGAGCGCAGCGAAACGGGGTGAGGTGAGCAGTTTGCAGACACACTTTAGCGCCGCGCCTGGCGGGGGTCCAGCGCATCGCGCAGTCCATCGCCGAACAGGAAAAAGCACAGGACCGTCACCGTGATGGCGATGCCCGGAAAGAACACCAGATGGATGCCGCGATCAAAGTAGGACCGCGCCTCCGTCAGCATGTTGCCCCAGGTCGGCGTCGGGGGCTGCACGCCCAGCCCCAGGAAGCTTAAGCCGGACTCCAGCAGGATGAGCGCCCCGGCATTGATGGTCATGGAGATGATGGCGATGGAAAGCACATTCGGCAGGATGTGCCGCACCATCAGCCGCAGCCGGGTGCTGCCCAACGCCCTGGCGGCGAGGACGTACTCCTGATGCTTGAGCGTGATGGTCTGTCCGCGAATCAGGCGCGCCGTCTCGATCCACCCCAGCCCCGCCAGAAAGAGGATCAGGGTCTCTGCCGAGGGGGACCAGATCACGGTGGCGATGATCAGCAGGAACAGCGCCGGGATAGAACTGAGCGTGGTGATCAGCCACAGGATCAGGTCGTCCACCACGCCCCCGACGAAGCCCGCCAGGATTCCCACCATGACCCCGATCGACATCGACACCGTGCTGGCGACATAGGCGACGGCGAGCGAAATACGCCCCCCAAAGAGCAGGCGGATCAGCAGATCCCTGCCCAGATGATCGGTCCCAATGGGGTGTTCCGCGCTCGGCGGCTTGTAGCGGTCGCGCACACTGGTCGATTCAACATCGACCTTCAGGACGTTTTCGACCACAGGCGGTCCCAGGACGCAGACGAACGTGAGGAAGAACAACACGCTTGCCGCCAGCAGGGTGAGACGATCCTGCAGGAGCCGCCGAAAGGCGCTGCCCCATAAGGTGGATCGTCTGCTGATATTCATCGGTCGCGACTGCGGATCGGTCGTCACAAGCTTCCCTGCATTCGTAGGTTAGTAGCGCACACGTGGGTCGAGCAGACCATAGAGGATGTCCGACAGCAGCACGCCCAGGGTGAAGATGACGGAGCTGAACAGCACGGTGCCCATGATCAGCGGAAAATCGCGCTGCGAGATCGCCGTGATCACCATGCGCCCCATGCCGGGCCAGCTAAACACCTGCTCCGTGATCACCGAACCGCCGATCAACCCGCCCAGAGCGGGTCCCAGCAGGGTGGCGACCGGGATCAGGGCATTGCGCATGACATGGCTGCGAAACACCGAGCGCTCATTCAGCCCTTTGGCGCGCGCCGTTCGGATGTAGTCGTGTCCCATGATTTCCAGCGCCTCCGCCCGAACGTACCGAGAGATCGAGGCGACGATGCCCATCGCCAGGACCGAAACCGGCAGAATCATGTGCGATGCCACATCCCACAGCGCCAGACCGGCGTCAGGATCGGTGAGGTCCTGCCTGCCGCCCAGGGGCAGCCACTTGAGCTGGACGCTGAAGATGATGATCAGCAGCAGCCCCAGCCAGAATCCCGGCAGCGATGTGCCGACGACCGAGAAGAAGCGTATCGCCTGGTCGATGACCGACCCATGCCGCGCCGCCGCGATCAAGCCCAGGACGATGCCGGCGCTGTAGCCGACCAGCAGCGCCGAAAGCATCAGCTGCATCGTCGCGGGGATACGCTCCGTGATCAGCTCCAGCACAGGGCGCTTCTGCACCAGCGAGTTCCCCAGATCGCCCCTCAGCAGCCCTTTGCGCACGCCCTGGACATCGCCGCTTCCGTCGCCATCGACATCGATCTGCGTCCAGTCGTTGCCCACCAGCCAGTAGAGGTACTGGGTGAGCGGCGGGTCATCCAGCCCGAGCTGACGGCGCAGGCGCGCACTGCCCTCGGCTGTGACCTCCGGGTTGAAGGTGAGCATACTGACCGGGTCGCCGGGCGCTGCCTGCATCAGCAGGAATGAGATCACGGTGATGCCGAACAGCGTAGGCACTGCCTGAAGGAGCCGGCGGATGAGGTGTTTTGTCATGTCCGAGCGCCAGTCACGACGTTACAGTCCAAAGGGATCATCCAGCCAGGGATACTTGTCGGTGCGCACATTTTGGTAGGGAATCTGCTGGTAGTAGGGCACGAGCGCGCCGGGCGCGCCGGCATAGAAGACCGCCGAGGCGATTGGCGCGAACGCCGCATAGAAATGCTGCGTCGACTTGACCACCAGACAGCGCTTCCGGGTCGGGTCGATCCCGAAATTGGAGAAAACCTGCGGGCTGAGTACCTGGGTTCGGCTGCTGTTGACGATGATGTCGATGCCCCGTCCCCGCAGAGCGACCGTATCCCCGCAGGGAAGCTTCACCGGCTCGGCGCCCTGCTGCTGGAATTCCTGCACCATGCCGGCGGCGACGCCGATGACCTCGACCGCCAGATCGACCGGATCGCCGGACATCGGACCCATCTTGCCGCCGATGCGCAGCTGAAGCTTCGCCCCGACTCCCGCCCGCCTGGCAATATCGACCACCACCGGGTCCCAGATCATGGCGATGCCCGCGTCGGTGATCCCGCGCTCCAGCAGGGCTTTCAGAGCGAAGGTCGAATCGCTGGGCGCGCCGCCGCCGGGATTGTCGGTGATGTCGGCGATGACCACCGGCTTGCCGGACTCGGCATAGTCCGTGACCCGGCTGAGTACGTCCGCCAGCGGGCTTGGCTGCTGATCCACTTCATGCCGCAGCGCGAAAAATCGCCGCCCCAGCTGCTCGGCGAGCATCTGAGCCTTGGGGGCGTCATCGTTGGTGACGACCAGCATGCGCACGCCCATATCCGCCACATCGCCCCAGGGGAAACCGTGCGCCAGCGAGATCGACAGGACGCCGTCCTGACCTTCGAGCGCCATCATCTCGTCCACAAAACCGCGCATGGGCTGCCGGGTGGTCGGGAACAGACCGACCATGCGGCAGTCGAACAGCGCCATGACGGGTTTGATCCTCCCCTCGGTGGCATCCGCCAGCAACGCGAACAGCTCCTTTGCCCGTTCCAGGACATCGACATGCGGATACTCTTTGTAGATGACCACCACATCCGCCTGGTCGAGCAGGTCCTGGGTCAGATGGCAGTGCAGATCGAGTTCGACCCCGATCTTGGCGTCTTTTCCGACGATCTCCCGCACCCGCGCGGTCAGGTCGCCCTCGCAGTCGTCATAGCCCTGCGCCACCATCGCCCCATGCAGATCGAGCATCACGATGTCCACCGGCATCGCTGCTTTCAGATCGGCGAGCAGTTCATCGCGAAGCTGCTCGTATGCCGACCGCACGGTATAGCCCGCCGGCTCGGCAAAGGCGGACAGGCTGGCGACGAAGTCATAGCCGCGTTCACGCGCCATCTGCTTGATGGTGTTGATGCCTTCGAACCAGCCGCTGAACTGAGGATCGCCGGCATCGCTGCCGGAGGCGCGCAGCACCTGAAAATCGGCGATAGTCGTGGGAAAAGGGGAAAAAGTATTCGTCTCGGTAGCAAGACCCGCCCAAAACATTTTCATCTATTAGCCTACCTCCGCGTGAAGCGTAGAAGGGGCAGATTATAGCCGGGGAACATACGCCCGCAAAAACTATTATGCGCTCCTTTTGCAGAGAGTCTGCCCGGTTGTTATGATCAAACCTCAGAGCGTGTCACCCCGGAAACCTGACGGTTTCCTGCCCCTCTCCAAGTGGAGAGGGGCGGTTGAGCGCAGCGAAACGGGGTGAGGTGAGCAGTTTGCAAACAGTCTCTCAGTTCGCACCTTTTTTCTATCAAGGGTTCTGTCCTTCCCAGGAGGATTCACAACATGTGGCGAAAAGTGTTCTTTATTCTGCTGGCATTCGTCGTTTTGTCCGGGACAGCGGTTTCCGCACAGGAAACCAAGACTATGGTGTGGGCATTCCCAGCCGATTCGACCACCTTCAACAGCATCCTGCAGGTCGAAAGCGTCGATTCACTGGTGCAGGCGCTCGTCTTCCCGTCGCTCAATCAGTATGACCTGGAGACGGGGCAGCCCATCCCCTATCTGGCGAGCTGGGAAATCTCCGAGGATGGCTTGACCTACACGTTCAGCATCGACGAGGAAGCCGCCTGGAGCGACGGCACGCCGATCACCTCGACGGATGTGGCTTTCACGCTGAACGCGATGGCGAGCGAGAATGTGGAGACCTTCCGGTCGATCGGCGGTCTGCAAGGGATCAACATCCTCGACGATAAGCACTTCGAAATCGTCCTGGCGGCTCCCACCTGCGGTCTGTTCAGCCAGATCGGGGTTCCGATCATGCCGGCGCACAAGTTCGCCGCCGACTACAGCGACTTCATGACCTCGGACTTCAACACCAATCCCGATGTCAGCGGCGGACCTTACAAGCTGGTCGAACGTGCGGTCGATGAGTTCCTGCGCTTCGAAGCCAACGACAGCTTCTTCTTGGGCAAGCCCAATATCGACCAGATGCTGCTTCAGGTCATCGTCGATCCGCAGGTCGCCATTCAGTCCGTGCAAAGCGGTGAATCCGATTTCGTCACCGGCTTGAGCAGCGAGACGGTCACGCCCTTCGTCGACAACCCGGCTTTCACGGTACACCCGATGGAGCTGAACGGCTGGCGCATCATGCTGTTCAATCATGGCGATCCTGCCCAGGCATCCCCCGCGCGCGACGAATCCGGCGCGCTGATCGAGCAGCCGCCGCATCCTATCCTCGGCGACCCGCGCGTTCGGCAGGCGCTGATCATGGGCTGGGATCATGAGGATGGCGTCTTCCTGACCGGCGCAGGCGCGCGCCGCCTGGTCGGTCCCGTCGCGCCTATCCTGGCGGACGCCTACAACAACGACCTCACCCTGTATCCCTACGACTCCGAGGCTGCCGCCGCCCTCCTTGACGAAGCCGGTTGGGTGCTGAATGGCGACGTGCGGGAAAAGGACGGCGTCCCGCTGGCGCTGGAACTGGCATATCTGGCGCAGTTCGAAGACATTGCCGCCGTCGTCGCCGACTACTGGACCGATCTGGGCGTCGAAGTGACCCTGACGACCGGCGAGCAGGGCGCGATGATCGGCGAGAAGCTTGGACCCCAGGCATTTGATGTCTTCATGATTCAGGCGACCTGGAACGAGCCGACGCCGGACGTGCTGCTGAACTTCCTGTGGAACAGCGCCAATGACCTCGGCACCAATTTCGGCTCCTTCGTCAATGAAGAATTCGATGGGCTGATGGCTGAACTGGCGACGGCGAACTGCGCGCCGGAAGCCCGGAAGCCGCTCTATGATCGCGTCCAGGAGATCATGCACGACGGCGCGGTCACCGACTTCGTCAGCACCGTGGTCAACTACAACGTCACCAGCGCCCGTATTGGCGGCATCAGCTTCACGGCATGGGGGTTCACCCCCACGTGGACGTGGACGATCAACGACTAGCTTTTTCGACACGCGCATGACAGCGGTGGGGATATGCCGGTCGGTGTATCCCCACTTTGTTGAATCTCATGTGCAGCGCATCCACAAGAAGGACGAAATGAAAGAATTCGCGGGTTTTGACGCATTCCTCAGAGAGATCATGGAAGCGTGGCACATCCCCGGCGCGGCGGTCGCTGTTGTCAGAGACGGCGCGCTGGTCTATGCCGAAGGGTTCGGCTATCGGGATGTCGAAAATCAGCTCCCGGTGACTCCTGAGACGCTGTTCGCTATCGGCTCTTCCTCCAAGGCGTTCACCGCCACCGCCGCCGGGATCATGGTCGATGACGGAAAACTCGACTGGCACACGCCGATCCGCAAATGGCTGCCCGCCTTCGAGCTGAAAGACCGCTTCGCCACAGAACGCATGACCCTTGCCGACCTGCTCTGCCATCGCTCCGGGCTGCCGCGCCATGATCTTCTGTGGTACAACGCCGCCTTCAGCCGCGAGGCGTTGATCGACCGCTTCAAGTATCTCGAACCCACCAAAGACTTCCGCACCTTCCTTCAGTATCAGAACCTGATGTACCTGACCGCCGGCTATCTGTCGGGGGTGGCGAATGAGACCTCCTGGGAGACGCTCATCGAGGAGCGCCTCTTCAAACCGCTGGAAATGCGCAGCAGCAACCTCTCCGTGACCCGCTCGCAGGAGAGCGACAATCACGCGCTGCCCTACGAGATGGCAGGGCTGCGATCGGCTGACATCAAGCGCGTGCCGTTCCGCAACATCGACACGGTGGGTCCTGCGGGGTCGATCAACGCCAACGTGATCGACATGGCGAACTGGCTCATCATGAATCTGTCCGGCGGCAGGTTCAAAGACCAGCAGGTCGTCGCCGAAGCCACGCTCGCCGAAATCCACTCCGTGCAGATGCCCATCATCCCGGCGGCGATGATGTTCCCTCCCCTCGATACGCACCCCGAGGTGGGACAAGCCGGCTATGGATTCGGCTGGTTCATCCAGCAGTATCGCGGTCACCGGTGGATTCATCACGGCGGCTCAATCGACGGTTTCGTCGCCCTGGTATCGATGCTGCCCACAGAAAAGATCGGCGTCGTCGTCCTGACGAATCTGGGCGGACGCATGACGCCCCCGATCATCGCCTGCAATATCCAGGATCGGCTGCTGGGACTGGAGCCGATGGACTGGAATACGGCGTGGCGCGAATTTCACGACAAAATCATCGGGGCGGTCGAAGAGGCGAACGGCAAGCTGCTGAGCGCCCGCATTCCCGATACCCAACCGTCGCACCGTCTGGAAGACTACGCCGGCGAGTATGAGCATCCCGGCTATGGCGTCGTCAGGATCGAATGCGGCGAAGAGGGGCTGGCGGCGATTTTCAACGAACGGCGGCTGCCGCTGGAACATCATCACTATGACACGTTCCTCTCCATGTCCGACGCGATGCCCGCCGCTGTCCCGGTCGCCTTTTCCCTGGGTGTGGACGGTGCGGTGAGCGCAGTTTCCATCCCGTTTGAGCCGTCTGTGGAAGCGATCCGCTTCACTCGCAAACCGCCGCCTGAGCAGCAAGCGCCGGCTGAATCCGACACGGAGAACAATCAGACAGCAGGAGAGGTCGATGAGCCAGTCAAGCTTTGACAAAATCGTCGAGATCGTCAGAGGCGCGATGATCCAGCACCACGTGCCCGGCGTCGCGCTGGGCGTGGTCGCGGACGGTCAGACCTACTCAATCGGGTTGGGAATCACCAGCGTCGATAATCCGCTGGAGGTGACCGATGACACCCTGTTCCAGATCGGCTCCGTCAGCAAGACCTACACCGCGACCGCCATCATGCGCCTGGTCGAGATGGGCAAGCTCGATCTCGATGCGCCCGTCCGCCGCTATCTGCCCGACTTCAGGGTCGCCGACGAATCGGTCGCCGCGCGGGTGACCGTGCGCCACCTGATCACCCACAGCGCCGGGTGGGAAGGCGACATCTTCACCGATACCGGCGCGAACGACGATGCCCTGAGAATCTACGTGGAGCAGTTGGCGGGCGCGGAGCAGCTGGCTCCGCCGGATACGCTTTTTTCCTATAACAACGCCGCCTTCGCCGTCGCGGGACGGCTGATCGAGATCGCCACCGGAAAACCCTACGAGACGGCGATGCACGCGCTGATCTTCGCGCCGATGGGCTTGGAAAGGTCCTTCTTCTTCGCCCGCGACCTGCTCACCTTCCGCTTCGTATCCGGTCATGTCGTCATCGAAGACCAGCCGAAGGTCCAGCGCCCCTGGTCGATCCCGCGCGCCTCCAATCCGGCGGGCGGAATCGTCTGCCACGTGAAGGACCTGCTCCGCTACGCCCGCTTTCACATGGGCGACGGCACGGCTGAGGATGGCGCGCGCCTGCTGTCCCCGGAATCCGTACAGATGATGCAGACGATGCAGTTCCCCGCCAACGAAGAAGAAGGGGACATCGGCTTGAGCTGGATGATCCGCCGGCTCGGCGAGGTGAAGACGATCCAGCACGGCGGCGCCACGCTGGGACAGAGCTGCCTACTGATCCTCGCGCCCGCCCATAAATTCGCCGTCGCCATCCTGACCAACTGCGATCATGGCGGGCAGGTCACTGCCGAAGGCACGAAAGCCGCGCTGAAAGAGTTCCTGAATGCCGAAGACCCCATCCCGGCGGTCATCGAGGCGACCGAGGAACAACTGAAGGGCTACCTTGGGAAGTATGAGCGCCCCTCGATGGCGCTGGATGTGACCCTGGAGGACGGCAGTCTCTTCCTTCAGATCATCCCGAAGGTTGATCTGGGGCAGGAGGAGAAACCGCCGCTCCCGCCGCCCATCCGTCTGGCGATGTGCAGCGAAGATCAATTTCTCGTCGCCGAAGGGGTCTACAAGAATCTGCGCGCCGAATTCATCCGCCGGCAGGATGGAAAGCTGGGCTGGCTGCGGATCGGCGCGCGCATCAACCGGCGTGTCGAGGACGACGCGCCGTCCGAGGGGTGAGGAGTTTCGCAGCGGGCTTTCCAGTACCGGCTTAACCCATGCCGGTGAGGGGCTGCCTCGCCCCTCACCGGCATTTCCTCAGATCACCGGCACGGTCAGGTAATCTGCCGGCACGAACAGCGATCCCTCGCTGATCCCCTGCGGCACGATCTTCGTCAGCCGCGATTCCAGCCCCGCCGCGTCTGTCCGCCCGGCGAAGTACGCCTGGAATGCCCCGGCGATGCGCCGCACCTGCTCCGCCGTCTCGTGGACGAACTCCAACCGGTAATGAAGGATGCCGCTCGCCCGCATCTGCTCCAGGTGGTGGGCGGCGACCTGCGCCTCCGCCCCGAAGACGGTATTGCGGCAGCCCACATCCGCCATGACCGGGTGGCTGCGCCCCTGGGTGTCACGCAGCGCCACTTTGTGCTGCTCGCAGGGATGCCCGCAGTCCTGATAGCTCGTACCGTTCGACAGGAAGCGGCAGAAGACGCAGTGTTCGGTGTGGAAGACCGGCAGATGGTGGTAAGCGATCACCTCGAAGCGCTCCCCGCCCAGCGCCGCCGCCAGCCGGCTGATCTGGTCGGCATTCAGGTCGTGCGTCGGGGTTAACCGCGCCACGCCCAGCCGAAAGAACGTTTCGGCGGCGAGCTGGTTGGCGGCGTTCAGGCTGAAATCGCCGGTCAGCGGGTGCTGATGCCGCCCCTGAAGCGCTTCCAGCAGTCCGCCGGAGCGCACCAGCAGCGGGCAGTCCAGGCGCAGCAGAAAATTGACGATGCGCTGCTCCTGCGGCTTGAGGATGCGCGGGCTGGCGACGCGGACGCTGATCGCCGCCGCCTTGATGCGTTCAACCGCCGGGCGCAGACCGTACAGGTCGAGGTAGTCGAGGGTGATGCTGGCGGGCTGTGTTTCCAGCGCGGCGTCGAGCTGTTCCGGCGTGCGCACCAGCAGGTGAAGCTGCGCAGCGGCGGGCGCGGCGCGTTCAGCGCGCGGCGGGCGTTCGACGGCGGCGAG
>JABWBO010000180.1 GCA_013360465.1 Anaerolineae bacterium | reverse complement strand
TGGAAACCGTTCCTGGATCGACATTTCTACCCTCGCCCGTTGTGCCTTTTCCTTACATTCTATCGCGTTTTCTGCCCACTCTGTTTTTCAACAAAGTCCAGCGTGTCCGCCTGGGAAGGGTGGGCGGGGACATTGCCCCGCCCCTACGGAAGACCCCGTCATTCTCATCTTGCCTGCCACCTCGTCTTGGACCTATCCCGCCCGATTCCGAACGCGCATAATGAGATCAGAAGTCTGCCGATGTCTTCGATGCGGCGACCGAACCCAGGACTCCATTTCCCCCTGCACCGCCTCCAACCCGTCCCTTCCCGGCGTCGGTCCGCACCGAAGGTCGGACACCGCGCGGGTCAGCCCGCAAGGAGGGTGAGCACATGTTGCAGGATCGCGAACAGCGGAAGCGTCTGATCGGCGGCGTGGCGGTCATCGCGCTGGGGATCATGACGCTGGTCAACGCGACTATCGTCGGCGACGCCGCCGCCTGGATGTGGATCATCGGCTTGGCAGTGGCGGCGGTCGTCTTCACCTGGGTCTATACGTTGGAGCGAGAACTCTGGGCGGTCATCTGCGCCTACGTGACCGGCGCGTCCGCCGTCGTCATCTTCGCGGCATCTCAGGTCAAGCCTGAAGGTCTGTGGATGCCGGTCATCGTCCTGCTGGGCGTCGCCATACCCTTCTTTGCCGCCTGGTGGACTCATCGCAGCCAGTGGGGCTTTCTGCTGGTAGCCTACATCCTCGCCGCCATCACCGGCGTGGTCTTCCTGTCGGAACGTCAGCCGGATGGCGACGGCGGTCTGGTCCCCGGCTATACGCTGCTGATGATCGGGCTGCCCTTCATCGCCGCCTACTTCACCACCCACCAGCGGGAGCTGCTCATCCCCGGCGGAATCCTCTGGTTCATCGGGCTGGCGTTCCTGGGCACCGGGCTGGGGCTGTCGCAGCAGTTGATCACGGTGGTCGTGCCGCTGGCGGTGGTCGCTATCGGCGTGTATATGCTGTTCGGCGCGTACCTGACCCGAACGCATGAGCATCTGCCCAAATGAGCCGGGCAAATGCCTGAAAGCGAAAAAGCGCCCCTGGTCGAGGACGATGCAGGCATCGTCCCTACGGAGGACCATTTTGGGACAACGCGGGCGTTGTCCGCCCGTATCCCCAATAATCTGAAATGCGCCCCTGGTCGAAAGACCGGGGGCGCGCTTTTTGATTCCAGCATATGATCATAGACGCTCCAAAATACTTCACTTCATCAAGAGACTTTAGGGGAGGCATTCCATGCTTGGGGGAATCGTACGCCGGCGAGTCTTCGCCGTCATGCTGCTGGCGCTCATCGCCGGCGGCGTCATCGCACCTGCCGCAGCTCAGGAACCGGCGGCATGGACCCTCATGTTCTACCTCACTGCCGACACCAGCGACATCGAAGCGCCGATGGTCCTGGATGTCAACGAGATCGAATGGGTCGGCAGCACCGCCGATGTCAACCTCGTGGCGCAGGTGGACCGCACCGAAGAGGACCCGTCCTGGACGGATACGCGCCGCTTTCTGCTCCAGAAGGACGAAAACGTAGAACTCGTCACTTCGCCGGTGCTGGAATCGCTCGGCGAGGTCAACATGGGCGACCCGGCTTCGCTGGTCGATTTCGCCCTGTGGGCGGCGGAGAACTTCCCCGCCGAACGCTACGCCCTGGTCCTCTCGGATCACGGCGGCGGCTGGACGGGCATTGGCTGGGACCAGACGGACGACGATGATCAGCTCACCATGCCGGAACTGGACGCGGCGCTGAGCGAGATCACCGGGGCGCTGGGGCGCAGGTTCGACCTGATCGGCTTCGACGCCTGCCTGATGGCGCAGGTGGATGTGCTGAGTATGCTCGCGCCGTTCGCCGACTACGCCGTGCTTTCCGAAGAGACCGAGCCGGGCTACGGCTGGCCCTACTTCTTCACCCTGCCGCGCCTGACGGAGAACCCGGCGATGACTCCCGAGGAGCTGGGGCGGTGGATCGTCGATGACTATCACTATTCCTACGCCGTCGAACCCTATGCCGGCAGCGAGGACCTGTTCGATCTAAACCTCTTCGACCTGTCGCGCGCCGCCGAACTCGATGCCGCCCTGTCCGGTTTTGTCGAAGTCGCGGCGGGCAACAGCGCCGAAGTCCTGCGCGCCATCGGCGACGCCCGCAACAACACCCAGGCGTTCGGCGGCAGGACACCCGACGAACTGGACGCCTTCTCGTCCGTTGATCTGATCCACTTCCTGACGCTGCTCAGCGACCTTTCCGCCAACCCCGACATCGATCAGGCGGCGGCGGCGCTGATCGAGGCGGCGCAGAACGTGACCCTGCACCGCCAGGAGAGCGAGGCGCTGGCGAAGGGGAACGGGCTGGCGGTCTATTTCCCGCGCAACGCCTCGGTGTACACCGGCTATGGCGCGAACTACCCGCAGGAAGTGGCGTATATGGGCGACTGGCAGAACTTCCTGAACACCTTCTACGGCGAAGCTGCCGCCGCCGTGCCGCCCGGCAGCCTGAGCGCCGATCAGGTCATCTCAATCCAGGGCGTCTATCCCGGCGACGTGGTCAGCATCCATCAGCCGCCGGTGGTGGTCTTCGACACCAACGGCATCGACATCCTGGAAGTCAGCTTCTCCGCCGCGCTTCAGCTGGATGACGGCACGCTGATCACGCTCGATGAGTCGCCTTTGGAATCAGCAGAAGTGACCGAAAGCGGCGAGTCGATCATCTCCTTCGCCGATGGGACGCAGACCAACCAGTTCGCCTGGGGCGTCGAAATGCCGGTCATCACCGACGGCGAGGTCTTCATCCCCACCCTGCTGATCAGCGACCGGGGCGACCCGGACGTGCAGATCGTCAGCGGCGAATACCTCTATGCGGACGGCGAGATCGTCACCGCCTACCTGATCTTCGACATCGAAACGCAGGCGGTGGCGAGCGTCTGGGGCGTCTCTGAGACCGGTTCGGCGCCATTCAACATCCGCCCCACAGCCGGCGATCACTTCCTGCCGACCTGGCGCTTCTACGACGCCGAGGGCAGCCTGCAGCTGGTCCCGGCAGATTATGAACCGCTGACCTTCGACGACGAGCCGTTCACCTTCCACTTCGAGCCGGCTGTCTCTGGCAGCTACCTGTTCACCATTCGCGTCGAAGACATCGCCGGCAGCGTCTACATCGACAGCACGACGATCACCGTCGATAACGAAGCGCTGGACATCGCCTATCGCGGCTATACCGACATCGACCTCGGAATCAACTTCCTCTATCCCTGGGAGTGGCCCGCGCCGGTCTACATCGTCAGCGAGGACGGCAGCGCCCAGACCATCATCAGCGACGCCGAGTCCGCCATCAACATCTACGTCACGGCATACGATGCCGCCTACAGCGACGACATCCTCGACGCCGCCTACAGCTACCTCGACGCCGTGGAAACGGTCGTCTATGACCCAGCCAACGAGGAAGCCGTGACCCTCTGGGGTTACGACGGGACGATCCTCCCCTACGACTTCACGGTCGATGGCGACCCACACCTCGGCGCGCTGCTGGCGATCTACGTGCCGGACCTGGAGACGGGCTTCCTGGTGGACCTGGACACGCCGGAAGCGCTGGCGGACGAAGCCTGGGCGGTCTTCGACACGCTGATCGGCAGCCTGAACTTCTTCATGCCGCCGGAAGCCGCCGCACAGTAGAGACCAGCGGACTACGATGGGGCGGCGCGCTGACCCAAACAGCGGCGCGCCGCCCTGACCCTTTCCGCCAGGGGAAACCCGTCACAGCCGGAAACAGGGTCCCGATCTGTCAGGCTGTTTGTTAGAATCAGCGGGACGTGCAGAAGCGCTCCCTGCGCCCTACGAGCCTGGGGAGCATCCCTGCCGTCGGGACCGGAATTCGCCTATCTATTAAAGGTGCAAAGCCAATGCCAAGCATGGGACCCGTCGATCTCAAGGAATACGACGCCTTGCGCATCCGCGTCATGGAGCTGGAGGCACAAGTCGCCTTTCTGATGAAGCACCTGAACCTGACCTATCAACCGCCTGCCGACGACTTTGAGGAAAAACTGCGCGAGATGGTTCGGCAGGGGAAGGCAATCGAAGCCATCAAGCTTTACGTCCAGAAGACGGGGGCATCCCTGGAAGAAGCGAAGCGCCATCTGACTGGCTGAAATGCGTTTGCAGACGGCTCTCTAGCTTCCGGCAATCGGCAGCGGCGCGATATCGCCTTCGACCTGCATCAGGTTCGCGAACAACCACCCCGTCCGCCCGGATGGGGTGCGAATTTGCAGCCATGCGCTGGAACGGCTGCGTTCGATCAGCGCGAAGCACTCCCCTGGATAGACCAAACCGACTACCGGAAAGCCGGCGTCTGGTCCGGCGCGCAGATTCAACGACTGCTCGGCGGTGACGATGCGACCGACCGGACGAGTGGGCGGGCACACGTCCTGCGCCGCCTCCGTCGGCGACGACGCACCGGGGACCAGCGCGAAGTCGATGGTGAAAGCGCCGGTGGAGCGGCGGTCGAAGCTCTCGACGACGACCAGATAGGTCCCATCGTCCGGGAGGGTCAGCGCCTCGATGCAGGCGCGCCGCAGGCTTCCGCAGTCGTCGTCGGTGGCGATCAGGACATCATCCGCCGTCAGCAGCAGCAGATAAGGATCGAAATTCTCGGCGCGAACCGTGATTGAGACGGTATCGCCTGTGCGCCCGTCGAACTGGTAGCGCACCATCGGCTGCAGGTCCGTCATCTCTCCTGAGGTGACGCCCTGCGCGAGTACAGGTCCCCCTATCGTCTGCGGTGAGCTGGTCGGCGGCTGGAGCGGTGTTGGCGCGATGACTTCAGTCGGCGGCGCCAACAGCGCGGTGAGTCGATCGATCATCCCGGTCCGAGCCGCGAACAGCATCCCGACGATCAGGACGACCGTCAGGACCGCCGCCCACATCCATGCGGCGGTACGCGGCGGCGATTTCGGTTCGACACGGCGATGGATTACCGGATTCGGGGCTGGGTCAGGCGGTTTGAGCGCCGGATGATTTTCGGACCGTGATGCTGCCGCGCTCTGCGCGGCTTCTTCGCGTTCCAGGGATTCCAGGCGCGCCAGAAACACCTGCCATTGATCCGGGTCGGTCGGGTCCTCCAGAAAGCGCCTGCCTGCATCGAGGAGGTCGCTGAGCCTGTCTGCCGAGTATTTCATGCTCCCGATCCCCCACCCATCAGCTCCCGATCACACCGCATCGGTGTCGATAACACCATGATTGAATAGCAGGTAGCAAACAAAGGCGTTGATCAGCCTGACCAGTTCCTCTCGCGAGCAGTTGAGCAGGCTCGCCATCTGGTGGACTTCTGTCAGCGTCAGATACTTCGGCAGCTTGTTGTGGATCAGGCGGCTCACTTCAGCCGGCGAACAGGAGATGAGTACCGCGATCTGATCCTGGCGCAGTCGGCGCTGCTGACGAATTGAATCCAGTACCTCACCAAAGGAATCGACCTGGGCACAGCTTTTCGAGACATCTGCTCCAATGTTGAGTGACATCATATCCTCGAAGGAGTGTCTGGCGTGTTTCCAATCAACGATTTTATCAATCACGATTCGTAGTCAGCACAGTATATATCGCCACATAATTCGAGGCAATAATTTCGCGGTTCGCCGGGCGTCTTGATTTGGCGCACGCACTTTCAGAGACTGTTTGAAAAGCCGGTTTTCACACAACCTCACCCCGGAAACCTGACGGTTTCCTGCCCCTCTCCAATTGGAGAGGGGCGGTTGAGCGCA
>JABWBO010000179.1 GCA_013360465.1 Anaerolineae bacterium | reverse complement strand
CTTTCGCTTTGAATTCTGGGCTGTACGTGTTTCTCATAGCGCTTCCGATCCACTGATAACTGCGCTATTTTACTGTCCGATTTATGGGGTACATCATATAATCGATAACGGGCTGCAAACGTGCCTGTAACGCCGGAACATCGTGATCTTCTGAGTAATCGAGGTGGGTTGGCGATGGAACCGTATAATGCCGCAGCAGATGAATGATAATTTGTGTGGACATTGTTTCTAGCAGCAGTCTGCTGCCTAAGCCCGGTGAACCGATTTCCGCCAGCACTTCGCGTCCCATGCGCGCCAAATTGGGATCGCTCGTCCCCCAATTGTTGGCTAGATGCGTTTTGCCTAGGTCGATCCCCAACTGCACTGCGACTTCATCTACTGCGTTGGGTGAGATATTGATATACAATGCGTCAACTGGCTCAGCGTGAGCATAACACACAGGCGATCCAGCCGGGGCAAATACCACATCACCACGGCGAAAACGGTGATGTCGTTCCAATCCGTCACGCCAATGAGTGATGGTGACTGGTGCGCCAAGATGGAGACCAATTAGGTGGTCTGGTACATCCGACACATTGCAGCCCGGGGAAGTCAATATATGCCACACCGATAGGAAGTCAATCTCATTACTCCCCTTCAGTGTGCGGAAGGTTGAGTGCAGTTGTGGTTGTAGAAGCTCTAACTGCTCGTTCGTTTTCATTTCAGCCCGATGTTTATACTGTTGCGACCGCAAGAGCACCTCGTTCTGATGATAAGCATAGCGAACACGCCCCGAGCCTGCTCATGGGAAATCAGGGAAACATGAGCAGATGTATCGACTTCTAGAGAATGGAATCGAACCTTTTCCAGACACGAAGCGAAGTCCATTCGCACCATCTCACGACCATCGCTTCTATTGGACGCTATAGATGGTAATCGCATACTTCTACATAGGAATAAGTCGACTGTCGTGCTATCTGGAAGCGGAGTAATTCACTCGACTTGCCCCCTTAAGACTTCCATTAGGCTGGTATCGGAACAGACTTGCTCAGAATTTCACTGCTCACTGCAAATTCCACGACTGCGCGGTTAAATTCCTTCGGTTTGTAGCGATGAATGACATGATTTGCCGGAATTTTCAGATATTGAGCCTGTGGAACTAGTGCCTGAATGCGTTTGGCGTCTTCGTCATCCATTGCCGCAACCAAGCCATATTTCGGATGCCGGAACCAGTTCGCGTGCATCACCAATACCGGGCAGTAAACACGTTTCAGCGCTTCAGCAGGATCAAGCCCTTCATAGAACGACCATCAATGAAAGCGCGGGCAAAATCCGGGTCGAAAGTGGAGATGGATTTGAACAGCAACCGTAGGCTGCCGGGAAAGTACGGAATGTCCACAGGTTCTCCAAGATGCGCCCGCTCAACGCGTCGGATTGGTCTGGAGAAGAGACTTGCAACCCAGTCCGGCAGGCGCTTTTCACGCTTTCCTTCGCTAACGGGCAGCGTTTGACCCCGAAAATAATCTGCGCGATCACGATTGTGCGGATCATCAAGCTTATCAACGAAGTGCTTCAAGCCTTGATAGACGAAGCGATTCTTCTCCTTGAAACGCGGCATCTCGACTGAAAAGACGGGCGCATCCTCCAAGATCAGCCCTGATACGAACTCAGGGTTGCACCACCCAATCCGATACGGTTTGGTCACTTAGCAAGCGCGACAGCTCGTCTGGCAGTTGGATGAGTCGAGCATACCAATGCGTTTTCTCATTCACGACCGGGACAGCAAATTCACGACCAGCTTCGATTAGGTGTTTGTCACAGAAGGCATCGACATTGTGCGAACGCCGTTTCGAGCGCCGAGAGCGAATTCTGTTGCTGAACGTTAGGTGCGTTCAGTTCGTCAAGTATGCCTTGACCACCTGTTGATTTTGAATCAGCGGCATCTCTTCCGTGTTCTCAAGGAATACATCGATTATTACAATGTGCCTCGTCCGCATCAGGGACTCGATCAGCAAGTGCCTATTCCCATACCACGTTCTCCACAAGGAGTCATCCGATGCCGCGATGTTCTTGGCGGCGTTCTGCACGATTTCTATCGCGATGCTGCTTGAATTTCCCCTCGGATGAGGTGTTTCCATCTTACAGGTATTGACGATTGACTTCACGTGATATATACTTTGCTTGAATTAACATACCGCTGGACGGTTTATTAAAAGGATTATAGGCATGGCGCGTATCGTTAATCAGGATGAGCATAACGCGAAGCGGAACGAGATTCTCGATGTCACCCAGCAGCTTATTGATACGATTGGCTACGAGCGCATGACGATCAAGGATATTCTGGATCACCTTCAGATATCCAAAGGTGCGCTTTACCACTACTTTGACTCCAAGCCAGCGATACTGGAAGCGCTGACGCAGCGGATGGTGATCGAATTCGAACAGGCACTTTTGCCCATCACGCAGGATCCTGACCTGCCCGCCCTAGAAAAGCTTCAGCGCATTTTTCTCACGGTCATTCGCTCAAAAGCCGCCCAACGCACGTTTGTTGCCGCGCTGCTGCGTGTCTGGTATACCGACGACAATGCCATTGTCCGCCAGAAAATCGATGAGGCACTCATGACCCGACTTGTGCCGCTCTTGGCGTTGACGATTCGACAGGGAATCCAAGAAGGCGTCTTCACGTCCGCTTATCCTGACCATATTAGTGAAGTTATCTGGTCACTCCTGCGCGGTCTTCAGGAGACGCCTGCTCGTTTGCTCCTCGCCTATACACCAGAACACGACGAACAGCAGTACGTTGAAGGCGTCATCTCTGTTCATACCGCCTACATGGACACACTTGAACGTATTCTGGGGATTCCCACCGGTTCCTTGTATCGTGCCGACATCGACACCGTGAAAGGCTGGATAACAGCACTGAAAAGCAATGTGCAAAGCCGTTCGGAGTCACCACTCCCCAACCAGTAAGACGCCCTTAACTTAGGCTGCACAGGTAAATCCGGGAGAAACTTACATGAACGTAATTCACATTCAAAATCTCATCAAGTCCTTTGGCACCAGTCTGGCGCTTAAGGGGATCAATCTGACTGTGACGGAAGGCGAGGTACATGGGTTTATTGGACCGAACGGAGCCGGAAAATCGACAACCATTCGCAACCTACTCGGTATTCTGCGAAAAACATCAGGTGTTGTCTCACTCCTTGGTGGTGACCCGTGGCAGGACGCTGTAGCACTGCACAGCCGAATTGCTTATGTTCCAGGGGATGTGACGCTGTGGCCCGATTTATCCGGCGGTGAAATCATCGACCTGTTGGGGCGACTGCACGGGGGACTTGATGGTCTCCGAAAGAAACAACTGCTGGAACGCTTCCAGCTTGATCCAACGAAACATAGCGGCACCTATTCCAAGGGGAATCGGCAGAAGGTCGCGTTAGTGGCTGCGCTTTCCTGTGAAGCGGAGTTGTACCTGCTCGATGAACCGACTTCAGGGCTTGATCCATTGATGGAAGCAGTTTTCCAGGAATGCGTGGCGGAAGTCAAAAGAGATGGCAAAACGGTTCTCCTGTCAAGCCATATCCTGTCAGAGGTCGAAACGCTTTGTGACCGGGTGAGCATCATCCGTCAGGGACAGATTGTCGAATCAGGAACACTGTCCGACCTGCGGCATCTCACCCGTTCCACCGTGTCTGTGGAAATCGGCAGCGCTGCCACGGGATTGGCAAATTTGCTTGGTGTGCATGACCTGTCACGCGATGGATTGAAGTATCGATTTTCAGTGGACTCTGATGCAATCACCGGGGTCATGGAAACGCTGCTGCCCCTTGGGGTAAAAACACTGACGGTTGAGCCGCCCCGCCTAGAAGAACTGTTCATGCACCACTACGGCGACGACATGCGCGAAAAGGAAGGTGTCGAACGATGAAATCCAGTGATTTTACAGGCACAGGAACCCTTTTCAGGTTGTTTCTACGTCGGGATCGGTTTTTGCTCCCCATTTGGATATGCCTCCCTATGGTTTTGGTTTTGTTCACGGGAGGAACTTTCTCTGCTCTCGCCAACGAGGGAATGCAGAGCGCTCTCACCGATTTTGATAATGACCCGTTGGTTTCAGCGCTGCTGGGTCCGGTAATGTCCTTTGATCTTCCCGGCGCCATTACTTGGCGTGGCGTCTCGCAAATCGCGTTAACCCTCGGACTCGGCAGCCTGCTGACCATGATTCGACACACCCGAACCGATGAGGAAACAGGGCGCAGTGAGCTTATCCGCGCTTATGTGATTGGCTCCTATGCAAACCTGACCGCTGCGCTGATTCTGACCGGGGTTGGGAACTTAGCCTCAGGCGTGTTGGTCGCTTTGACTATCATCGGACTAGGTGGAGCGATCGGTGGTTCCTTGCTTTTTGGGGCAACCATGGTCACGGTTGGGTGCTTTTTTGCCGGTATGGGCGCTCTGGGCGCTCAGTTCCGAGAAAGCAGCAGCAGTGCGCGTAATATTGCTGTTGCCGCTTTAGGGGTGGCACTGCTGCTGATGTTTCTGAATAACTTCAGCGGCGGATATACGCTGTTAAGCTGGATCACGCCCTTCGCATGGCAGCGTATCACACAGCCCTTTGCCGGTAATTATGGCTGGAACGTGTTGTATTGTGCTGTGTTCGCAGTTGTACCGACTGTCATTGCTTATGTTCTTTCTACGCGCAGGGATTTGGGCGGAGGCGTACTGATGGCACGTCCCGGATTGCAGGCAGCGGTTCCGCACTTTTCCAGTCCTTTGGCGTTAGCTTGGCGGCTGCAAAAAGGCAACTTTATCGGCTGGCTGGCAGCGACCATTTTGTATATCACCGCGTTTGCGGCCATCTCCCCCAGTTTGTCCAGCGCTGGCATGAGTGATTGGTTGTCGAGCTTGGGCGGGACGAACTGGGCGGATGAGTTGGGTTTGGGCTACGTCTTTATCGGGGTGAGCATCTACTTGATGGCGCTGGCGGTAGCCATCTATGCCATGAGTGCGGTACTGCGTCTGAAAAAAGAAGAGAACGAAGGGCGAGCAGAACTGCTGTTGGATAAGCCGGTCAGCCGCATCCAATGGATGACCAGTCACCTTATCGTCGTCGCGTTTTGTTCCGCGGCACTGCTTCTCGCGATGGGGGCGGTCGGTGGACTAGGCTACGGGCTTGCCGTCGGCAACGTGGGCGGTGAATTCTGGACCATCCTTGTGATGAGCATCTCGAAAATCCCGGCAGTGTGGTGCCTATTGGGAATCACCGCCTCGCTGTATGGCTTATTGCCCCGCCTAACGGCTCTGGGATGGATCGTGTGGATAGCGGTTGTGTTCTTGGAGGTTGCCTGGGAAGGACAGCTCATTGATTGGTCGATCATGCAGTTTTCGCCGTTTTCCTATGTGCACTACACCGTTCACGTTACCGCGATCCAGATGCTCCCGCTGGTTGGGTTGCTTGGTCTTTCAGCCATTCTGATTGGGTTGGGATTGTTCGGATTTCGAAACCGAGATGTCGTGACAAAAGCCTAAAGCTGTGGTTCTGAAGTCAGTCATATGATGACTTAAGGCGTTCTTCTCGTAACTGACCCAGTGCGGTGAGGTCAGGATTTGAACGTAACGACTGAAAGCTATCATACACATAATTTTGATTTAATTTTCCACAAAGATTTATCGTTTTTCGCACAGTCGCAACATGGACTCGAACACTCACCAGGCAAGAAAAAAGCCCTCTCACGTGTCTGAAAGGGTTTTGCTTCTCTCGCGACTCCACGAACTAGTGGTCAGATCGGATAGCATTTAGAGAGTATCCGAGATTAGCTTGGGATAGAGCCGAGCGAGTTTGCTGCGCGCATCGATGGTTGTAAAGCGCCA
>JABWBO010000178.1 GCA_013360465.1 Anaerolineae bacterium | reverse complement strand
TCCGGCGACGTTTCGGAGCCGGGACGAACTTCCGGTAGAGCGGCCAGAGCACGATGGTCCCCGTAAGTGCGCCTGTCAGAACCCCCAGCTCGTTCGTTCGGCCCGAAAAGATTGCGGCCAAGAACAGAAACATGCAGAGCTTCGTCAAGTACTCCCTCATCTTCTGGCTCCTTTGATTGGCGGAATCCCGCCGGTCCTCAAGACGCGATCGCGCCCACACTCCCCGGCGGGTCTTTTGCGTCGGCGGAGCCCGCACCGCCGACCAGGCCATGAACGTGCCGACAGTTGGAGCACGAAACGCCGGCGGTGACAATCTTTACGGCTTCTAGGAAAGCGACGGGGACCGCCTTCACTTCGCCGCTCCTGGTTAGGAAAGCCGGAGCCAGCCCCTGTTGTCGGAGCTTCTCGGACAATTGGCCGTCCACACCGCGAAAGACCACGGACGACTCGACCGGTGGCCGCTTCCCCTCCGTCTTTGGCTTTCCGAGTTGGTGCCTCGATATCACCAGTTGGTAGGTTTCATCCACGCGCGCCATTTCGACGCCGACCAGGGCGTCGATGTGCCGGTCGCGCCCTCGCTGGGACAGGAAAGCGCCGGGGTCGGCTTCCGGCTCGATTTCCCCAATTCGGCGGGGTCCTGCGCCGCCTGTCACGTCCCGGTCCTGGCGCTGCAAGGGGCGCACACCGCCGATCCCAACGCCGCCCAGGGGGTCGCCGCCGAAGGGGTGACCTGCGACTTCTGCCACAAGATCGCTGGGGTGCGCCTGGGAGAAGAGGGACTCCCGTCGCCGCACCTGCCCGGCGTGTCGTCGCTCGAGCTGCTTCGCCCGCCCCCCGGCGAACAGATCTTCTTCGGTCCGCTGGACGACACGCCGGGCGACGACGTGTATGCCCCGCTTTACGATCAAAGCCAATTCTGCGCCGCCTGTCACAGCGGCGAATTCTGGAGCGTGAGCATCTACAACAGCTTCGGCGAATGGCTGGACAGCCCCTACAGCGACCCGGCGGCGGGCAAGACCTGCCAGGACTGCCACATGCCGCCGGCTGGCGCGACCACCTTCGTCGATCTGCCGCCGGATGTGACGCAGCACGTCCCAGGGCGCGACCCGGCGACGATCTTCAGCCACCGTATGCCCGGCGCGGCGGACGCCGCCCTGCTGGCGGAGGCGGCGGTGCTGACGGTAGGGGCGGAGCGATCCGACGGCGAGGTGAGCGTCACGGTGACGGTGATCAACAGCGGCGCGGGGCATGATCTGCCGACCGACAGCCCGCTGCGCGCCGTCATCCTGCTGGTCGAAGCCGCCGACGCCGACGGGCAGCCGCTCGCCCTGATCGATGGACCAACCCTGCCCGACTGGGCGGGGGTCGGCGCGCCCGCCGACGGCTACTACGCCGGGCTGCCGGGGGTCTATTTCGCAAAAATCCTCGCTGACGCCGTCACCGGCGAGACCCCGACCTCCGCCTACTGGCGGCAGACCCGGCTGGTCAGCGACAACCGCATCGGTGCGCTGGAAAACGCCGTCTCGCGCTACCGTTTCGGCGCGCCGGCGGAGGGTGAGCTTCGCGTGACGGCGCGCCTGCTGCTGCGCCGCGCCTTCATCGACCAGATGGTGCTGAAGGGCTGGGATACGCCCGACCTGCCGATGGCGCAAGTGACGCGGGGGGTTCCGTGATCCGCCTTATCCGCCGCGCACCCTGGCTCGTTCTGGCGCTGATCGCCCTGACCGCCTGCGGGTGCAGACCGCAGACGCCGCCGCCCATTCACCCGATCTACCCCGCCACGCCGACTCCGGCGATCACGCCGGTCCCGCTGCAGCTCACCCCGGTCACGACGCCGATCCCGCTGCCTGCCCTGCCGCCGCTGACCGGGGCGCAGTCGAGCAAGCCGCTGGCGCTGGCGGGCGATGCGCTGGTCGTGGTCAACCCGGACAGCGACAGCCTGACGGTCATCGACGCGGCGGCGCTGCGGACTCAGATCGAGATTCCCCTGGGCGGCAGTCCCCGGACGCTCGCCCTGGACGCCGACGAGCGGCGCGCCGTCGTCACCCTGTGGGACGAGAACGCTCTCGCCGTCGTTGATCTGGGGGCGGGCGAGTCGAGCCGCATCGAAGGAGTCTGTCATCTGCCCTACGGCGTCGTGATTGACTCGCGCCGGGCGTATGTGAGCTGCCTGGGGAGCGACCAGATCGCCGTGATCGACCTGGAAACGGGCGAAGTGCGCGCCCGGGTGGGCGTCGGCGATGCCCCCGTCGGGCTGGCGCTGAGCGGCAGCTGGCTGCTGGCGGCGCACCTGTACACCGGCGCGGTGACCGTCCTCAACGTCGAGCGGACGCCGTTCGCCCTCGGCGCGCTCACCGTCGAGACCGACGGCGAACTGGCGCGGACGATCATCGTGTCCCCGGACGGGCAGCGGGCGTACATCCCCCAGACCCGCACCGGGCTGGCGCTGATTTCGCTGCAATACATGCAGGACTGGTTCCCGGTCGTCTCGGTGCTGGACCTCGCCGGCATGACCGGGGATCGTGACGCGCGGCTGACCCTTTCCAGCCTCGACGCGAACGCCAACATGCCCGCTGATGCGGCGTTCTCGCCCGATGGCGCGGCGCTCTATGTGGCGCTGGCGGGCAGCGACGCCGTGCTGGCGCTGGACCCATCGAGCGGGCATCTGCTGGCGCGCGTCCCCGTCGGGGCGCATCCGACGGGGGTGATCTGGGGCGGCGATCAGCGGCTCTTCGTCCTCAACGCCCTGGACGGGACCGTGTCGGTGATCGACGCCCGCCGGAACGCCGTGACGGCGACAATCACGGCGACCAACATCCCGCTTGACCCAACGCTACTGCGTGGCAAAATCCTGTTTCATCGCGCCGCCGCGCCGCAGATGAGCGACGGGGCGATCAGCTGCGCCACCTGTCACTTCGAGGGCGGCGCGGATGGGCGCAGCTGGATCAACTTTCGCAGCGGACCGCGCAACACGCCGGCGCTGGGTGGGGCGGCGGCGCTGCCGCCCTATCACTGGGCGGGCGACATGACCGAACTGCACGACAGCATTGAGGACCAGATTCGCCACGTCATGCTCGGCGACGGGTTGATCGCCGGGGCATTCGACGCCACGACGGCAGCGGTCGATGCCGGGCGCTCGGACGATCTCGACGCGCTGGCGGCATATGTCGCCTCGCTGCGCCCCTGGGCGAGTCCGTACCGACTCCCCGACGGGGACCTGAGCGACGCGGCGCGACGCGGCATGGAACTGTTCATGAGCGGGTCGCCGGGCTGCGGCTGTCACGCACCGCCGCTCTACACCGACCTGCAGGCGCACGATCTGGCGGGCGCGGCGTTCTCGCTGGAGACGACCGCCGCCTTCGACACGCCGACGCTGCGCGGGCTGTGGGCGACCGCGCCCTACATGCACGATGGCGTGGTCGCCAGCCTGGAAGAACTGCTCTCGCGGACCGACCCGATCCACAGCGTCGCCGGCGACCTGACGGATCAGCAGCTTGACGATCTGATCGCTTTTCTCTTATCACTGTGACCTAGACGACATCTTGAATGAACAGACGATGACTCATCAGATGGCAGGACGTATCGTAGGGGCGCATGGCGATGCGCCCGAATTGGCGGGCGGCGCGCCGGCGGGCGGTTCACGAACCGCCCCTACGCGCGGGTTTGGCGCGTTCGCGCTGAGGTCTGCCCTGCTGCTCGCCGCCTTCCTGTGCCTGAACGGGATGATACCCCCGACGCGCGCCCAGGACGCGCCCACGCCGACCGGCGATCAGCCCTGGGACCTGCGGGCGGTCGAACAGGCGGGACAGTTCACCTTTTACGACGCGCCCGCCGGCAGCTCGGCGACCGGCAAGCCCCTGGAGATCGGCGACTTTGACGGGGACGGCTGCGGCGATCTGGCGGTGACCGGGCAGAACGCCACCCATGCCGTCTCTGGCGAATGGCGGGGCAGCGGCGGACACATGCGCATCGTGATGAACCTGTGCGACATCGCCGGCGCGGCGGCGGTCGAAGGCGGGTGGGCGCTTCCGCCCGGCGCGGCGGCGGGGTTTTCCATCTACGGCGCATACTCCGGCGACATGGCGGGCGCGGAAAGCTATGTCGCCGACTTCAACGTCGACGGTTTCGACGATCTGCTGTTCAGCGCGCAGAACAGCGACGGTCCCCACCAGGACCGCTCTAATGCCGGGGCGGCATATGTCCTGTTCGGGGGCGCCGACTTCGCCGCGCACACCGACATCGACCTGCGCGCCCTGCCCGACGACGTGATCGTCTTCTACGGAGCGACGGCGGAAGACCGGCTGGGGCTGTGGCTGGAGGGCGGCGACTTCGACGGCGACGGTTTCGAAGATCTGCTGATCGGCGCGAACCAGGGCGACGGCGAAGGCGATCACCGCATCAACGCCGGCGAGGTGTGGGTGATCTTCGGGGCGGCGGATATGGCGGCGCGTTATGGTCAGGTGACTGATCTGCGTCAGCCGCCGGGCAGCGCCGCCTGGATCATCGGGGTGGACTATGACGATCTGATGGGTTCGACGGTGTGGGGTGATGATCTGGACGGCGACGGCTATGACGACGCCATCGTCAGCGCGGCGCTGTGGCGCGCTTCCTCCGGTATCGGCGGCATGTCCTTCGGCGGCGGCGACGGTCCGACGAACCGTCGTTACAACAGCGGCGAGACGTTCATCGTCTTCGGCGGACCTTATCTGCGGGGGCAGATCATCGATCTCGCCGCGCGCCTCGACAATACAGGTCGCCCCCTGAATGACAGCATCGCCGTGATCTACGGGCGCGATGCCAACGATCTGCTCGGCGAGGAGATCGCCGTCGGCGATCTGGATGGCGACGGGCAGCGCGATCTGATCCTGGGCACGCTGGTTGGCGACGGCGAAGCGGATAACCTGGACGAGGCAGGCGAAGCCTGGGTGATCTACTCGCGCGGCGACCTCGCCGGGCAGATGATCGACCTGAGCGCGCCGGAACCGGGGCGCAGCGTTGTCATCTACCCGGATCAGGCGGATAGCAAAGCCGGCGACACGCTTCGCGCCGCCGATCTCGACGGCGACGGCGTAGACGACCTGTTCTACGGCGCGCCCGATTACGACCCAACCGGCAGCGACGGCGCGCTGCGGCGCAACGCCGGCATGATGGCGGTACTCTTCGGCGAGCGGGGCGGCTTGCCGAACGACGACGGGGTGATCCGGCTGTTCGATCCGCCGGACGGGCTGCGGGTGCGCTTCATCATCGGCACGGATGACAACGATATGATGCCCTACGCGCTCGCCGTCGGCGATGTCGATGGCGACGGCGTGGTCGATATCGCCCCCAACGCGATGGGCGGCGACGGGCAGTTCAACCATCTACAGAACGCCGGCGAAATCTACGTGCTGAGCGGCGCGGAGTTCCTCTCGCCAGATCACGTCATGACGACTGTTGAGTCAACTCTTGAAGCAGCGACCGCAGCGGCTATCACGACCGCAGCAGCGACCGCCCCCCCCCTGCCCGACGCGACGGTCGTGGCGAGGGCCGGCGACCGGGAACGCGGTCGGCAGCACTATCAGGAGACGTGCGCGGGCTGTCACGGATTCGCCGGCGAAGGCGTGCCGAATCTGGGTCTGCCGCTGGTCAGCTCGCCGCTGCTGCTGTATGCCAGCGACGCCACCCTGCTGACATTCCTGCGGTCCGGGCGCGCCGCCGATCATTCCGACAACGTGACCGGCGTCTCGATGCCGCCCAGCGGCGGGCGCCCGGACTGGACCGACGCCGATCTCGCCGACCTGATCGCCTACATACGCGGGCTGCGCGACCAGGGCGCGGCGCAGCCGTGAGGACTCAAGGTGAAGCCGGACGCGCGGGCAGCCGCGAAACACCGCACCCCTTCGGTCTCCTCTCCATTCAGGCAAGCGAAGTTTGGGCGGAGCGGGGAATCAGCCGCTCCGCCTCTTAACCAAACGAATATCCCCGCCGCGTGATCAACGACGGGCGAACGCCTGACATTCGTTGTTTTCCCTCACCCCGCCTCGGCGTTAAGCTGTTGAAGGGAATGGCCGTTCATTCTGCTTTCAGCAAGCGAGGACGTCCTGCGTTTGAGAAAAGTGCCCTTCTGGATTCCGCTGCTCGCCGCCCTGCCCCTGGCGCTGACCGCCCTGGCGCAGGACTTCACGCCCATCGATATTACGC
>JABWBO010000050.1 GCA_013360465.1 Anaerolineae bacterium | reverse complement strand
AGAGCGGTGAGGGTCCACCCGGTCCCATCTCGAACCCGGAAGTTAAGCTCACCAGCGTCGATGGTACTGCATGGGTAACTGTGTGGGAGAGTAGATCGCTGCCAACATCTTGAAATGTCTTTCGAAGCGCACGAAGCTGTTTTCTTCGTCTGCTGTGCCGGTCTTTTTCTATTTCCTTCTATTTCCGCGACTCGCGCCGCTGTTGTTCCCACGCTACACTACCCGCAAGCTGAGTAAAGGTACTCAATCGATGACCAACGCCACGAATTCACATGCCGAACGCGCCGATCTGATGGTGGTCTATTCCACCAATAATCCGGGCGAAGCACACATTGTGGCGGGACGCCTGGAGTCGGAAGACATTCCTGCTGCGGTCTCACAGGAACCGGCAGGGAGCGCTCTTGGAATTCACATCGGAATCCTCGGCGCGATTCGCGTCCTTGTTCGCGCCGAAGACTACGAACGCGCAAAAGCCGTCCTGGACGAACCGCCGGAGCCCCTGAGTCTGACAGAAGATGCTGATCAGGTCATCTTCGAGGGCGATCTGGATGTCGATGAATGAGACGCTGACTGCGATTCCTGGGATTCAAGTCGGTCACTTTTCCGATACGGAAGCGGCGACTGGCTGCACAGTGATCCTGTGCCCGCCGGAGACCGTCGCCAGCGTCGATGTACGCGGTGGCGCGCCGGGTACGCGCGAGACCGATCTGCTCGATCCGACCCGCAGTGTTAAGCATATCCATGCCCTGGTCTTGTCCGGCGGGAGCGCTTACGGGTTGGCAGCGGCGACTGGCGTCATGAACTACCTTGAGGAACAGGGGGTTGGCTATCGCACCGCCTCTGGGCATCTCGTGCCCATCGTTCCTTCCGCTATCGTATTCGATCTGGCGCTTGGTGACAGTATGCGCCGTCCTGATGCGGCAATGGGCTATGCTGCCTGCCTGAATGCCTCCGACTCGCCTGTCACTCAGGGGACTGTCGGTGCAGGAACGGGATGCCGTGTTGCCGCCTTGATGGGGAACGATTTCGCCACCAAAGGCGGAGTGGGGTCGGCGCTGATTCAGTTGGATGAAAGCCTGATGGTGGCGGCGTTGGCGGTCGTCAATGCCGTCGGCGAAATCCTGGACGAGCAGGGGAACATTCTTGCTGGACTGCGCGGCAGCAACGGCGGATATTACCCCGTGCTGGAGGCGCTGCGCGGGATAATCGGCGGCGCATCAAAGCCTCGCACACATTCCGGAGAAAACACTGTCATTGGTGTTGTCGCGACGAATGCCCGTCTGACCAAGGTCGAAGCGCGGAAAGTTGCTGAAATGGCGCACGATGGACTTGCCAGAGCGGTTCGTCCGGCTCATACCCAGTATGACGGAGACACGCTTTTCGCCCTTGCGACCGGCGAGCATCCCGCCGATGTGAACGTGATTGGCGCATTCGGCGCCGAGGTGATGGCGCAGGCGATTCGGAACGCGGTTCGCGCCGCCACGTCCCTTTATGGCGTGCGTGCGCTCAACGACTAAATTTAGTTTAAGGCGATTAACGCGAGATCATTCGAACTTTAATGCCGTCTTACCAATAGCTTGATATTCTTAACCCTGTGAACCTGAAGAACACCAGTGAGGTGGACATGGCGAAAGTTCTCATCGTTGAAGACGAAGAGATGATCGCACGGAATCTTGCGGAGAAGCTTAGGGGAGAAGGGTTTAGCGTCGTAACAGCAGCAGATGGCGAAGACGGTCTCGAAAAGCTGCGCGTCGAACACCCCGATCTCATCGTGCTGGATATCATGCTGCCCAAGCTCGATGGCTTGAGCCTCTGCCGGATCATCCGTCGCGATGCCGCGACGGCGCATATTCCGATCATCATGCTGACGGCGCGCGGGACGGAGGTCGATAAGATCGTCGGGCTGGAAAGCGGCGCCGATGACTATGTCGTCAAACCGCTGGCGCTCGGCGAATTCCTGGCGCGGGTGCGGGCGGTCATGCGGCGCGCTCCAGGGCGTCCAGCGCTTCAGGACGAACTGGTTTCCAATGATCTTCGCCTCAGCCTGACAGGACGCCGCCTGTTCAAGGACAACAAGGAAACGAGGCTGAGCAACAAGGAATTCGACCTGCTCGCTGAGCTGATGCGCAATCGCAATGTTGTCCTCTCGCGCGATTTGATCCTGACCAAGGTCTGGGGTTACGACTACTTCGTCGACAAGCGTACCGTGGACGTTCACATTCGCTGGCTGCGCGAGAAGATCGAAGATGATCCATCTGATCCCAAGCGGATCGTCACAGTGCGCGGGGTGGGGTATCGGTTTGAGGGATAGCGTGTGACCACGACACGGCAGTCACAGGACGAGGCGCAGCAGGCGCTCACGGCACTTCAGGCGCTGTTGGCGGAACAGGAGCAGGCGCTGGCGCAGATGCAGGCACAGCAGCGCGAAATCATCCAACAGGCGCAGTCTGCCTTCGACCAGCAGGCGGCACTGCTTCAGGCAAGAGCCTCCAGTGCCTCTGAACGTACCGAAGAAGACTACAAGCTGTCACTTGCCCTCACCCTGGCGAATAGCGCATACGATGCCCTTCTGGTGGTCGATGCCGATAATCGCATCATCGCCATCAACGACAGCGCAGAGGCGCTTTTCAATCGCAAGCGTCCGATCGGCGAATTCCTGGACGAGGTGACCGGTGTCGATGAACTCAACCTGATGGTTGATGATGCCAAGACCAACCAGGAAGAGACGTTTGAGGAACAGGTCAATATCGACCGGCGGGTCTACCGCGTACGCACGCGAGTGATCATGCGCGCGGGCAACCGTTTCATTGGACTGGCATTTCAGGATATCAGTGAACTTGTCCGGCTGAATCGCGCGCGCCGCGATATGGTTGCCAATATCTCTCATGAGCTGCGTACCCCCATCGCCAACATCCGACTGATCATCGAGAGCCTGTTTCATGAGCAGGATCGCCCAAAACGAAAGCAGAGTACTTCGGCGCTGAAGGCAATTGCTCGCGAAACAGACTCGCTGATCTGGTTGGTGCAGGAACTCCTCGACCTTTCGATGATCGAGTCCGGGCAGGCGATTCTTCGCATGGTCGATCAGTCGATGCATCAACTTGTCGTCGATGCGATTGAGCGCCTGGACGAGCAGAGTGTCACCCGACAGATCGCCTTCGTCAACCAGGTTCCTCCCGAAATTCAGGTCTTGGCAGACGGTGACCATGTGCGTCGGGTACTGGTGAACCTGATGCACAACGCCCTGAAGTGGTCGCCGCCCGGCGAATCCGTCTTCGTGCGCGCCGAGATCGACGGGGATGTGGTCATCACCAGCGTGATCGACAATGGTCCCGGCGTCCCAGAAGCTCACCGCGAACGTATCTTCGAGCGCTTCTATCAGGTAGACCCCTCCCGGTCCGGGAAAGAAGGGACCGGTTTGGGTCTGGCGATTTGCCGACACGTGGTCGAAGCGCATGAAGGGCGAATCTGGGTCGAAAGCAACCCAGACCGGACAGATGGGCTGGGCGGATGTTTTCGCTTCACGCTCCCGCTGGGTGAAAGTGTGCCGCTCGCCCAGGATGGTCCCGAAACTTCGGCATCGTGACCACTGCCGACCACCTTGTGGTATACTTCACATATCAACTGAATATTGGACCTTCAGGGCAGGGTGAGATTCCCGACCGGCGGTAGTCGCTGAACGTAGAAACGTTCTGTGAAAGCCCGCGACCCGTTTTGCCGCAGATTGTTGTTGCGGTAAGTTGCTGGTGACATCTTTGCGATGCGCCAGCACCGGTGGATCTGGTTTGACGCCAGAGCCGACGGTATAGTCCGGATGAAAGAAGGACCATGTGACAGGCGGCGCGCCTTTTTGGGATGACCGCGCCTGTTTTCATATGGATGCGCAGTATCTTCGTCGATGCTGCGTGACTTTGTATTTCACCTGCCCCGAAGTTCGCCAAGAACTGCGGGGTTTTTTATGCAGCTCCAACTGGTTAGCCGACCGATCTCGGGGCAGGATGGGCAGAAAAGCACCTGGCGTATCTCCATGCGCCGCATTGCGCCTTACCTGGGAATCGCTCTGATCCTGATTGTCTGGCAAGCCGTCGTCTGGTTGAAGGTCTACCCCGAATTCATCATCCCGTCGCCGCTTTCGGTCGCCGAACGATTTATCGAAGTCGTTCAGGATGGGCGTTTGTGGCTGCATACGCGCACCACGTTAAGCCAAATGCTCGTTGGGTTCGCAATTGGGGTCATCGCCGGGGTCTTGATGGGCTACTGCATTGCCAAGAGCCGGCTGCTGGAAGATGTGCTGTCACCCCTTCTCGTGGCGATGCAGTCCACTCCTATCGTCGCTTATGCCCCGCTCCTGGTCATCTGGTTTGGCAGTGGACCAACGAGCAAGATCATCACCAGCGCCTTGATCGTGTTTTTTCCGCTGCTGCTCAATACCACCGTCGGCATCCGCGCCGTACCGCCTGCCCAGCGCGAGCTTCTGGAGTCGATGAGCGCGTCGCACTGGCAGTTCTTCTATCTGCTCGAAATCCCTACAGCGCTTCCGGTCATCCTGGGGGGCTTGAAAGTCAGCGCGACGCTGGCAGTCATCGGTGCAGTGGTGGGCGAATTTGTCAGCGCCGATTCTGGCTTGGGCTATCTCGTCAACCGCGCGCGCTATGACTACGATACCCCGCTGGTCATGGTCGCCATTGTGACTCTGGCGGCAATCGCTCGTCTGATGTATGGCTCCATCGCCTTTCTGGAACATCGGATGCTTTACTGGCGGACCTATGCCGATCAGTGAGTACCCGTGCAAATCAGACTGTGTGTATTCATCTCAAGTGAGGATGTTGATGATGCTTCGACGATTTTTCGCTCGATTCTTGCCTTTGCTGATGACGCTCGCCCTGCTGACCGGCACGGCGATTCAGGCGCAGGACGTTCCTCGTTCGATCACCTTCTTTCTGACGTTCATCCCGAACATCCAATTTTCGCCGGTCTATGTCGCTATCGAGAAAGGCTATTTTGCCGAAGCCGGACTCGATATCACGCTTGAGCATGGCGATGAGCCGGATGGCGTTAATCTGATCGCTGCCGGCGAGCGTTTGTTCGGTATGATCAGCGGAGAGCAGGTCATCGCCGCGCGCGCCAACAACCGCCCGGTTCGCTTCGTGTATGAGTGGTTCCAGGCATATCCCGTCGGCGTGATTGTCTCAGATGATGGGACGACCGAGTCCGCTGCCGATCTGCGCGGGCGCAAGATCGGCATCCCCGGACCTTTCGGTGCATCGTACAGTGGGTTGATCGCGCTGCTGACCGCCAATGGGCTGACTGAGCAGGATATTCAACTGGAGAGCATCGGCTTCAATGCGCCGCAGGTCTTCTGCGCGGGCGCAGTTGATGCATCGGTCGTCTATGTCAACAACGAGCCGATCCAGATCGCCAACTTGGCGGCGCAAGGCGAGTGCGGTGAGGTGAGCGGAATATCCGTTTTGAACGTCGCAGACTTTGCCGATATGGTTTCGAACGGCATTATCACCAACGAAGATACGATCGCCAATGAGCCGGAACTGGTCGCTGCGGTGGTCCAAGCCTTTCATCACGGATTGCGTGATGTGATCGCCAACCCTGCGGAGGCATATCTGCTCAGCCTGGATTATGTTGAGTCGCTGCCGAGAAGCGAAGCGCTGATGGACGCCTTAGGGTCCGCCGCCGCCGTGCAGAGGGAGATGCTTGAGGGCGGAGCAGAAGGGGAGAGCGCCGCCGCGCGCGCTTCACTGCTGGCAGATCTGCGCACACGCTTTGACCCGGCGGATCTGCTGCAGCTGGAGATCCTCGCCAGGTCGATTGCATTGTGGGAGGCTCCGCGACTAGGGTATAGTGATGCCGAGTCATGGCAGGTGACGCAGGATACCTTGATTCAGATGGGCGTGATCGACGCTCCTATCGATCTGTCGGCTGCCTATACGAATGATTTCTTACCAGGAGAGGCAGAAGCATCCTCATGATCCCCTTCGATGCCGGCGCGGCTCGCGCCCAGTTCCCGGCGCTGCACCACCGTACCGCCAGCGGCAGCCTTCCGGTTTATTTCGATAATCCTGCTGGAACCCAGGTGCCGCAGCGGGTTATTGACGCCATCGCCGACTATTTTGTGCGCATGAACGCCAATTCCGGTGGGGAATTCGCCACCAGCCGGGCAAGCGACGCGATGGTGCGCGCCACCCGCGAGAAGCTGGCGGCATTCCTGAACGCGCCGAGTGCAGATGAGATCGTCATAGGTCCGAACATGACGACGCTGAACTTCGGGCTGAGCCGGGCGCTGGCGCACCGCCTTGCTCCGGACGATGAAATTGTCCTGACGCGCATGGACCACGATGCTAATGTCGCTCCCTGGCTGCGCGTCGCCGAAGATCGTGGGCTGCGGGTCAAGTGGGTAGATATTCGCGAGAATGACTGTACGCTCGATCTGGATACGCTGGAGGCGGCGCTGACGACCCGTACCAGGCTGGTAGCAACCGTCCATGCGTCAAACGCCGTCGGAACGATCAATCCGGTCGGGCAGATCGCCGATATGGCGCATGCCGCCGGCGCTCTGCATGTGGTCGATGCCGTTCAGAGCGCCCCCCATATCCCGATTGATGTGCAGGCGATCGGCTGCGATTTTCTGCTCTGTTCCTCCTACAAGTTTTTCGGTCCTCACGCGGGTATCCTGTGGGGACGATATGATCTGCTGGCGGAACTGCCCGCCTACAAGGTTCGCCCATCCAAAGATAAGCCGCCGTATCGATGGGAGACCGGCACGCCGGCATTTGAACTCATCGCCGGCATTGGCGCGACGATGGATTATCTGGAGTCCATCGGCGGCGTTGAGGCTTATGTCGAATACGAACGCCAATTGGCGGCGCACCTGCTTGAGGTGCTGGGACGGCTTCCCGGCGCGCAGATTGCCGGCATCACCGACCAGGGGCGCATGGCGCAGCGCGTCCCGACGGTTGTCTGGAGCCATGAGCGGCTGACGCCGACCGAGATCGCTGTGCATCTGGCGGCGCGCGACATCTACGTGTGGGATGGTAATTACTACGCGGTGGAAATCATGCGGCGGTTGGATAAACCGGATGGTATGGTGCGCGTTGGTCTGGCGCATTATAACACCCATGAGGAAATCGAGCGGCTGGAGGCTGCGCTTCGCGAGATCGTCGGCTGACGAATACAGAGGGGGGAGGGCGGCTGCCTTCCCTCAATTGTTTCACGCCCTGCCCAGGACTGCGGAAAGCTGTGCCCCAAGCAGTTCCAGCAGCAGCAGGTCCTGATGACTGATGCTGGACCCGCGTTCGCGCCCGGCGATCAGCACGCCGTAGCGATTGGTCGCGCCGATGGTTACGCAGGCGAGCGCGCCGAGCTTCCCTCGACTCACAAAGGGGTGATTGGCGGCGTCCTGCTGACCGATAATCCGGCTCTGTCCGGTGTGTGCCACCTGTCCCACCGCATCCTGAATCCCCGCCTCTTTGGGTGCTGCCGCCTGAAAGGGTTTCAATCCATCCTGGATGCGCAGCAGGGCGCGCAGCGGATCGACTGATTCGATGCGATAGATTGCCGCATAGTCAAAATGGAGATCGCGGCAGGCTGCAACGGTCGTCTCCAATTTGCCGATTTCGCCTTCTGCCCGGCGCAGTTTTTTAGCAACTTCACGAACCGGCGGCATTGAGTCGGATCGTACCGTCTCCAGCCGCCGATCCGACATGAGCCGATTGATGCGGCGCGCGAGATCGTCCTCGCTGAAGGGGTTGGTCGTAACATCGTCTGCATAGCCGGGGATGGCGAAGTCTGCCTCCTCATCGACGGTGACGATCAACAGGCTGGGATTCGATTTGCGAAAATGCTGGATCAGATCGAAGCCGCCTTCCAGCGAGTGATCCAGCACGATCACGTCGATGTGGCGTTCGGCAACCAGCGCTCGCGCATCTTTCTGATCGGTGACCAACCGAACGCGGAACTCCTTCACGGAGGACAGATTCTGAAAATACCGGGGCGCGTGTTCCCGGCGGACGACGATCAGCACGTCGATACTGTTCATGATGTCCCTCGGTCAGCGTAGACCACCGGATGCCACCATTTCAGCTGTGGTCATCAGCAGCAAGACGATTTGGCGCAGCCCATCGGCGACCGGAGTGATCTCGATATACTCATCTGTTCGATGAGCATTACCGCCGCGCGTCACCCCCACGGTCACGGCTGGACAGCCTGCCGCTAGCGGTACATTTCCATCGGTACTGCCGCTTTCAAGCACCCCTTCGACTTTGACCTGCGCCAGGGCGGCAAGCGCAGCTCTGACGAGCGGGTGGTCGCTGCTGATACTGCCCGCAGGTCGGTCGCCGATTACTTCGATGGCGACCTGAACGCCGCCGCGCGCGGCAGCCGCGGCGATCTCTCGCACCTCGCGTTCGAGCAGGGCGAGCGGTGCGCTCTCTTCAGAGCGCATGTCAAGCTGCATGACGGCGCTTGAAGCGATCGAGTTGACCGAGCGCCCGCCCTCAATCACGCCGATGTTGTAGGTTGTTCGCGGATGCTGCGGAGGCGTGATCGCGGTGATTCGCGCGCCGATCTGCATGAGGCTGTGGATGGCGCTTGGCTGACCGTAATGCAGCCAGCTGTGCCCTCCCTCTGCTGTCACTTCGATGCGCAGTCGCCGAACCGCGATACCGGCGTTGTAAATGTGACCGAAGGCAAGCCCTTCCAGATTGACGACTGCGCTGATGCGATGCCGGCAGCGGCGAAATGCCGCCCGCATGCCGCCCAGGTCGCCTAAACCCTCTTCGCGGGTGGTCGCCACGAACCAGATGTCGCAGGGGGGGACGATGCCCTGTTCGTGCATGAACTCGGCAACCGTGAGCAGCGCAGCGACGGCAATGCTGTTATCGCCGATTCCTGGCGCATAGATGATCTTGTCGCCCTGATAGCGGACATCGAGAGGGGTGTTCAGGTCAAAGACCGTATCGGTATGGGCTGTGAAGAGTACGCCCGAATGCGATGCTGTCTGACCCGGAAGCAGCCCGTAGACATTATGTAAATCGTCCAAATCGATCTGGCGCAGTCCGACTCGCTCAAACTGCTCCGCAACCCGTTGGGCGCGTTCGCGTTCCAGGAAAGTTGGGGCGGGGATGCGCTGAATCGCCAATGCCTGCTCGATTGTGCGAGTCGCATAAGCGGAAATGTCACCCCAGTTGAACTGTTGATGAAGGTTGGCGATCAATCCTTAATCCTCGGATTGTCTGTTATAATCAGGCTATCTTGGTTCTGAGCATACCTCACATCAACTGCGAGGCGTGAGGTCCTGAAGAATCTGTCTGCAAAACGCCTGTTAATCTCAGTCAGTCACCGAAAGTCGCGAGGGATGAGGAATGAGCGTCGTCCGCCGTACATTCACTTTTCTCACCGCTCGACTCTTTCGATCTTTAGCTGGACTATAGTCTAAGCGTCAAGCCGGTCAGAGGCAAATCCTGCTCTGGGGGACATCCGCTGGAGGTCTGTATGCCGTCGATTCTGCTGATTGAACGACATGGTGAATTCAGCAACGACCTGAAGAAACGCTATGAGGTCACTTCCGTTCCTAACGGTAAACAGGCCGCCTCTGCCTTGCTCGACTGCTACTTCGACGTTGTGATTCTGGATTCTATTTCCCTGCGCACGCCTGGCGAACGCACGGCGCGCGCCTTGAAGCAGCAGCTTAACGACACCCCTTTGATTCACCTCTACCCCGGCGCAAAGTCGGACGCCGCCAGCGCCGCCGATATTGTCCTGGTCCCGCCGTTTTCCGCTCGCAAGATCAACAATGCCATCGCGCGTCTTTTGACGAAGCCCGACTCCGGCGGTGAGGTCCTGGAATGCGGTCCGTGGGGGCTGAATGTTGAGCGCCGCCTGCTGATCACCGCCAGCGGTCAGGAGGTTTCTCTGACGCCCAAGCTGGCGCGTCTGCTGGAAGTGTTTTTTCACCACCCCGGCGAGACACTGCATCGCCGCACCCTCATGGAAAAGGTCTGGCAGACTGATTACCTTGGAGATACCCGGACGCTGGATGTACACGTGCGCTGGATTCGTCGCGCCATCGAGCAGGATGCGAGCAGTCCGCGTTATCTGATGACTGTGCGAGGCGTCGGCTACCGGCTCGAAGCGCCGACACTGCTCCCGCAGACGATCTCCCTGGTAGAGTTCGCCCTGCCACAGCCCTAGACGATCAGCGCTCAGCAACAAAAAGTGCCGACTGCCAACAGCCGGCACTTTCATTCATGATGTTGCACCCACCGGCGTTCAGCGAGCGCGGCTGCTACCCCTTCTTGAGGGCATTCATCTGGAGCATTAGGCGGCTCTTACGGCGTGCCGCATTCCGCTTGTGGATCACACCTTTGGTGGCAGCCTTGTCGAGTTCCTGGACCGCCTCACGAATCGCCAGTTCAGCAGCCTTAAGGTCAGGCTTGCCAGCGGTGAGCGTGGCGCGCGCCTTCTTGACGAATGTACGTGCGCGAGTGCGGATCATGCGGTTGCGCTCGGAGCGCTTTTCGGTCTGACGGATTCGCTTGATTGCAGATTTGTGATTTGCCATATCGTCTCAATGTGCCTGCCGGATGAGCAGGCACATCCGCTCCTCTATATTGCTTGAAGTCCTGACAGAATTCCGGTCATTTTACCTATACCCAGGGGCAATGTATAGGGTTACTGCAAAAGAACCCAACCATGAAATATCCTGCGACCGCCAGGTTTGCCAGTACCAGCAGGACAACCAGCAGTGTTGTCACCAATGGCGTCTGCTCGACTGTCCCTGGCAGGCGGGTGGGTTTGATTTCTGTGGGGATGTCAGGAAACATCGATGTCGCGGCGGGCTGTACCTTTGGTTTTGGCGCAGTATCCTGTGCAGACCGTCGCGTCTCGCGCTTTGTCCGCCGCCGCTCGCTGCGTTCCTCAGGGGAGATCGACAGGCTGGGAGCCTTGACTTCTCCCGGCGGCTCATCGGCGCGAAAGGGTCCTGCGGAAAACAGATCATCGTCATTGTCCATGTCGGCATCGCCGAATGGGGACGCCGCGAACCCCTGCGATAAAGCTTCCGGCAGAGCCGCGCCTGTGCTAGGCTGTAAGCCCAGATTGCTCACCCAACTGTCAAGCACCTCCGGCGTCGGTTCGGGCGCAGCGGGCGTCCATCCAGGAATACTTGCAGCGGGCGGCGCATCAGAAGGTGCCGACCATTCCACGCTGGTACTCAAGCCGCCCGTAGTGGGCGGAAGCGCTGAGGGCGTCACCGGCTGAGATGGTGAGGCGACGCCCAATTTCTGATTGATGAAGTCCAGCCCCTGACGCGCCCGGTCGTTTCCGGGATTGATCGATAGGACGTTTTCCAGGCACGTACGCTGATCCTCCAGAGAGTCCAGCACTCCGCTGAGCCACAGCCAGGCATCTTCATTGTACTGGTCAAGCTCGACCGCGCGCAGCAGAAACGCCCGCGCTTCGTCGCGCCGTCCCGCCTTCATTGCGTTGACGCCTTCGCGGAGCATGCCCTCTACATTGGCTGACGACATGAGCGTGCCTCCTGATCAATCCGACGGAGCGGTCTCAATAGTAGGGGATGATGAGGACCTGACCGGCGTAAATGCGGTTCAGGTTGTAGATGCCGTTGGCTTGCGCGATGGCGTACATGTTCACCCCGAAGTATCGGGCGATCCCCGCCAGTGTGTCGCCATAGCGCACTACATAGGTATTCCCGCTCGGCGGAGGCGGATAGTATCCGCCGCTCACGCACAGGACCTGACCGGCATAGATCCAGTTGGGGTTCGGGATATAGTTCAGACTAACCAGCGTCCAGACGTTCGTGCCGAAATAGCGGGCGATTCGCGCCAGGTTGTCACCCCAGCGCACGGTATAGTACTGCGAACAGTACCCGGATGCCTGCGCAGGCTGCGCGGGCGTGAACATGCCTACGACCAACGCCATGACTGCAACAATCATCATTATCCTGGCGAGCCGCATGATATTTCCCCCTTCCACTTGCCGCATTTCATTACAACTATTCTATATTGAGAATCTCTGATGCGACAACGCGGCTAACCTCCGAGTTGTCCTCAGTTTTGCGCAGGCGGGCGACCAGAGCATACGTTCCGGCAGGAAGCTGTGCCGACCCGTGCAGTGTTGCGGCGGATGTCTCCCCATGATCGAGGATGGTTTCGTACGACGGACTGATGTAGATGGGCAGTCCCTCGGTCTCGGCGGCTCGCCCGTTGGGGCTGGAGACCAGGGTGAACAAGAGACTGACGGGGATCGCTACGCCCGAATGATTGCTTGCTTCAATCGTCACATCCAGCCCGATGCTGCCGTCGATCTGCTCCTCGTGCGCGATCTCAACGATGACCAGGTTGAACGGCGCGCCCAGGTAGATCAGCGAAGGACTGCCCGCGCCGTCGGCATGAAAGCGTTCACCGGCTTGAATCCCATGCACCCAGGCAGAAAGCGCGAACGTCCCCTGTAGAATCTCACCAGGAGCGGCGAAGGTCAGATCGGCAGTTGCGCCGCTTTCCAGGGCGATGCTCTGTTCAGGCGAGACCCAGACCGCTTCGCGCCAGGCTTCTTCGGAGTCAGGGGGGGCGAGCAGAACCCATGCGACTCCTTCCTGACGTGATTGAGCGATATTGCGCACGCTGAGCTGGATTTCCTCGATGGCGAAGCTGGAGCGTCGATAGGCAAAGCGGCTGATCTGAAAGGGCTGCCCCTCCTGAACTGCGCCCTGTGGAACCTGAACCTGTTCCCATCCGGCGTCCGAGCCGCTGCCGTCTATCAGCAGTGCGAAAAGGGCGGCGGCAACCGCTAGAATGAGGATCATTAGAGAGAGCAGCAGCGGCATTCGACGCGGCATAAAGCACTTTCAGAGTTCAGTCAGTCTTTCGGATCGTTTGCGGATTGTAGCGCACGATATGGAACGGGATAAGCCGCTTTTTCTGGCGCGCGGCAGGACGAGTATAATGCCGACGCTGAGACGATGTGCCAACACATTCTTGACGGTAGTGCAGGCTGATGATCTCAACCCTTCTGGATACCCCTCAGGCGGCGGCGACGGCGCTTGAGGGCTGCGCAGTGGTCGATATGGAATTCATGTACCGACCTCGCCCGCTCGAACCTCCCCGGCGCGCGCTGTTCGATTCCACTCTCCATTTGCGGCTTGCCGAGGTTGCACGACAGGAGCGCGCTGGAGTCTGCTTCCTTTGCGCCGATGAAACCGCCGCAGCATCTCTCGAACCGCTGCTGAAGGCATTCGCCTCGCTGCGTCGGGTATATGTCGTCGTCAATCCTCCCGTTATGTTCGGCAGGGACGCCCTGGCGGACCGTCAGACGCCGGTGCAGGCAGGGTGGGAGGATCCAGAGGGCTGGACACAATACGCTGTGTCTGACAGGTGGGCGAGGATTCGTTTCGCTCTGGAGACGGCATCGGTCCTTGCCGGGTCAGGTTACGTGGTTCTCCCCGCCCACGACGCGGTGTGGGGCAGCGGACTTCTCGGCGACCTGACTTCCTTCAGCAAGCTGCGGGGCGCAGGCGGGCTGCCGGCAGCAGTCAGCCCTTACTCTCCCTGGCATCACAGCGCCATTCCAGGCGCGAGGCTGCCTCAATGGGGAATTGATGCCATCAACGCCGCTTTTGGGCGCGATCTCTGGCTGCGCTGGCGCCTGGCGTGCGGCGCTCACCAGGGTTTTTGGGGCAAGACCGGCTTGATCCCGTTCCAGATGAGCGCAGAAATCCTGCGGCGCGTCGATTTCAGGGTGTGGGAGGATGACCTGGAGATCGACCGGGCGATTCATGAAGCCGGTTTCGCATCGTGTGCGCTGTGGATCGACGATCCGCTCCTCTATCGACAGTCGCTGCCGATCTACAACCAGGAGGACCTGCGGCAGGTAATTGACCGAACTATCCACTACTCGCTCAATATCCCGGCATCGCCTCCCGGAGCCACCAGCCTGATCCTGCGCGAACTGGCGCTGCCGCTACGGGTTCGCCGGCGTCTTGATCGGCGCTATGCTGCGGCGCTGGCGCTGGTCGAGCGGACCGCCGAAGCGTGTGTTTCGGCTGCACGGAGCAGGATCGCGCGGTGCGGCATGTCATGGATTGACTGGGGAGCCTATCGTTACATCGTCCGCGTTGGCGATCCGTTCGTTCAAGTCTGGTTTCATAATGAGCGCGTATGATAGAATCAAATCATGCATAACCAACATGAATGAGGGCTTGTAGGAAATGATTGCGGCAGCAGACTTGAAGAAGGGTACTGTCATTGATCTCAATGGCACGCTCTATCGTATCGCCAATACCCAGTATAACAATCCGGGACGCGGCGCGGCGTCGATGCGAGCGCAGCTAGTCGATATTCGCACCGGCAACGCGCAGTATCGCGTTTTCGCTGCCGATGAGAGCCTGAACAACCTGTATGTTGAATCGGAAAAAGTGCAGTTCCTCTATAAAGACGGCGACGCGCTGCACTTCATGAACATGCAGAGCTATGACCAGTATGAAGTGCCGCTGACTCTCTTCGGTGACGATGCGCTCTATCTGAAGGAAGAGATGGAACTGGAACTGAGCATCAGCGATGGGTTGGTCATCGACTATACGCTGCCGACGACCGTCATCATGACCGTCGCCGAAGCCGAGATCGCCATCGCGGGCAATACCGCTGGTTCGGTGACCAAGCGAGTCAAGACCAACACCGGGCTTTCGGTGCAGGTCCCCGCCTTTGTCAACGAGGGGGACACCATCAAGGTCGATTCCCGCGACGGCTCGTACATCGGGCGCGGCTGATTCCCCGGCATATTTGACAGGCGTAACGGTCTTCTGAGATACTGAAGTCATGATCTACTTCTCTAACCACTCGGTCTTGTCGCGGACGTTGATGACGTCCATCGCTGCCCACTCTCAGGAAAGCCGCGCCAGGTGACCGGATAAGACTTCAGTCAGTTATGTCTTAGCAATGAACGGCTCTGGGCGCATCCCCAGAGCCGTTTTTGATTCTCATATCGGGCTGGTGATGCGCGCCGCGCGCCGAGATGCAGCCAATGAATTGAACAGGAAGCGCAACGATGCACGTGATACAGCTTCACCATATCACCGTCAACTATGCCGGGCGGGACGTGTTCTCAGACTTCACCTGGGCGGTGGACAACCAGACAAAAGTTGGACTGGTGGGTCCCAACGGGGCGGGAAAGTCAAGCTTATTGAAGGTGCTGGCGGGTGAGATCGTTCCAACCAGAGGAACCGTTACCAGTCTTCACGGGATCTCGGTTGGTTATCTGCCGCAGGAGGTGCGCCTGCCCGAAGGCACGCTCTACGAAGCTGCCTGCGCGCCTTCCCCGGACCTGGGCGAGATCGTCCGGGCGCTGGAAGCGATTGAAGTAATGCTCAGCCAGCCGTCCGTCTACAATGACGCCGATGTACTTGCTGAGACGCTGGAAAAACAGGCGGCGCTGCTCGAAAGGTACGAGCAGATCGATCCAGGGCGGCAGGCGAGCCGCGTGCGTGAGCTTCTGACGAAGCTCGGTATCGGTCAGGACGCCTTTCACCTGCCGACGCACGCGCTCAGCGGCGGACAGACCAAGCTGGCGGCTCTGGCGCGCCTTGCGGCATGGTCGCCAGATGTGCTGCTGCTGGACGAACCGGACAATCACCTCGATCTTTCAGCCAAGGCGGCGCTTGAAGGATTCCTGCGCGACTATCGCGGTGGCGTCCTGTTGGTCTCTCATGATCGCTACCTGCTGGATGCGGTGGTCACGCAGATCGCCGAACTGGAAAGCGGCGCGCTCACGCTTTACGTCGGAGATTATTCGAATTACACCGTCGAACGCGAGGTGCGGCGCATTCGCCAGCAGCAGGCACATACTGCCCAGCAGAAAGTGATTCAGCGAATCGAAGCAGCGATCAAGGAATGGGAAGAGAAGGCGAAAGCCGACCTGAGCGAACGTCATGCACGGCAGGCTGCCAGTCGCAGAAAGATGCTTGCCCGGATGGAAGAGCGGGGTGAGATGATCGATGCGGTGCGTGAACGTCAGTTGATGGCGCTGCAAATCGCCGGCGGACGGGGGAGTACGAAGGCGCTGGAGGTGGTCGATCTGGCGATGGCGTTCGATGAGAATCTCCTCTTCGTCGGACTGAGCCTGCTGGTGAAGCATGGCGAGCGCGTCGGTTTGATCGGCAGGAATGGAGCTGGCAAATCGGTGCTGTTCAAGCTGATCCTGGGCGAAATGCAGCCCATCTCTGGCACGATCAAGGTTGGGAGCAGCACACGTATCGGCTACTACGCCCAGCAGCACGAGACCCTGACGGAATACCGCGACCGCACGCCTGTCGAACTCGTTCGCGGCTTGCAGCCGATCGGCGAAGGGGCAGCGGTCAACCGACTCCTGAAATTCGCCTTCACCTACGAGCAGACCAGTCAGCCGATTGGCTCTTTCAGCGGCGGTGAACGGAGCCGCTTGCAGCTGCTCATGCTGGTGCTTCAGCAGCCGAATCTGCTGCTGCTGGACGAACCGACCAACAACCTGGACATCGCCTCCTCAGAAGTGCTGGAGACGGCGCTGGAAGATTTCGAAGGGGCGATCCTGGCGATTTCGCATGACCGTTATTTTCTGGATCGTATCGTGGACCGAATCGTCGAGCTGGACGATGGCGCGCTGGCGGAATATATCGGCGGATATACCGATTATGTGAGGCAGAAGGCTGCACGCCTCGAAGCCCGTCTTCAGGCAGAGCGGCTGGAAGCGGAGCGCCGCGCCAGAGTCAAACCGAAAAAGCGCGGGTGAGCACCTGGAAGGCTTCGCCGCCTCGCTGGTCTCTGCTTCAGTCGATCCTCGACTGCACCACGGTCAGATAGGTCCAGGCGGCGACCTCATCCGGGGGGCTGCCGTTCAATCCAACGTTGTGTTCGCCGTAGATGTATCCCGCAAGGACGACTTCGTCGCGCATACCGTCGGCGTCGCCATCGTGGACATCGAGATAAGGGACAACGCCGTAGCCCTGACCGAATTCGGCGTGCAGATGTGGGTTGGTCGAATTGCCCGTACTCCCCTCCAAGCCGATTACGTCTCCGGCGTGGACGGCGACACGACATGTCGGCGTGAGCGATGGAGCGCCGCAGGCATCCTTGATCCATGTCGGGATGCTGCCCGGCGCGAGATGTCCGTACAGCGAATACTGGAATGCGCCGTGTTCGATGATCACCGTGTTCCAGTACCACCATGCGCCAGAGTGATAGGTCTGGACGGTGCTGCTGTCGCCGGCGAAGACGATAGTGCCATCCTTTGATGCGCTCACTTCTCGTCCGGTCAGATCGAAGTCGATTTTGCCTGTGCCGTGCAGATTGGTGCTGCGGGTGATGGTTCCATAGGCTCCGTCAGGGAAAGGCTGCTCGTAGTCCAGCAGATCTGCTTCGGCGACTCGCCCCGGTTCCGCCTGAGTCCGCACTTCCCTGTCGAATGCGTCCGCCTGTTCGCTCAGCGCATCGGAAAGCAGGCGGGCGGCAGCGCGATAGTCCTCATCGCCCGGCGCGGCGGCGGTCCACGTTTCGTTGATGCGGTTGACGTAAAGCCAGTCGATCACGCCGGGATAGGGGGTATTCGTGTCGCTGTTGACGACCTCCAGAAAGACGACAACGGCGGCATCATCGCCGACACGCCCGATTTCACGGTAGAATGTCAGTCTGGCTGGCGGTATGTTGAGCCGCGTAATCGCTGCTTCGATGGTAGATTCCAGCGCATCCTGGGCAGCTGCTCTGGGCACGGGAATCGCGCCGCCGAGGACCAGATAGAGCAGGGCAGCTATGGCGGACAGTGGAAGTAGTCTGATAGGCATCACGACCCTCAAAGGATGACTCCAGGGCGAAGGATAGAAGAAATGGCTGCGCAGGAAAAGGCTCAACCCCTTGCCGGGCTGCGTTCGCTGCATCGCAATGCCTGGGTGGCGACCACGACGAATTTCTTGACCAACATCTCCAACGAGATGCTTATTTACCTGATTCCGCTGTTTCTCGCCAATATTCTGGGCGCATCAACCGCGGCTGACGTTTTGCCATTCACATGGACTGTCGGCGTCAGGCAGCCATCGTATGTCTCAGCGGCGCAGGGATATCTGCGATGAGATGGACACGACAGAGCGCAGCCCGCCTGTTCGGAGAAGTGTTTCGCCTCGCTCCACAGGACTTCGCGGCATTTCTGCGCATGTTTCTCAAATGGACGGCGATTGGCGGCGGCGTAGGGATACTCTCCGGCACTGCGTCCGCCGTCTTCCTGGTCAGCCTGGAGTGGGCGACTCGCACTCGGCTGAACACCCCCGGCATCCTCTTTCTCCTCCCGCTGGCAGGTTTTGCCCTGGGCTGGCTGTACTACCGATTCGCCGGGACCGCCGCGCGCGGCAATAACCTGGTGATTGAGGAGGTCCATTCCAATCGGTCGCGTATCCCCCGGCGCATGGCTCCGCTCATCCTGATCGGCACGGTCACGACGCACCTCTTTGGCGGTTCTGCCGGTCGTGAGGGTACGGCAATTCAGATGGGCGCAAGCCTGGCGGATGCGCTGCGCCGGGTGTTGAAGCTTGAAGGAGAAGACCGGCGGCTGACGATCATGGCGGGCATCAGCGGCGGTTTTGCCTCGGTGTTCGGGACGCCCGCCGCTGGGTTCGTCTTCGGTATGGAAGTGCTGAGCGTGGGGCGCATTCGCTATGAGGCGCTGGTTCCCTGCCTGGCTGCTGCTCTGGTCGGCGATCTTGTAACGCGCGCCCTGGGAGTGGGACACAGCCACTATCCGGCGCTGGCGCAGATCGGCATCGAGCCGGTTCTCGTGCTGAAGGTTGCGCTGGCGGGCGTTGCTTTTGGTGTGACGAGCATCCTCTTTGTTGAAGCCACACATGCCGTCAAGTTCCTTCACTACCGGTACATCAAATATCCGCCGCTGCGCCCGCTGATCGGCGGCGTGATCGTCATCGCTCTGGCTCTGGCGCTCAATACGCAGGACTATCTGGGCTTGAGCCTGCCGCTGATTCAGCAGAGTGTGAGCGGGGCGGGCGTCATCCCGTTCGCCTTTTTGCTCAAACTGGCATTCACCGCCATCACGCTGGGGTCTGGTTTTCTCGGCGGGGAGGTAACTCCGCTTTTCGTCATCGGATCGACGCTCGGCTATGCCCTGGGCGGTTTGCTCGGTGTCGATCCTGCCTTTATGGCATCCCTCGGCTTCGTTTCGGTGTTTGCCGGGGCGAGCAATACGCCGCTGGCATGCGCGCTGATGGGAATCGAGCTTTTTGGCGGCGGTTCGCCGATCTATCTGCTCATCGCCTGTATCGTCGCCTATCTCGCCTCTGGACATCGCGGAATCTATGCCACGCAGCGCGTTGCTTCGCCGAAAGCTGCTGGAATTGATGTGCGCGCTGAAGAGACGCTCGAAGCGCTGGCGGAGCGGCGGCGAGAGTGACCCTGATCGATCAGGGGTGCAGGGCGGACTGGATAGTGCCGAGCGCGAGCGATGCGCCGAGCAGGGCTAGCATAATCGCGCTCAGGCGGTTGATGAGTCGAAAGCTGCGCGGCGTGATCAGCTTGCGCCCTACGGTGACCAGCCACGCCATGAAGAAGCACCACAGGAACTGCGCGCCCATGAACCCGGCGAAGAACACGGCAAAGTCGATGGGGCGGGGATCGACGAAGCCAAGCGCGACGAGGGTTCCGCTCATCCCCAACCAGAATGTCAGGTTGCCCGGGTTGCTCAGCGAAAGGGCGACGCCCGCGGCGAAAGGGTTTTCGCGGCCGGCATTCTTGCTATATTGAGGGTTAGCGCTGATGTGCGAGGTGCGGTAGGCACCCCAGGCGAAGCGCAGGAGAAGAAAGCAGCCGAAGAACCCGAAGAGGACGGAGATCAGCCGGTTCTGGAACAGCACCGCCGCGCCGAGCAGCGCGATGACTGCCCAGGTTGCATCGCCGACCAGCGACCCGAACTCCAGGAGGAATGCCGGACGCCAGCCGCCCGTGAAACCGCGCCGAATCGTCTCCAACGCGATGACGCCGGGCTGCGCGGCGAAGGTGATCGACATGATAAAGGCAGAAAGAAACAGGACAGGCATTGATGCTACCTTTATGCTACAGCAAGGCGTCCCAGATGCAGGAATAGTCTATTTGCCGCACCGGGCAGTTGAGAAGCGCAGGTTTCGATGAACGAAATGCGGCGATCCTGTGCAAGTTCGACAGATCACCGGGATGCGACGGGGTGGGTTCAGGTAGATTTAAGGATGTTTAAGTTGAATTTAACCGGAAACCCGCGAGACGCCTTACACTTACAACAGTCGCAAATCAGCATAGATGCCTGAGTTCGATGGAGTGTGGTCGATGATGATAGTAGTCCGGTTTTTGCTGTGGTCTGCGCTGCTGGTGCTTGGCGCGGCGACGGCACTTGCACAGGATGAGACAGAGGAGTCTGCCGTCGAATCATCGCTGGCGCTGATTTGGGAACAGGTATCGGATCAACCCCAGGATGTTGGGATCGGTTGTATGCCGCTGAACGAACCGGACCGCGCGGTCTTCTACAACGCGGATGAACCTTTTCCCCTGGCATCCGTCTCCAAACTGCTCATCTTCATCGAGTATGCGCGCCGTGTGGATACCGGCGAAATCAGCTGGAGCGAAACGGTCGATGTCGCCCTGCTGGATCGCTACAACCTGCCACGCACCGATCGCGGCGCACACGACCGTTTCATGACGCAGTATCCCCCGGACATCCAACAAATCTACTTGTCGGAATTGGCTATCGGCATGATGCAGTACAGCTCCAATGCCGCGTCGGACTATCTGCTGGATCGCCTCGCTCCGGTGGATTGGGCGTCGTTGTATCGATCTCTGTCGATCAGCCATACCGACCCGCCGCACTCGCTCACGATGATTCCGCTGCTGATGAACAACCACGAGACGGGAAAAGCCGGTCTGCGCGACATCCCTTCGCTCTCTATCGAGACCGGCGAGCGCCTTCTTGACCTGTATGTCAGCGATGAGGCGTGGCGCGAAGACGAGATTGAATACCGTTCTGGACGCGGCAGTCAGTTTCCGATCTGGAGCATCCAGGCGGCGATCCTTGAGGCGGATACGGCATCTGGGACGGTGCGCGATTTTCTCAACATCCTGCGCCTCCTGTACAGTCCTGACATGACAAACAGGCTCTCTGAGAACGTCAAGGCGGCGACGCGGTCTGCGCTGCGCTGGATTGGCAACGCCTACATTGATGAGCGTTACAGCGCTTATGGTTCAAAGCTGGGCTTTTATTCGGGAGGGACGCTCACCCTGGTCGCTTACGGCGACCCTCTTCTCGGTGATCCGGTTATCTCAGCGGTGTTCTTCAGGGATATCCCGCGTCGAACGTATAATGTCCTGCTGGAAGCGGACGCTATTGGTCATCTTGCGCACTGGATGAACCTCAATGGCTGCGTCGGACTGAATGACTCCATCGCAGATGCCGTCGGACGTTGAGCCATCACCGTGACAGTGCCGACAATTCCCCATCGAATCTGAATAACTTCTGCACAGGCGTTTGTTAAGGTGTGCTTCATGACTTTGGCTGGCATATGCCTGGTGCGCTGCCAGCCTCATGGATCATTCCTGAACCTGGGAGGGTTATATGTTCGCGAGACGAGTGCGGTTACTGGCGGCGTGCGCTCTGGCGGCGACCATGATTGTGGCGTACGATGTGGGGACCGATAAAGTCCTGTCGCAGAGCGCGTCGGTCGAAAATGCTGCCGACCATGCCGACCCGGAAGATTTCATCTGGGACAGCGCCGATATCACGGAGATCACCCTGAACGGCGACTCCATGACGATTTCTGGCGAGGGTGCTTTCGCCGAAGATGGTCGTCTGACGGTGACATCGGCGGGTACGTATCGCTTAAGCGGCGCACTGACCGACGGGCAAATCATCGTGGATACGGAAGATGAATCGCTGGTCAGGCTCATCCTAGGCGGCGTCACCCTCGGCAGTTCGACCGGCGCTCCGATCAACATCGTCAATGCCGAAGAGGCGATGATCGTCCTGGAAGCGGGCAGTCAGAACAGCATTTCCGATGCTGCGGTCTATGTCTACGAGAGCGCCGGGACGGATGAGCCGAATGCCGCCATCTTCAGCAAGAGCGATCTGACTTTCTACGGCGACGGTCTGAAGTCCGACAACGAAGAGGATGCTGCGCGCGGCACTATCTCGATTGCAGCAGGCGTGATCACGGTCACCGCCGGCGGCGACGCTATCTCGGCGCAGACCGATGTCCTGATCGCCGGCGGTGCGTTTGTCCTGATGTCGGGGGGGGGGGAAGCGCTGCCAGACTCGATGAAAGCGTGTCCGCCAAGGGCGTCAAGTCGGTGGTCAGTACTGTTATCGACGACGGCATCTTTACCATCAACTCCGCCGACGATGCCGTTCATTCCAACGGCTCCATCGCGATCAACGGCGGCACGGTTGTGGTCGACTCTGATGGGGATGGTATCGACGTGAATGGCGCTGTCGAAATGACCGGGGGTGTCGTCATCGTCAATGGACCTACCGAGCAGATGAACGGCGCCCTGGACTATGATGCGTACTTCGTGATCTCCGGAGGCTTCCTGGTTGCTGCCGGGAGTTCGGGTATGGCGCAAGCTCCGGGTGATAATTCCAGCCAGAATTCGCTCCTGGTCAACTTATCCTCGGCACTGCCGGCTGGGACCCTTGTTCATATTCAGAACAGCAGCGGAAATGATCTCGTAACTTTTTCGCCCACGAAGCAGTACCAGTCCATCTCCTTCTCCTCAGCAGAACTGGTGACCGGTTCGTCTTATACCATCTATTTCGGCGGCAGCGCCGAGGGTACGGCGGTTGATGGTCTGTACCAGGATGCCGCTGCCGCCTACAGTGGAGGCACTGAAGCCGCCACCTTCTCGGTGAGCAGCGCGGTCACTATGCTTGGTCAAAGTGCGCGCAGGAGATAGACGTGCGGATATGCGGCATGATGGATCGCTTGACAAAACGAGCCGATCTCGCTATCTTCACCTTAAGCGAACAGGCATATGGACGGAGTCCCTGCCAGATGATTGGTCCTAGAGTTTCCCCACATCATGCGATGTGTTGTCGGCGGATAATCTAGTCGGGGATGTAGCGTGACCGCTGGTCTGTTCCAAATCAGCTGATGAAACTGCGCCCCGGCTTCCGCTGGGGCGTTGTTGTTTCTCGGAACGTATTCACCTCAGCAGCCGCAGCGTCATTTCATGAAACGACCCTTACATCCGTTTACCCATTCTAAGGAAGAGCCATGAAAACGAAACGCACTCTACGTCTGATCCTGCTGTCGGTTGTGCTTCTTGTTCTCTCGGCAGCGCTAACACCGGTCAGCGCTCAGGATGCCACACTGCGCTGGTCCCTGGAAGGAGTCAATGATCTCGTCTCGCTCGATCCTGCGAAAGCCAGCGACTCGCAGGGTTTCACGGCGATAGGGCTGCTGTACGGTGGCTTGGTGAGGCTTGATGGCGATTTGCACGTCATCCCGGACGTAGCGGAAAGCTGGACGACCTCGGAGGATGGGTTGACTTACATCTTCACGCTGCGTGAAGGCGCCGCTTTCTCTGACGGCTCGCCGATCACGGCAGCAGATGTCGTCTGGTCGCTGACCCACGCGCTCGATCCCAACACGGGCGGCTGGACGGGTCCGTTCTACCTGTCAAATATCGCGGGCGCATCGGCGGTGGCAGATGGTTCCGCCTCCGAACTTAGCGGCGCGGTGGCGGTGGACGAGCGCACTGTTCAGCTGACGATCAATCAGCCTTCAGCCTATTTCCTCAGCCAGCTGACGTTTGGCTCTGCCAAGATCATCTCCAAAACGCAGGCGGAAGCGGATTCGACCGGGTGGGAACTTGCTCCCCTGACCAGCGGCGCGTATCAGGTCCAGGAATGGAATCGCGGTCAGAATATCGTCCTTGCGCCGAATACCTACTACTGGCAGGCGCCGAGCGTTTCGATCACGCTGTCGTTCAATCCCGACAGCGAAACGGCGTACCAGCTTTACCGCACGGGCGAACTCGACATCGTTGGAAGCCAGCAGAACGGCATCCCGCCGGTTCACGTCGCGGAGGCGTCGGCGCTCCCCGACTTCCAGAGTACGTCGCTCTTCGCCGTTCGCTACGTCGGCTTCAACAACACAATTCCGCCTTTCAACGATGTTAATGTCCGGCGTGCGTTTGCGCTGGCTGTGGATAAGGCGACGCTGGCGAACGACGTGCTGCAGGGAACGGTCGTCGCCTCAGATCGCATTCTGCCGCTGGGTATCCCCGCCTCTGAGCTGCCGGTTGAGGGGTTGAGCTATGATCCTGAAGCGGCGCGCGCGGCGCTTGCTGAAGCCGGGGTCACGCCTGAATCTATCGGACCGGTCACGCTGACCTACGGCGTGGAAGGCGACAACGAGCGCATCGTCACGGTGCTGCAATCCTTCTGGCAGGAAAACCTGGGCATCACCGTCACGCTGGAACCGCTGGAACTGACCACTTTCAGCGCCCGCCTGAATGAGACGTTCGAAAACCCCGAGGCGGGACTGCAAGCCTACTACAGCATTTGGGGCGCAGACTACCCGGACCCGCAGAACTTCATTTCGCAGCAGCTGCGCACCGGCGTTGGCAATAACAACGGGCATTACTCCAACGCCGACTTTGACGCGCTGGTAGACCAGGCGGATGTGCTGGTTGGTGATGTTGAAACCCGCCTGGGGCTGTACAATCAGGCTGAACAAATCGCCGTCAGCGAAGTTGGCTGGCTGCCGCTGTACAACCCGCGCCTGAACATACTCGTCAATCCGAACGTGCAGGGGATCGTCTTCAATGGGCAGGGACTCATCATCCCTGACTTCTCTGCACTGGCAATCGGCTCCTAATCACGCCTGAAGTTGACGACCAGAGCTGCTAGCCCGCTCTGGTCGTCGGCTTCGTGCCGACTCTTGCCGCTCATGCTGAAGCTCATCGCAAAACGGCTGGTCAGCCTGCCTTTCGTCGTCATCAGCATCACGTTCATCACGTTCATCGTGGGCTATATGGCTCCCGGTGACCCGATCCTGGCGATGCTGGGTGGACGGACCGATCCTGCCGCCTATGAACGGCTGAAGCACAGTTATGGATTGGATCAGCCCTGGCAGGATCAGTATCTCGATTACCTGTCGGGGCTGCTGCGCGGCGATCTGGGACTTTCGTTTCGTTTTCAGGGGCGTCCGGTCGCCGACATCATCGCCAGCGGAATCTCCGTTTCAACCGCCTTAGGTCTGGCTGCACTGGCAGGCAGTCTTGTGATCGGTATCCCCGTCGGGCTGTGGGCAGGAGTTCACCCGAACTCCAAGCGCGACCGGGTGGGTATGGCACTGATGCTAATGCTCTACTCCATCCCCAGCTTCGTGCTGATCGGTCTGCTGCGCTGGTTCAACTACCAGTTCTACCTGCGTGGGCTGCCCTCACTTCCCGTCGCTGGATGGGGGCGTCCCGAACACTGGATCATGCCGGTGATTGTGCTGGCATCCGCCAGCATGGGCTACATCGCCCGCCTGACGCGCGTCTCCATGCTTGAAGTTCAGAGACAGGACTACATTCGCACAGCGCACGCCAAGGGACTCTATAACCGCCGGGTTTTGTGGACACATGCCCTGCGCAATGCTGCGCTGCCGATCCTCACAGTGATCGGGCCGTCTATCGCTTTCGTGGTCACGGGCGCGTTTGTCGTCGAGAACCTGTTTTCTATCCCCGGCATCGGTTTTCTGTCGGTGCAGGCGATTCAACAGCGCGACTACCCGGTGATTCAAAGTACGACCGTCATCCTGGCGCTTTCTGTGCTGCTCATGAACCTGATCACCGACATGTTGTATATGGCGGTTGATCCCAGAGTGAGGGTGGAAGGGTAGAACAATGCGCGACTCTGGTCAACCAGCGACCGAGGCGCAGACCATCCGCCTGGAGGCTGGAAGGGCTGTGCCGGCGCCGAAAGCCTTCAACTTCTGGAGTCGTCTGCGGAGTAACCCGCTCGCGCTCATCAGCCTGGGCATGTTTGTCGGCATCGTTGTGCTGGCGGTCTTCGGTCCGGCGGTCTATCCAATGAGTGCAACCCGCCCAGACTATGCATCGATCAACGCCTTTCCCAGCGCGGATCATTTCCTGGGCACTGATAATCTGGGGCGCGACACTCTGGCACGGCTGCTGCAAGGGATGCGTGTGTCGCTGATCGTCGCCGTCTATGTCGAGACGCTCAACATCTTCCTGGGCGCGCTGCTCGGACTGCTGGCGGGTTTCTACGGTGGACTGCTTGACGTGCTGGTCACGCGCCTCGCCGATATGCTGTTCGCCTTTCCGGGTCTGCTGCTGGCGATTCTGGTGGCAGCGGCATTTGGTCCCAGTGTCACGGAACGATTTGGCGGAATCGGCAGACTCCTGCTGGTAGCGGGGTCGCTGAGCCTGGTCAGCTGGCCCCTGATGGCGCGGTTGGTGCGCAGCCGCGTGCTGGTGCTGCGCGAACAGGAATTCGTCACCGCCTCTCGGTCCCTGGGGGGAAACCGCCCCTGGATCATGATCCAACACCTGCTTCCGAACATCCTCGGGATGGTCCTCGTCGCCAGCACGCTGGATATCGCCAGCGTGGTCATCAATGAGGCTGTACTCAGCCTGCTGGGTTTGGGGATTCAGCCGCCGGACCCCAGCATCGGCAAGATGATCACCGAGGCGATGCCATTTCTGGAAGCGAACGGCTGGCAGGTCTTCTTCCCGAGCGCTGCGCTGATGGCGATTGTGCTTACGGTGTCATTCCTGGGCGATGGTCTGCGCGATGTTGCCGATCCCAGCGCCTCCACTTGAACGCTGCCGCCTGACGACTAGCTTACAAGAACTGCGACAGTACGGCACCGAGTTCCTCTGGACGATGCCAGGGGATGTCGTGGATGGTGTCGTTCATCCAGACAACGGCGGCGTCTTTCGCCGACTGCACCGCGAGCTGCGTGTAGTGTTCAATCTGCGGATTTCGCGGCTGCCCCGGCTCCACCGCGTTGACGATCAGCAGAGGGCAGTGGACGCGCCTGAAATAGTCGCTGGGTTGGAACTCCCAGAGTGCCCGCGCGATCTGCATGTTGTTGTCTCGACTCAGACGCGCATGGACATGATGTGGGTCGCTCAGGTCAAAGATAGTCATCGCCAGTGGTTCCGTCTCCGGTCGAAATCCGACGCCCTGCCAGCGGCGGATGCGCTGCCGAATATCCTCAACGGACAGGTTGACGTAGGGCGGCGGTGCTAGTCCGATTTCACCCTCTGTCCAGGTCGGAAACAGATCTTGCAGCGGGCGGACGCCGCCATCGATGAGTACCGCTTTGGCGGCGCGCGCGGGGCGAGTCGCGGCGTAGTAGAGGGTCGAATATGCGCCCCAGGAGTGTCCAACCAGCGTCAGCGGGCGATTCTGATAACCGAGCGCATCAGCAAGATCGTCCAGGTCACGCGCAATAGCCTCGAAGTCGTAGCCCGTCGAAGGCTTATCGGACAGCCCGTGTCCGCGCTGGTCGTAGGCGAACACGCGATACCGATCTGTGAGCGGCTCAGCGATCAGATCGAACATGTGACTGGTTGAGGCAAGCCCATGCAGCATGAACAGCGGCGGATACTCTCCGCCGCCCCAGCCCTGCACAAAGAGGCGCAGACCGGCGAGGTTGACGATTTGGTTTGATGGCATTCTATCGCTCCGCCTCGGTACAGCGAAAAGAAAAAGCGCCCCTGATATGTTCAGAGACGCTTTTTGCCCCGTTGGGGTTAATTACGGGAAGAACAGGAACTTATCCGAACAATCCCCTAGCTTAAATCGCTCAACTTTTATCCAACGCATTCAATTCCCCTATCACGCACATCTCGTGCGCCT
>JABWBO010000177.1 GCA_013360465.1 Anaerolineae bacterium | reverse complement strand
AATGTGGCAAAAAATCGAAGCGCACTTGCTCAAGTTGACATCGCCGTCTCTGCGTCTTGCTCTTTTTTGACGGCTTCAAAGAGCCAAACGTCAGGGACGCGCTCATGCGCGTCCCTACGGTTTAGAAGGGATTTGTAGGGACGCCCTACTGGACGTCCGCGCCGAATCCACACTCCACTGAGTCTAGTCGCTTGCGCCGAGTCTGCCAATTGGCACATTCTCAAGGGAAATGCGCAGCACGAACGCCGCAGTCCTCCTATAATGATAACGGTGTCGCCAACAGGACCGGTGCGCGCTCATGAACCTGCCTGCCATGAATATCACGACTCGCCTGTTCGTCTGGTTTCTGGTCATCGCCATGATCCCGTTCCTGGCGGCGATGGTGATCGTCAGCGATATTGCCGAACGTAACACGCGGGCGGATGTCTTCGATATGCTGACCATCGCCGCCAACAACCAGGCGCTGCGCCTGGAGACCTATGTTCAGGGGCAGATCGATACCCTGGTCCTGCTCTCCAGGCAGACGTTTCTGAGCAGTTCCACCAGCGCCCTGCAAAGCGGCGATCTCACCCCCACCACCCGCGCCTTTCGCGAATCGCAGGTGCGCGAATACTGGCGGCAGTTCGAAACCAATCTCGATTTTGACGACATGATGCTGGTCGATGTCGAGGGGGATGTGGTCTTCTCGCTCAGCCGGATGCCTTACGCCTCGGTCGATGACCCGGCGCTGCCCACTCCGGTGCTGCGCGAGGCGGTGCATCAGGCGACGGTGGATCAGTCGCCCGTCCTCTCGGCGTTCGCCCCGGTGGACGGCGAGACGATTGCCTTCGCCGCCGCGCCCCTGTATCTGGCGAATCGGATGGTCGGCGTCCTTGCCGTCCGGCTGACCAGCGCAAGCCTCTACGAGATCGTCACCGACCGAATTGGGCTGGGCGAAACCGGCGAGACCAATGTCGGCATCCTGGAAGAGAACGATGTGATCTTCACCGCGCCGACGCGCTTTGACCCGGCGGCGGCGTTTTCCACGCGCGTTCGGTTGGGCGAGAGCCTGGGTCAGGCGATTCAGCAGGGGGCGCAGGGGAACGGCGGTCAGGGCGAAATTCGGGATTATCGCGGCGTCTCGGCGGTCGCCGTCTGGCGCTACCTGCCGACTCTGCGCTGGGGACTGGTCGTCAAGCAGGACGCCGAGGAAGCCTTCATCACCCTGACGGAGACCCGCCGCGCGCTGGTCCCGATCGTGCTGGCGACCATCGTCCTGGTCGGGCTGACGGCGGTGATCGCCGCCAACAGCTTCACCAAGCCGATCCACCTGCTGACCGACGCGGTGCGCCGCATGAGCGCGGGCGATCTGATCTCACGGGTGGGCGAAATCCGCGCCGGGGGTGAATTCGCCGTGCTGGCGCGCGGCTTCGACCATATGGCGGGGCAGCTGCATGAGCTGATCGAGCGGCTGGAAGAGCGCATCGCCGAGCGCACGCGCCAGATCGAGCGGTATGCCCACGAGATGGCGAACGCCCGCGCCGAGGCGGACCGGGCGAATGCCGCCAAGACCATCTTCCTCACCAACATGAGCCACGAACTGCGCACGCCGATGAACGCCATCCTGGGTTTCGCCCAGATGCTCGAGACCGACCGCGCCGTCCCGGCAAAGCAGCGCGAGTACATCGGCATCATCGCCCGCAGCGGCGAACACCTGCTGAACCTGATCAACGAGCTGCTGGACATGGCGCGCATCGAATCCGGGCAGATTACCATCGTCGAGACGGCATTCGAGCTGCGCTATACCCTGCGCGGGATCGAGGAGATGATGACGCTGCGCGCCGGCGGCAAGGGGCTTCAGCTGGAAGTCGAGATCGCCGACGCCGTGCCGCCCTACATTCGCGCCGACGAGGGCAAGCTGCGCCAGGTGATCATCAATCTGATCAGCAACGCCATCAAGTTCACCGACGAAGGCGGCATCTCGGTGCGCTGCGGTCTGGTGGGGGCGGCGCTGCGCTTCGAGATCGAAGACACCGGCGCGGGCATCGCCCCGGAGGAACTGAACAAGCTCTTCCAGCCGTTTTCGCAGACGGAGACCGGGACGAAGGCGCAGGAAGGGACCGGGCTGGGCTTGGCGATCAGCCGCGCCTACGTGCTGGCGATGGGCGGCGAAATGCAGGTGCGCAGCGTCGTCGGGCAGGGGACGATCTTCACCTTCAGCCTGCCGCTGGCGGTCGCTTCGGTGGAAGAAGCGCGGACGGGCAGCGAAAACACCCGCCGCCCGGTCGGCATCCTGCCGCCGGACGACGTGCGCGAGTGGCGCATCCTGGTGGTGGACGACAAGCCGGAAAACCGCCGGCTGATCCGCGTGTGGATGGAGGAAGTCGGCTTTTCCGTGCGCGAGGCGGCGGACGGGCGCGAGGCGGTGATGGTGTGGGACGTGTGGGAGCCGCATCTGATCTGGATGGATATGCGGATGCCGGTGATGGACGGCTACGAGGCGACCCGCCGCATCAAGTCGGCGGTCAAGGGCAGCGCGACGGCGGTCATCGCCCTGACCGCCAGCACGCTCGACAACGAGCGGCAGCTGGTGCTTTCGGCGGGCTGCGACGATTTTGTGCGCAAGCCGGCGCGCGTTTCGACCCTGTTTCACAAGCTCGAAGAACACCTGGGCATCGCCTTCGCCTATCAGTCGGCGGATGACGGCGAAGGCGAGGAGGATCAGGACGCTGTCGGGGCGTCGGCGCTGACTCGCGAGGCGCTGGCGGCGCTGCCTGATTCCTGGCGGGGGCGGCTGCGCGAGGCGGTGCAGCGCCTCGACATCAGCGCGGCGCTGCGCGCGGTGGAGGATATCGCCACCGCCCACCCCGATTATGCCGCCGCGCTGCGCGACCTGATCAACAGCTTTCGTTTCGACACCCTTCAGGAATTGATCTGAACGTTATGATCCCCAATCCCTATGCCCCTGGCAACTACAGCATCCTGATCGTCGACGACACGCCCGCCAATCTGAGCGTGCTGTCGTTCATGCTTCAGCAGGAGGGATTCCGCGTGCGCCCAGCGATCAGCGGCGGGGTCGCCCTGAACGCCGTGCAGCACGAACTGCCCGACCTGGTGCTGCTGGATATTCGTATGCCGGAGCCGGACGGCTACGAGGTGTGCCGCCGCCTGAAGGGAGACCCGAAGACGCAGAACATCCCGGTCATCTTCATCAGCGCTCTGGACGATGTGGAGGACAAAGTACGGGCGTTCGAGGTGGGCGGCGTCGATTACATCACCAAACCGTTCCACGTCGAAGAGGTCGTCGCCCGCGTGCGCGCCCACCTGACGCTTCAGGATCAGCGGCGCGCCATCGAGCATCTGAGCAATCTCAAAGACGACCTGATGCACATCGTCGCCCACGACCTGAAGAACCCGATCAGCATCATTCGCGGCTATACCGAGCTGCTGCTGGATGGCGACTCCGGGCTGGAGACGGACGACGGGCTGCGCAAGATACATGTCACCGCCGACCGTATGCTGGCGCTGGTCACGGCGCTGCTCGATTACGGGCAGCTGGAGCGGGGACTGCCGCTGGACCTGCGCTCTGGCACGCTCGCCCCGCTGCTGGCGGAGTGCGCCGATTCCTTCACGCTTGCCGCCCGCGACAAGCAGATCGCCATCGCGCTGCGCATCGATGCGCCGGACGCCGCCGCCCTGGTTGATCGGGAGCGGATGGCGCAGGCGGTCTGCAACCTGATCAGCAACGCCGTCAAATATACGCCGGAGGGGGGACAGGTCGAGGCATCGCTGAGCGCCGATGACCGGTCGGTGCTGATCGCCATCGCCGATGACGGACCGGGCATCCCGCCGGAACACCTGCCGCACCTCTTCCAGCGCTTCTACCGCGTCCCGCAGACGCCGGGAGCCGCCCGCGTCACCGGGACGGGGTTGGGGCTGGCGATTGTCAAGTTGATCGTCGAGAAGCACGGCGGCGTGGTCGGCGTGGAAAGCGCCGTCGGGGTGGGCAGCCGCTTCACCATCCGTCTGCCGCGCTGAGGAGGGGACGGGTCCCTGCTGCCCTGGCATCGCCGAGGGCTGAAGCGCCTCGGCTGGTAAACTGACCCGTCCACTAAAGGGACGGCGGCGGAGGTCCGCCCCTTCAGCGGGCGGGTTTTTGTGCAGCCTGGGGTTTTAACCCCAGGCTGCATCGAGCGGCGCGTCGAAATCCGCCCTAAGCCAGGTCACGCATCTTTTCAACGGGCGAGCCGGCGGCGCGCCCCTACGGCACGTCCGTTGTAGGGGAGACCCGGCGGGTCTCCCGCCTTAAGGCATGTTTGGCATCGTCGCGGCGGGCGAGTCGGCGGCTCGCCCCTTGTAGCGCTCTGAATGGATTGATCTTGTCATGTGCCACAGCCAAAGCCAAGAACAGCCTCAATCATTTATAATCCCGTGTTAGAGCGTATCTGCAAAGCCGGTTTTCACACAACCTCACCCCGGAAACCTGACGGTTTCCTGCCCCTCTCCAATCGGAGAGGGGCGGTTGAGCGTAGCGAAACGGGGTGAGGTTTGAGGGGGCAACCACCAAAAACGTTAGAACGTGCAAGATTCCGACGCCTCACCCCGCCTCCGCCTTGACCAGCAGCGCCCCCATGATCGCCGCCCACAGGAAGAATGGCGCGCTCCGTCCCTGCCAGCTGCGCTCAACCGCCCCTCTCCAATTGGAGAGGGGCAGGAAACCGTCAGGTTTCCGGGGTGAGGTTGTGTGAAAACCGGCTTTGCAGACACGCTCTGAAAGATCGTCCGCCGATCACCGGCGCGGCGAGAAATCAGCCCAGGCGGTTTTTTCGCTCGCGGATGAGCGTCTTGTAGTAGTCTAGCATGGCGCGGTCCTGGGCGTCGCCCCAGGGCATCGGCACGCGGTTGACGTGCAGCCCCAGCCCGCCTCGGACGCTCACCTTCTGCTGCGCGGCGACTTCCGTGCCGTAATAGAGGATCGGCGGCTGAGGCAGGGCGAACTGCGCCGCCGCCGCCCGCCGCACCGCCTCGGTATCGCCGCCGGCGATGAGCAGGAAGCGGTCCATGTCGTGGTTGTCGATGAAGGTCGGCAGCACGAAATCGTCGTCGAAGAAGGCGTAATGCGCCGCGAACTTCTGCGGCAGCAGCGCTGCGTCGGCGGTCTTCCAGCCGTAGACCTGGCGCAGCGCCTCCGCCGCGAAGAAGTCGAGCGTGCCGTCGAGCCTGCCCTGATAGGTGCGCATCATATCCGGCGCTTCGATGATCTCGCCGAAGACGAAGGAGTCGGCTTTGGCTTCGCGGCAGGCGGCGCGAAACGCCCACCAGAATTCTGGCGTCACGCCGTTGGCGTAATCCAGCCGGTAGCCGTCGGCGTCGTATTCGCTCAGCCAGCGGCGGGCGACATCCAGCATCCAGCCGCGTGCGCCGGGGTCGGCGAGGTTGACCTGGGGCATCGACGCCACCCCGAAGAAGGCGCGGTAGCCCAACGGCGACTCGTCGAAGGTGAACCAGGACCGGCACGGGCTGCCGGGGTTGTGGAGCGCCTCCTGAAAGAAGGGGTGCTGATTCGAGATGTGGTTGCAGACCAGATCGAGGATGACGCGGATGCCGCGCGCGTGCGCTTCGTCGATGAAGCGGCGCAGGGCGTCATTGCCGCCGAAATGCGCCGCCACCTGGGTGTAGTCGGTCACGTCGTAGCCGTGATGCGTCGGCGATTCCCAGACCGGCGAAAGCCACACGGCGTCGCAGCCGAGATCGGCGATGTGGTCGATTCTCTCCGCCGCGCCCCACAGCGTGCCGCCGCAGAGCGCGTTCAGGTCCTCGGTCTGCGCCCAGCCGCGCCCGTCACCGGGCGAGAAGCGATCCACCATCAGGTGATAGAGGGTCATCTTCTTCGCCCACGCCGGCGGGCGCAGCCGGTCCACGCGGTAAGAGAAGGTTATGCCCTGATGGTTGCCGGCGAAGGCGGTCGGCTCCGGGCGTTTGTTGAAATAGGCGTCGGCAGCGCGCTCCACCGTGCGCTGAGCGTCGGGGAAGTCGGCGAAGGCTTCGCGTTCGGCGGTCCACCCGCCGAGTCGATAGCGCACCGTCGTGCCGTCCGCCTGGGGGGGCAAAACCGCCTGCCAGCGGGTGAGGTAGCGCCAGGTCAGCGAATCCCAGATCGTCTCGACCGGCTGCATCGGCGCGACCTCGCCCCGCCGGGCAGCCCCGCGCGACCCGTCGGGCGGGCTGCCGTCGGTGGTGTAGTAGACGGCGGCGTGTTCCGGCGCGAAATCTTCGCCGGTCAGCGCTTCGACGATCACCGGGTCGCCCGGCAGCGGGTCACGCGGGGCGATGCTGCCCCGGTGCTGAATGCCATGCCGTCCGACGCGGTGATAGAGCAGCTTGAGCGCGTCGGTCGAAAGCGTGCCGAAGATGTGGTCCACGCCTCAGCCTTTCACCGCGCCCGCCGTCAAGCCGCCGACGATGTAGCGCTGAAGCGAGATGTACAGGAGGACCACCGGCGTCGCGGCGATCAGCGATCCTGCGGCGAACACGCCCCAGTCGTTGGTGAATTCCGCCGAGACGAAGTTGAACAGCCCGACCATCAGCGTCCACTTCTCGCGGTCGGTCAGGATGATGCGCGCCAGCAGAAACTCGTTGAGCGTGCCGACGAAGACCAGGATCGACACCACCGCCAGCACCGGCGTGACCAGCGGGACGATCAGCAGGCGGAAGGTCTGCCAGTGCGTCGCGCCGTCCACCAGCGCCGATTCGTCGATGTCGCGCGGCACAGTGTCGAAGAAGCCCTTCATCAGCCAGACGTTGACGCCCATGCCGCCCGCCAGATAGACCAGGATCAGCCCGCCGTGCGTGTTGAGCGCGAAGAACGGGATGTAGCGCCCGATCTGAAGGAGCATCAGGTAGATCGCCACCATCGCCAGGATGTTGGGGAAGACCTGGATGAGCAGGGTGGTCACCAGCAGCGCCCGCCGTCCGCTGAAGCGGAAGCGCGAGAAGGAGTAGGCGCTGACGGCAGCCATCGCCACCGTCAGCACGGTGGTGATGCCGGAGACCGCCAGGGAGTTGAACATCCAGCTCCAGAAGGGCACGGTCGGGTCGTTGAAGAGTCGGTTGAAGTTGGTCAGCAGCTCGTCCAGGCTCTCCACGTTCTGCGGGATGAAGGTCTGGTTGACCATCGAACCGGACGGGTTGAAGGCGGCGGAGATGATCCAGACGACCGGGAACAGCGAGAAGGTCAGGGCGATGAGGATGAAGACGACGCGGAAGATCGTCCCGACCGATGGCGAGCGGGATACGCCGCCGCGCCGTGCAGTTCCCAACGAGACAGCCGCAGCAGTGTTCTCAGACATTTTCGCCGATCTCCTCCAGCCGTTTGGTGAAGCGGAACTGGAACAGGGTGAGCGCGCCGACGATCAGGAAGATGACCACCGCGATGGCGGAGGCGAATCCATAGTCGCGCGTGCCGCCCGCCGCGAAGGCGTAGCGGAAGGTGTAGCTGATCAGGTTGTCGGTATAGCCCACCGGGGGCGCGCTCGTGCCGGGAATCGGCGGACCGCCCTGGAACATCGCTTCGATCAGCAGATAGTTGTTGAAGTTGTAGGTGAACGACGCCACCAGCAGCGGACCGACGGCGACCAGCAGCAGCGGCAGGGTCAGCTTCCAGAACTTCTCCCAGGCGGTCGCACCATCGACCTCGGCGGCTTCGTAGATGCTGGTGGGAATCGCCTGAAGCGCGCCGGAGCAGATGAGCATGAAATACGGATAGGTCAGCCACAGGTTGACCATGATGATGGCGATCTTCGCCCACGCCGGGTCCACCGACCAGGGCGGCGCCCAGCCGAAGAGGTTTTCCAGCGTGGTGTTGATGACGCCGACATTCAGGTTCAGCATACCGCGCCAGATCAGGATGCTGATCATGCCGGGGATGGCGTAGGGGATGATCAACAGCGAGCGCACGATGCGGATGCCGGGGAACGGCTTGTTCATCACCAGCGCCATGCCCAGCCCCAGGGCGAAAGACGTGACCACCGAGAAGAAGGCGAACATGACCGTCCAGCCGAAGACCTGGACGAGCGGACCGCGCAGCACCGGGCTGGTGAACAGGCGGCTGTAATTTTCGAAACCGGTCGGGACCCAGAAACCGAGCGGGGCGGTCCCGCCGCTCGCCGCCCGAAATTCGCCGGCGGCGTTATCCGCCGGGTATTCCGCGCCGGTCTCGCGGTCCATCAGCACGTCGCGCGCCGCATCGAAGACCCAGCGCTGCTGGAATTCGCCGGCGGCGCTGCGGCTTTGAATGCCGATCGGCGCGTCGGCGGGACCGAACTGCATCGCCTGAATGACCTGTAGCGCCCGGAAGCGGTCGCCGCCGCTGAGCAGCAGGTAGCCGCTGAACGCCTCCGGCGGATCGCCCGCCGAGACGGTCTCCAGCGCGGTGTTCTGCGCGGCGAAGAAACTGCCGCCCGCCTCGTCCGTCAGCAGCAGGGCATAGGCAGAGGCGTCGTCTTCGGCAGCGCCTTCGCGGCGGTAGACGTTCCATTCGTAAGAAACTGCGCCCTCCGGCAGGAATTTTTCCGCCGCCATCATGGCGAGGGCTTCATTTTTGGTGTGGCGGTGTCCGTCGCTGTAGTTGGTGAACGATACATAGAGCGTGTAAAACATCGGATAGACGACGAGCAGGGCGATCAGCGCCAGGGACGGGACCATCCAGCGCATGGGCTTGAGCGCATTGCGCAGCAGCACCACGCTCAGCAGCAGGGTGGTAAGGATGATCGTCCCGCCCAGGAAGGCGTTGCCGTCGTTGATGAGCGTCACGCCAAAGACCAGCACGCCGGCGTTGATCACGCCCAGCAGCAGCAGGCGGACGAGGTAATTCAGGGTGCTGACCGAGGCGGGTGGTGCAGAAGGGGCGGGGGGTGATCCCCCCGCCCCTGCCGACTTCCCGCCCGCCGATGCACTGGCAAGGCTGGAAGCGCTCATGAGGGACTAGCCTCCGACCGCAATCGTCAGGACGTGCGACGCCGGGTCAAAGGTGAAGGTGACCACGCCCTCTGCCGGGACGCTGAAGGTGAGGTTGGCGCCGTCGCGCGCGCCGTCCGCGCCGTAGTTTTCGTCCCACGACAGATTGTAGGCGACCTTGCCTTCGTAGTCGCCCGCCGGCAGGGTCACGCTCAGGGTGTAAACGCCGTCGCCATCCGGGTCTTGCAGCCAGGAGCGCAGGCAGTCCGGCGACCAGTCCGCCGCACAGCCGATCGCCGCCTGGTAGTTGCCGGGCACGCTGGCGATCACGTGGTTGACGCTGTCGGCGACCCAGTGACTCTTGTGATCGTAGACGAACATGACCGCGCCTTCCTCGGCGACGCTCAGCGCCACGTTCGGACCGTCACGGTCCGCCATGCCGCCGTAATTCTCGGTCCATGCGCCGTCCAGCGCGACCTTGTATTCGTAGTCGCCCGCCGGCAGCAGGAATGTGCCCATCCACACGTCGCTGTTGGCGACGTAGGCGAGCTGCGCATCTTCACACGCCGGGTCCCAGTCGCCGCCGCAGCCGATGGCGCTGTTGACCGTACCGGGGATCGACACCGACTGCGGACCGTCCGCCGGGGGCGGGTCGCCCGCCGGGGTCATGCGCACAGTCTCGATCTCGCCGCCGGCGATCAGGGTGCGGATCTGCTCGGCGGCGTCGGCGAAGGCGTCGGCAGCCGGCTGATCGCCCTGGATGACGAGCTGCATCGCCGTCTGCGCCGAACCCCAGACCGAGGACATTTCCGGGATCGATGGCTGCGGGATGCCGACTTCGCCGGCAGCCTGGAAGGCAGCCAGGTCAGGATCGTTCAGCTTTTCCAGCGTCGGGATGAACGCCGGCGGACGCGGATCGGCATCGTAGAGCGCCTGCATGGCTTCGTCGGTGGCAACGTAGTCGAGCAGGAAGGATTCAGCGAGGAGCTGGTTTTCGCTGTAGGCGCTGAGCATGAAGCCCTGACCGCCGATCAACGGCACGCCAGGACCGGCAGGACCCGCCGGGATGCTGCTGATGGCGTAGGGCACGCCGGATGTGCGGATGCGCGGCAGCGCCCAGGGTCCGGTCACGATCATGGCGGCATCGCCGCGCTCGAACAGAGTGTGCATGACATCGTAGTCAATCGCCGGTGGGATGAAGCCGTCCACCGCCATGCCTTCCAGCCACTCGGCAGCGGCGACCGCGCCTTCGCTGTCCACGCCGACATCGGTCGGGTCATAGGCTCCGCCGCCCGCCGTGCCGAAGATGTAGCCACCGAAGGCGCTCAGGATCGGGTGGAAGTGATAGAAGTCGGCTGTCTGGATGATGTAGCCGTAGTCGGCTGCGCCGCCGTCCACTAGTTCCTCGGTGATGGCGCGCACGTCGTCCCAGGTCGCCGGAGCGTCGGGGACGAGTTCGGGGTTGCGGAAGAAGGCGACGTTTTCCGCCGCGTAGGGCATGCCGTAGATCTCGCCGTTGTAGGTGAACAGCGAGAGCGAGCCGGGCGTGAACATCTCTGCCGCATCGCCCAGGTCAATGGGCGTGACTGCGCCGTTGATGACCAGCTCGCCGATCCAGTCATGGGCGGCGACGATGATGTCGGGACCTTCGCCGGTGGGACCGACCACGCTCAGATTGGCGCGGATGTCGCCCATAGCGATCTCTTGCACTTCCACCGTGACGCCGAATTCTTCCGCGAAAGTGGTGGCGAGTTCGGTCAGCGGTGGGGTGCGGGTGCGGTCTGCCCAGATGAGCAGATCGGGGCGGTCCTGCGCCAGGGCAGGCACGGCGAGCAGCCCGAAAACGAGGGCGACTGCGACGCTCAACAGAATCAGGTGACGCTTCACGGAATAGTCCTTTCGTCTCTTTCAGCCGAAATGGCTAAACTGCTCTCCAGTGCCGACCGCATGTCGCCCATCAGGGCGATGAGCCGGCGCTGATCAGCATCCTTGAGTGGGGCGAGCCAGCGCCGCAGCGCCGCGTGGTGCGCACCCT
>JABWBO010000176.1 GCA_013360465.1 Anaerolineae bacterium | reverse complement strand
CGGAGGCTACCGCTTCAGCCTACAATTCTGATTCTGCGAAGGCGAAAACCGCTCATCCCCCTGCATATCGCTCATTTTCTCTCGTGACGGTGTGCAGGGTTTCTGTTTGTGACAATACCCGGAATCTTACCATCGCTGACCGGAATCTTCCTAACCCTAAACCGGAATCCTCCAGAAGTCCGGCGATCCGACTTTGCTACCCTGAGAGTGTATCAGGGTGAAGCCCTGCTCGTGCCGGATGACCCCACACGATCAAGCGCACCGCCCCTGAGCGGCTGCCCAAACGTCATGGCGCACGCCCGTTTCTCCCTGATGCCTTCGTTTATCCATCGAGGAGCTGCTCGCGTGAATCTTTCGCAAGCCATTCAAGACTTGTTCAACGACATTCGGGATGTGGCGCAGATCATCGCGCCCATCGCTGCCATCATCGGGTTTGTGGGCATCGGCATCATGTATATGGGATCGAGCTGGCCGATCATCTCGGATTGGAAGCGCGATAATCCGAAAGCCGCCAATCAGGTCGTCATTGGTCTCCTGTTCGTCGTTTTCGCCTCGTCCGTCACCGCGCTGATCTCTTTCACCTAAATCGCCGTGTCCGCCAGCGCGGGGGTAGTCGTCTGCCTCCGCGCCGTTTCGTATGGAGAGACTGCATGGCAGCAGACTTCAAATCGCACATCCTCAGCCGGGATGAGAAAGGCTTCGGCGGCATCCCGTTCAAGCGACTGCTGTTCGGTGGGATCGCGGGCGGCTTCACGTATACCGTGTGCCGCTTCGCGCTGCCGGACATCGCCATTCCGGTCGGTATCGTGGTGGCGATCCTGCTGATCGCGTTGACCGCGCCGCGTGGCGGGCTGCCGCTGTGGATGCGCCTCTGGCTCAACCTGCGCGGCTCGATCCTGCTCGCCGCTGCCGAGAATCCGAGCGGCATGGCGGCGGAAGTGGCGAAGATGCTGTCCCTCCCAACCGATGCTGCCGTGCTGGATGGTCACCGTCTGTTTGCGCCGCCCGCCGGGCTGGTCGAGGTGGATTTGTCAGAGTGGGTGACTTTCGCCCACGCCCGCGATCTGGATCGGGGCGATGGGCTGGTGTTTGTCGGTTCGCCATTACAAGGTTCCCCCTTAGAAGAGGAGTCCCTGTGACGAGTGTTCGCACGTTCTTGATCGAACCGTTTGACATCATGCTGCACGCGACTGAGGAGGGCGTCGCAGCATTGCAGGCACGCTTCTCGACGTGGCTGCGCACGCTGTCCGGTGAAGCGCGTTTCCTCTGTTGGCAGATGCCCGCCACGCTGGATGCCAAGATCGCGGCGCTCGATCAGGCGGAAATTCAAACCGACGACGCGCAGCGGCGCGACCTCCTGATTGAGTACCGCCGCGAGTACGAACGCATGAACGCGGGGGCGGAATACCAGCGCGCTTTGTGCGGGATGGTGCTGTGGAACGACCAGAATCCCCGCGCCATTGCCGGTGCATTATCATCGGCATTCGACACGCCCGTGACCGAAGGGGCATTCCCGGCGCTGTTTGAGGGGCAGTACGAACTGCGAGATCGTCCCTTCTGGCATCTCGCGCCGTCCGGTCGTCCCGGCGGTCGCCCGTACTGGGCGGTGCTGACGAGCTACGAATTCGCGCCGGCGACGTGGAATTTCTTTCGCCCGCTCCCGCCGCTGCTCCGGCTCAACTTCCCGCTGGCGCTGGCGGTGGACATCCCGAAGACGTATGACCGCAATGCTGCCATCGACGCGATTGAAAGCATCATTCAGGCGTACCAGGTGCATCTAGCGGGCGTGCGCGGCGAGGACAGCCGCTCGGTGCAGCGCGTCGCCGACTGTCGCCGAGCGTTGGGGGAGATCAACAACGGGGATGCGCTGCATCTGGTGCAGGTCGCCGTCGCGGTCGCGGCGGACGATCTGGAGACGTTGAAAGAGCGTGTCGCCGCCGTCATCAACGAAACGCGGGCATGGTTCAGTCTGCGTCAAGAAGTCGGCGAACTGCTCTCGCGAGCGGTCGAGTTCTTCACCGCACATCGCACGAAGGACATCAACCTGCCGACCACGACATGGCCCGTCACGTCACGCGAACTGGCGCTGATGCTCGCGCCGCTCGGCTATCGCAAGCTCTCGACGACTGATGGCGTGCTGCGCGGCGAAGCGGTCGGCGGGGCGTATCCGGTTTTTCACAATTCGTGGCGGGACAAACGCGCCACGCATGAAGTGTGGGTTGGTCAGTCGGGCTATGGCAAGACGTTCGCGCTCAACTGCTATCTCACACGCGAGTACGCCGAAAACGGCATCTCATTCGATTTCCTTGAACCGATGGGGCACGGGCGGCACATCGCCGATGCCTTCGGGCTACCGTGGTATGTGCTGAGCGCGAAGGCGACCAAGCTCAATCCACAGGATGTGATGTTCCCGACGCTGCTCGAACAGGTCAGCCACACCACGCGCCTATATGAGACCGTGTTGGGACGGCAGCTGTCGGGCGGGCAGCGCGAGAACCTCGAACGCGGGCTGTTGGGCGAGGCGCTGGAGACGCTCTATCGCGGTTTTCCTGATCTGAGCCGGGTCACGCCCGATCTCGCGCCGACGTGTGAAACGGTCTGTGATGTGTTGGGGAGTCTGGGTGACAAGCCCGCGATGCAAGCCATCGCCCGCGACCTTGCCGATGAGATCGCCGGGCTGTGTACCGGATCGGGACCATGGTCGGCGTTTCTGAACGGGACGACCAATGTCGATCTGACGCGCGGCGGACGCGACTGGATCAGCCCGCGCGTTTTCTCGTTCCACGAACTGGAAGGCGATCCAATCCTGCAAGCGCTGGCGTACACGCAGGTCTTGAGCGCGATTCGCCGCGACAGTCTGATCGACGAGCAGCCGCGCATCATCGCCGTCGATGAGGTCTACCGTCTGATGCGTCATCCGTCGCTCTTGGACTTCCTGATCGAAGCCGCCAAGACCTTCCGTACCCGCAGAAAAAAGGCGGTCATGATCGATCAGTCGATGCACCACTCACCGCGAGTTGTGACGCATTGATCTCCGCCTGATATTCCGCCGTGTCTTGCCAGCGGGCGTGGCGGTTATAGGGTTTCTTGCCGGCATAGTGCTTCGGATAGTAACCATTGCCGTAACGATAAGCGTAACGTTCTTGCAGCGACCGCCAAGCATAATCGGGGAACTCGCGCAAAATCTCCCACTGATCAACATGGCTGTCAATCATCTCACGCAGCTTTTCCAGTTCTTCCTCATCCCAGAAATAGCCGCGTGATTTGTGGGTGGTACTGCGCTCCGAGGTGCTGCCATCACGCCAGAAAACCGTGATGTGCTTCGTGTGCCGTGTCACCTTCGTGACCTTGATGTAACGGGCGAACGCCTCGAAGAGCGCGCGCTTCTCCTCATTGGGCACCTCGTTCCAGCGGGCGATCACCAATTCCAGCGCCGGACGTGCATCCGCGAGTGAGCGCGACCGCTGCTTGCCCGACTGGATGCGTGTCAGTTCTGCTTGCAGCTCGACAATTTCGCGGTCGGCGGCTTCAAACCGGGCTTGAGCGCGAGCGACCATTTCGGCGTTCGAGATCATCCCTAGATTGGCGATGATGTTGTCCTTCGCCGTCTCCGCCTGGCGGATCGCTGCCTTCAGCCGCCGTAGCTCGGATTGGTCAACATTCTCGACGCTCGCCAGCGCTGCTGCCCACGCGGTTTCGTCGATGGTGGTATCGCGCAGCCGTTCAAGCAGCATCGCATCGACCATCCCGTCCAGAATGAACGCGCGCAGTTTCCAAACCGTCGAGCGGTATGGGTATTCGTTCAGCAGATACTCGTATTTGTCCGCCACCACATTCCAGATCGTCGCCAACCGCTTGTGCGGATGATCCGGCAGATCGTCCGTGTACACCAAGCCCGCGTAACTGGGAGGCACTGCGGTGCGCTCGGCTTTATCGTGCCGTATCCACGGGCGATAGGGGACATAATTTGGATTGGGTTCGCCATGAAAGTCGGTCGGTGACAGACGATTGTAGGCGTGCATGAACAGGTCGAGCGGGATGATCGGTTCGTGATTGTTCCACGCGACGACGGCGTTCATATGAATCCAGTGACCGATATAGGCGACGTTGACCAGCATGTAAGCAAGCCCAGTGTGCGAAGGCGTCAGCCCACCCGTAAACGGCGAGCGCCTCGTCAGGTGATCGGTTGCCTTAAACCCTTCAGGAACTGCTCCTTCAGGGATGTCGGGGAAGTAGGGACCGCTGCGGTCGATCTGATGCCAAGTCTCGTATAGGTTGCCGTTGTTTTCGCGGAATAGCTCGAAGTAGCGCAGGGTCACATCGGCGTATAGATCGAAGCGTTTGTACTTGCGGTAATCGGGATTGCGCTGCTCATCGACCTTCGCGCGGCAGTCCACCATGAAACCGGGCAGAATTTTGCGACCCGACCACATGCCTCCGGCGCTGCGGCTGTGCCGCGCCTTCACCAAACGCCCCCTGATCTGGTATTCGAGATAATCAGCGGCGCGCTGCGCCTCTTCGCGAAACATCCTGATGTGTGATGATCCCATGACCGGGTGCGTGAAGTCGTACACCATGCGCGGGGTCATCACCTGGACGTTATGTTCCCGACACGCTTCGATGAACTTGTTGGTTTCGATCATCGTCACATCGCGAAAGAAACGGTCAACATCCTGCGACGCGACCAGTCCAAGCTGATCCGACTCGATCATGTCGTAAAGCTGAGACATGCCCTTCCGTTCGCGGATTTTCTTCGTCCCGCTGACGGCGGCATCCGCGTCGATCATGTGGACATTCTCACGCACCCAGCCCCGATCGAGCAGGTGTTGGATCATGTCGATGGTCTGGAGCGTGGTCATGACGTTGCCGATCTGTCCTTCGGACGATTGGCGATAGTAGACTGCTGCTGGACGACCGAGCGGCAGTGCTTGCGCCTTGTACGGATCGATGGGCTGCTCAGGGCGTTTCAATGGGCGTGGCATTCATTTTCCTCCTCTCTGGTTCCGCACAACGAAAAGCGCCCTGCTCTCCCGTGAGTGAATACGGCAAGAGCAGAGCGCATGAGATACAATGCCTCTAGCCCTGCGTAGTGTCATCATCACTCGCGGGGTCAGCCGGATCGTCGGGTTGGCGCTCGACGGTTCGGCGTTCATGTAAATCAGTATAAAGTGGACTTTCCAAACGCGCAACAATCCGCAGGATGTGACGGCACACATCCACGAGGTTGACCGGTTCGGCAGCGGCGGGGGTGGGGCGATGATCCTCGTTCAACGCGCACCTCCCGTCAAGCTATTCAGTTGGGTGAAGCTGAAAACAGGCTGCTGGCGTTTCATCATTCCCTCGCGTTTTATCGATGAAACCAGCGTATCAAAGTCGGATCGTCAAAAACCCGGAATCTTACAGTTGAGCGCTGGAAGATTCCAGAATCACGATGTAAATTTTCAGTAGAACAGGCGTTCGTATTAGAGACACATTGTGAGTTAATCAAACTCAGGTTCAATGTCTTCTTGTGCAAACCAGTCACGCATCCGCTGATGCTGGCGTTCATCTCGAAACTTGAACCACTCAGCTTGGGCTTCTGGATAGCGGTACAGCACGTCCTTAAAACGCCGGAACGCCCCCGATCCTTGAATAGCCACCTCAAGGAGTTCACGCAATCGCTCATCATCCAGCGACCAGATGAACTCCTGCATCTCACGATAGCCCTGCTGTGAGTCTTGTTTGGGAATAGGGCGGTATCGATTGGCATCGTCCCATTCTATGCGTGCTGCCGCCAACATCTGCTCGCGTTCCCAATCCGACAGATCTGCGTGCGTTTGTATTGCCGCCTCCATTCCTTCAAGCGTCTCTTCATCAGTATCTAAATTTTCTAGACGACGTGCAGCGTAATCTTCTACCAATACGACAGTGCCGCCTTCAGTGTCCAGATACGCTGTCGTTTCGTCGGTGCCAAGTTCGAATGACAACTCAAAATTGCTGCGGTTTATTTTCACCTTTTTCATCTGGTGGCGCTCACTTACTTCGAGCCGTGCAGTGCCGCGTTGATCGCATCCATATCAAACACCTCCGAGTCGAAATCATCACCAACCCATTCCGTGTACATATCGTGTTCGGGGTGATCCGGGTCCTTGATCGCTTCGAGAAAGGTATCGTATCCCCACACGCCACCGACATCCTCTGGCGGACAGGCTCGCTTACCCTTGATGCAAACGGGAACGACCTGTGCTGGATCAGCGGGGAGTATCTTCTCGACTAGTGGTCAGATCGGATAGATTTTAGGAAAATGGTTGTACTCGTGAGCAGAAGGAGTATAGCCATGATCGAATTGAGCGAAGACGAACGAAAGCG
>JABWBO010000175.1 GCA_013360465.1 Anaerolineae bacterium | reverse complement strand
GCATCCCGACGCGGGCGGCGGGCGGGCGGCGGGCGCGTCCTGGGTGGGCGCGCTGGACATGGCGGGCAACGTCTGGGAGTGGACTAACAGCCTCTTTCTGCCTTACCCCTTCACGCCGGACGATGGGCGCGAGGAAGCGGGCAGGGCGGACATGCCGCGCGTGATTCGCGGCGGCGCGTGGAGCTACAGCGCCGAACTCAGCCGCGCGGCGGCGCGCGGTTTTCGCCCGCCCACGACCGAGACGACGGATATCGGCTTTCGCTGCGCCCGCGATGCGTGATACCCTTTCTTCAACATCCAAGTTCTGAGGATCTGCTTATGCGTTTGCTTCGACTTGCCCTGCCGCTGCTGGCGGCACTGCTGAGCATCAGCGCTGTGTCGGCTCAGGAGACTCTCGAATTCGACCCCACCGTCTGCGCCGAACACCAGGACGGGGGCGCGCTGAGCGCCGACTGCGCCGCGATGATCGCCACCTATCCCACGCCGCCCAATCTGACGCCGGTGGACCAGGACAGGTTCACGCTCGGCGCTTATAACTTCTGGCGGGTCTCGCGCGACGGCGCGCCGCGCTACGATGCGCCGGGCGGCAGCGTCATCGGCGGCATCCCCGCCGGCTTCAACACCGTTCATGGCATCGACGCCGGCGTCGAGGGCTGGCTGCAGATCGCCGATGGCAGCTGGATTCCGCGCGACCTGACCACCTTCCAGCAGCCGTCCTACTTCACCGGCTACGAGATCGCCGATGGGCTGGAACACCCCTTCGCCGTCATCCTCGATCTCAGCCGCATCTTCGTCTCGCTCTATCCCGGCGGTCCGCGCTCATCGTCCAATGGGCGCTTCATCAACCGCTATGAGCTGGTCAACATCTATTCCACCGCCGTTGACGCCGACGGCTGGCGCTGGTACATGATCGGTCCTAATCAGTGGATAGAACAGCGCTTCGTCTCCAAATTCTTCCGAATCGAGCGCCCGGAAGGGATCGCCCCGGACGCCAAATGGGTGTCGGTCGATCTGTACGAGCAGACGCTCGTCGCCTACGAAGGCGACATGCCGGTTTACGCCACCGTCGTCTCGACCGGGCTGCCGCCCAACGAGACCAACGAGGGGCTGTTCAACATCTGGGCGAGCCTGCCGCTCGACCGCATGAGTGGGGCGACCGGCGCGCCGGACGCCTACGCGGTGGAAAGCGTGCCCTGGGTGATGTATTTCGACGGCGGAATCAGCCTGCACGGCACATACTGGCATGACCTGTTCGGCTACCGCCAGAGTCACGGCTGCGTCAACCTGACCATCAGCGATGCCCGCTGGCTGTACGGATGGGTGCATGACGGGGATTTCAACGGCATGGGCGAAGCCGACGTTCAGGTCTACGTGCACAGCAGCGGTGAATATGGCGTGACGGCGACCGGCATCTGAGCCGAGCAGGGATGGATCGCACCGCGCGTGAGGGGTGCGATCCGCCCCAGATCGTCCGCTTAGCAATTCGCAACTATCAAAATCTGATAAAATTAGGCGTAACATAGTTAACAGAATCAACATTTGACTCTGGTTAATTTCTGATAGAATTCATCCTGCTAGCTGCAAATTTTGCAAAGGGGGCATTGCACATGCTCAAGAAGCAGTTCTTAAAGTCCAAGCCAGAGGTGAAGGTCACGTTTTCGCTGCCGGCGGCAGTGCAGGGTGAAACCGTCTTTCTGGTGGGAGACTTCAACGCCTGGAATGAAACGGACACGCCGATGAAGAAGCAGAAGGATGGCAGCTTCTCGGTCACGCTCAACCTGGCGCGCGGCGAGGAATTCCAGTTCCGCTACCTGGTGAACGGGTCCGAGTGGCACAACGATTGGGAAGCGGACAAGTACGTCCCGAACCCCTACAGCGGCGACAACTCTGTGGTCGTCACCACCGAACCGGAAGCGTAGACGCTGTCCTGAGATCGCTTCAAACGCCCCCGCCGGCAGTGCCGGCGGGGGCGTTTATTTTGCGCTGGATGCGGCTCAGGAGACGATGGGCAGGTCGAACCCCGCCGGGCAAACCGGCGTGCTGATCAAGAACGCGGCGATCCACGCCGCGTCGATCCCTTCCAGCGCCAGTCGATACCAGTCCCCGGCGGCATTCTGTCCCACGACGCCGACCACCTGCCCCGCCGAGGCGCTGCCCACGATTCCGAAGCCGGTCCCCGGTCCGCTGCGCAGGTTGGCGTTGGAGGCGACGGTGGCGCTGCACGTCTGAGCCTCGGCAGCGGGTCCGCCGGTCTCGGCGCTCCCCGCCGGCGTCACGGTCGGCGCAGCGCCGGAGCCGCGCTCGATCTCGATCTGAATCGGCACGGTCATCGAAGCGCCGTTCTGGAAGAACAGCGTCAGACGCACGGTGTAATCGCCCGCCTGGGCAAAGGAATGCCGGACTTCGGCATCGGTGGCGCTCGTGCCATCGCCGAAATCCCACTCCCGCCCGATAATCGGGTTGTTCGGGTCGGGCGATACGTTTTCTTCGCTGAAGCGCACTTCAGGACCGCCGCCGCTGATGCTGTGGCTGATGCTCACCGACAGCCCGTCCGGCAGGTCGCCGGCAGCGCCGAATCCCGTCCCGTCGCCGGTTTCCGGTCGCGCGCCGATCAGCGCCGGGTCAACTTCGGGGAACATATCCTTCGGCGATTCGTCCGGGTCCGAGTAGTTGACCGAGGCGACCCGCCACGTCAGGCTTTCCGGCGAGATCGTCAGACCGACCGCCTCATCCATCAGCGCCGCATACAGGCTGAACAGCGGGATATAGAGGTCGATGACGCGGCGGTCTGCGCTCAGTTCTACGGTCGCCGGCACATCCTTCAGACTGCTGTGGCGCTCATCGATGACTTCGAACTCGGCATTCAGCGTCCCATTATCCTCCAGGAAGACATCGCCGGATACATCCACGCCGATCCCGGCATACATGTGCCCTTGGGTGAAGCCGGTGTTAACGTCGCCGTCGACATCCAGCAGGAAATGCCAGACCTGCCTCGCTTCTCCAGGGTTTTCCGCCACAGGCTGCGCCATGCGAATCTGGTAGTGCAGCGAGTACAGCTCGCGCGGAGCGAGTTCTTCCAGCGCTGTCAGCGGCAGCTCCTCGGACGCAACGCTGCCGGCGGAATCGATGCGCACGTGCAGCAGCGTCTCGCCGTCCAGCGCTTTGTCGAAGCGCTCCTCTGTGCCGTCGATAGACAGCACACCTTCGACCAGGTAGACATCGATCACGCCCGCTTCTACGTCCTGCCGCACTGCGGCGACAGCCCCCTGGATCATGAGCGAGTTCAAGCCGTGAATCGCCATGTTGGGAAGGGGATTCTGCGGCGTATCGCTCATGAACATCGTCGCACTGCCGGTGAAGGTCACGTCGAAGGTTTCGCCGCCGCTGGCGAGCTGGCGCAGATCGCCGGTGAACCAGCTGCCGTTGAGCCATATCGCCTGCCCGGTGGTGGCATTGAGCAGCGCCTGCCCCGGCTGCGCCGCGAGATAGGACTGCCAGAAGAGATCGCGCTGGAAGACGGCTGTGCTGCCGATGCCGACGGCATTCAGGCTGTAGCCAAACCACTGCCCCGACGTGTTCGCTGTGTTCGTCGCCACCTGCGGCAGCGCGCCATATCCCGCGTAGGCGAACTGCATATCGGCGAAGGCGCTGAATTGAGACGAACCTGAATAGTGACCATCCAGGAAGTAGCGGTACAGATCGCCGCGCGGGTCGATGGGGAAGCCATAATTCAGGAACCAATAGAGGTGCAGCAGCCATCTGAACAGACTGCCCGGGTCCTTCAGATCGTCGAGTCCGGCGCAGATATCGCCCTCGCCGTCACGGTTGATATCCCGCTGATCAGGGTTGAATACGGTCGGGCAGTTGTCGCGCGAATCGGGAATACCATCGCCATCCAGGTCGGGATTTATGCCGCCGAGCAAGGGGGTCGGATCGCAGACGTCGCCCACGCGGTCTTTATCCGAATCCCGCTGATCGGGATTGGGCGTGGTCGGGCAGTTATCGCGCCAATCGACAATACCGTCGCGATCCACGTCGATGGTTTCGTCAGGGGGAGGAGGGGGAGGCTCATCACAGGCATCGCCCCTGCCATCGTCATCGGCATCCTCCTGCTCAGGGTTGAATACGGTCGGGCAGTTGTCGTCAATATTAGCAACGTAATCGTTATCCCCATCCGCAAAGGGATTGATGTAAGGTTGCGGATCGCAGACATCGCCATCCCCATCGAGATCGCTATCCTGCTGATCAGGATTGGGTACAAACATGCAGTTATCCACGAGATTGCGAATCCCATCACCATCGGGATCGGCCTCCACCCGGGCATCCTGGGCATGGACGGCGGTCTCAAGCCGCAAACCGGGTGTACACAGGAAAATCAGAAGCACTACGCTCGCCAAGACGATTCTGCGCATGAGCATCCTCACGGGTAATAAGTGAAAAAACGCCAAACTGTGATGCATCTCTATTATAGAAAAGATCCCTTTCCTCAGTCGTAAGGTTTATTTTTCGGAGTGCATTTCAATATTTTGGGTACTTCAACGGACGATGCAGGCATCGTCCCTACGGAGGGACATTTTGTAGGGACAACGCGGGCGTTGTCCCTCAATAATCTGAAATGCACCCTATTTTTCGGGAGGGGGTGAGGTCAGACAATCCGTGAGGCACTGAGGTTCAGCGCAGGAACAGCACGCCGGGGTCCAGCAGATTCTGGCGCATGCCGGTCCAGTTGGGATCGCTGCCGTTGAACGAGGCGCGAACCTCCAGGTGCAGATGCGGCGCGGTCGAGTTGCCGGTGTTGCCGCACGCGCCGATCACCGTGTTCGGCGGCAGGTCCAGCCCTTCCATCACCTGAATCGCCGAAAGATGCGCATAGATGGCGTAGAGGTGCGCCCCGCTCAGCCCGCGCCCGGCGAGCCGCCGACGCGTCGATTCTGGAAGCTGACTGTTCAGGGTGCGGATGATCAAGGCGTTGCCATAGCCGAAGCCCCACGCCGGGTCGAGGAAGACGCTGCTCGAACCGAGCGGGATGCCCTGGCTGATCGTGCTGGGCTTCTCTGGCGTGCAGCGGGTGCAGGTGAACAGGCGCATCACCCGCCCGCCCAGCGGACCACAGCGGACCGGTTCGCCCACATTGGCGCCGAAATCCCAGCCCAGGTGATCTTCCTCGTTGGGGTTCTGCTTGAGGTTGAAGCCGCGCACCCACCAGTAGTTGGTCATCGGCGCGGGATACTCGTCGCCCTCGCTCAATCCCAGGTCGCTGCCATCCCCGGTGATGCTCAGATAGTCGGTGCGCACGAAGCCCGTCACCTGCGGCGTCTGCACCCGCGCCCACAGATAGGTGCTGGTCCCGCCCTGGGGCGTCACGTCGAGGATCGTCACCTGCGACCGGTAGGTCAGGCGGGTAATTTCCGCCCCGTTGATCGGCGCGGCGCGCAGCCGCAGCCCATCCTTGGCGATGACCGTGCCGATGACTTCCTTGGCGACCGGCGTCGGCGTGATCGGCGTGGGGGTGGGAGTCGGCGTTGGAGCGGCGGTCAGGGTCGGCAGCAGCATGCGCAGCAGGCTGAAGGCGTACGTCTCGCTGCTGAGTTCGGGATAGCCCAGCGAGCGCCCATCGCCTTCCACGCTGACCAGATCGTCGCGCACCCAGCCCTCCACGCCGTCGGGTAGGCGCACTTTGAACCACTGGTAGACCTTGCCGTTCAGCTGATTGCCCACCGCATCGGGCTGGACTTCCAGCACGGTCAGCGCGCGCGTTCCGACGGTAGACTGCTTCAGGACGGCGGCGGAAGCGTCCGTGCGCGGGCTGGAGCGAACGTTCACCAGGCGCAGCCCCGGAATGTTGGGATTGCCGGTGATGTGGACGACAAACGGTCGAGTCATGATCAGTCTCCCTAGGTGATTCTTCCTTAGTGTACCCGATTCTGCGTCGATGGTCTGCCACCGTATACCCGACGGTCAATTTCATGCAAAGTGTCCAATGCGTCGGCTTGCGCCGGAGCGCGCACGGCAAGTAGAATTGCTTGAGATGGTTGCATATGCAACAGTTTTTTGCTGATAACCAGTGACTTTATGTTAGCCACATCCGATTTTACGGGAACGCCCCCCTCGCAGGAACAGCAGCAGCACAGGCTGCTCAACGATGTCTACGTCCTCCTCGACGACTGCGACCGCCGGGCGCTCTTGAACTTCGGCATCACCCCGTCACAGTATTCGGTGCTGCTGCTGCTGGACATCGACGAAGGCAGGCAGCTGGTCGCCCTGGCGGATCGGCTGCTGGTCGCCCGCAGCACGATCACCCGGCTGGTGGCGGCGCTGGAAGCGATGGGGTTGATCGTCCGGGTCCGCGACCCTCGTGACCGCCGCGCTCAGCGCGTCCGGCTGACGCCGGCAGGCGCGGACCTGCGCGAGCGCGC
>JABWBO010000174.1 GCA_013360465.1 Anaerolineae bacterium | reverse complement strand
AGGCGCTTTAGCCCTCGGCGGCACACACCGACATGCAGCAGACCGCCGAGGGTTAAAACCCGTCGGCTAGGCAAGGACCCGCCCATTCAAAGGGCGGAAAACCACCTGCACGGGGTGCGCTTTTCGGTCCCTTCAGCGGACCGGTCGATTCAACAGCCGAGGCGCTTTAGCCCTCGGCGGCTGAGATAGAAAAAGTGACACGATGGCTTTCTGGAACCTCTTCTATCACGTGATATGGGCCACTCGAGATCGCGCGCCGCTACTCATGCCCGAAGTAGAACGCGTTGCCCTGGGTGCGATAGAGCGTAAATCGAACGCGCTACAATGCCCCATTCACGCGATCAACGGAGCAGGCGATCATGTTCATGTCGCGGTCTCAATACCCCCAAAAATCGCAGTCGCCGATTGGGTGCGGCAGATCAAGGGCGTCTCATCGAGGGAAGTTAATGCGGCATTTCCTGACTTGGAGATCGCTTTTGCCTGGCAGAATTCGTATGGTGTTCTGTCTTTTGGCGTAAAACATTTGCCCATCGTCACCGCTTACATCGTCAATCAGAAGGCACATCATGCCGACCATCAACTGGTCGATTATTTGGAACGACTTGAGGATTAGTGCCCGCTGCCACACCAGAGACGCAGCGCCGAACAGCCCAGTTTCCTCGAACACTACAGCAAAACCGCGCTCGCCATCCTGAGTTGGGACGATCTGGGGATAGTGGGCGCGCCGTCAGCCTCCCGCCCCGGACCAGGTGAACTGCCGCGCCCCGGCGGCGCTGCTGAGCAGGAAGCGCCGCCCCGTCAGCAGATCGATCACCGTCAGCGTGCCGCCTTCCGGGGTCAGCGACTCGAAACCGCCGATGAAGCGCCCCTCCGGCGAAAGTCGCGGCGCGGTCAGCGCCCCGATCTCGATCACCGGGGTCAGCGTCCCTTCGGTCAGCACCAGATCGAACACCCCCAGCGGCGCATCCGGCGCGGTGGTCGGCGCGATCACCAGGCGCAGCATGCCCGAAAGCGGCTCGTTGACCGCCCGCACCACCGCCCCGGCGGGCAGCGAGGCGATCAGCGCGCCGCCGGAAGGCTGCGGCGGATCGATCAAGTAAACGCCCGGCGGCGAATCGACGGCTGCCGCCGCGTCCAGCAGGCTGTAGATGCGCCCGTCGCGCAGCCAGCGCGCCCGCCCTGGGCGCGGGTCGTCGGCGGGCAGAGGGACGCCCAGCGCCATCTGGCGCGAGGCGATGTCCAGCACGTTGTTGGCGATGGTTCCGCTCTCGCCGGCGTAGAGATCGAAGAGGAGTTTGCTGCCATCCGGCGAGAACTGCGGACGGCGCATCGCCTGCTCGATACCGGCATCGCTGACGATGCGCGCCCGCAGCAGTTCCGGGTCTTCGCCTTCGCGCGCCGCCTCGACGGCGATGCGCCAGATACCCGTCCCTTCGTCGGCATAGGCGACTTGCAGCCCCTCCGGGCTGAAGACCGGCGTGACCGGCGCGAAGGTGTTCAGGCGCGCCAGTCGGAAAGGCTCCTGATTGGCGATTTGCAGCCACAATTCGGCATCGACGACATAGGCGACCGCCTGAGCGACCGGAGAGGCGGCGAACTCCACCGCGTCGGAGGTGTTGCGGGTGAACGGCGCAGGCGGCGAGCCGTCAGCGGGCAGACGCCACACCTGGACGACGCCGTTCGTCCCCGGCGCGAGGAAATAACCATCCGCCGCCAGCACCAGGGCGCTGGTCGTCACAATCGGGATGGGCGTCGGCTCGCGGGTGGGGAGCGGCTCAGCGGTCGGCGGCGCAAGAGTCGGCTCGACCACCGTCGGAAGGTCCGTCGCGGGCGCCGGCTGCGTCGGCGCGACAGGGGCAGTCACGCCGACTACCGGACCCCAGTCATAGGCGACCGCGCTGTTGATCGGCAGCGGAAAGCCCAAGCCATCCGCCGGGTTGAAAAAAGCCATCACGCCGCCCTGGAAGGCGACCAGCATCCGCCCATCCGGCGACCAGGTCAGCCCGCCCAGGGCGACCGGCGTGGCGCCGACCACCTGCACCGACTGCGCGCCGCGCTCCAGGCGCAGCAGTATGCCGTATCCATCCGGGACGCCGGCGTCAGCCGGATCGCGGGCGAAGAAGACCAGCGCGTCGGTGGCATCCAGCGCCGGCAGGCGGTAGATCGTGCTGTCGTCCAGCAGGCTGATCTGCTGGTTGGCGCGGTCCAGGCTCATCAGGCGCAGCCCGCCGGCGTTGGGGGCGAAGACGATATCTGAGTCGCTGATCCAGGCGACACCCATGCCGTCGGTGATGATGCTGGTCAGCAGCAGCGCCGCTCCTTCGCGCCGGTAAATCCACCAGACGCGCACCCCCTCGCTCTCGGACTCCGCCGCCAGGAAACGCCCGCCCGGCGACCAACTGATCTGCCGGAAGACCGCCTCGCGCAGGTCGATGAAGACCGGCGCGCCGGCAGCGCTGAAGTAGACCCGCGCGCCATAGGTGGTGGTGTAGGCGATGGCGTCGCCGCTTGACGACCAGACGATGGTGTCGCCGACGCCGCGAAACGGCGGCACATCGGCACTGCCCCCTTCAACCGGCAGGGCTGATGAGCCGGGCAGCGAAAGATCGAGCAGGAACAGCCCCGACTCGGTGCGATAGGCGAGCCGCGTCCCCGAAGGATCGATCCCGAAATCGAGGACGAAAGCGTCGGACGGGGTGACGGTCGCCACGCCAGACGTGCCAACGCCAAAGCGTTCGACACGACCATCGTTGTAGAGGACGTACAGGTCGGCGGGCAGATCGAGACCTTCCTGCGCGGCGGCAAGCGGCACACCCAGCAGGGCGATCAACAGGGGCAGAAACAGCAGACGGCGCGCAAGCCCGATCATCGCCAGGATTTGACCGTTGAGGAATTCATGTTTGATTTCGGAAGCCCGCTCCAATGCGAAATACTGGTCGCGCGTGGAGGATGCCGGCACTGCCAGGGACATCATCTGACGCCTTCCGTCAAGGATGACCGAACACCAGCCTGATTGTACAACAGCCCCGGTGCGACGCCGGTCGCCGCCTCACCCTTCGCCGGTCACGACATCCGACTCGAAGATCACCCGGCGGTAGACTTCCGCCAGCGTCAGCGTCGCGCCGACCGATTCCAGCACTGCCGAGCCGTCCAACCCGTGAACGGCGGTATACAGCCATTTGTTGTCGGGGCGGCGGCTGAAGACCTCGATCAGCGGGCGGCGCTGCGAGATCAGCACATATTCGCGCAGGGAGTCGATCTGCTGATAGCGCACGAACTTCTCGCCCCGGTCGAACGCCTCGGTCGAAGGCGACAGCACTTCGATGATCAGCGTCGGGTTGAGGAGATGACTCAGCCCTGCCTCGATGATGAAGAGGGGATCACCGCAAACCAGCGACAGATCGGGGTAGAAGTAGGCAGAAGCAGCCGCTTTCACACGAATGTCGTTCGAGAACGGTTTGCAGCCGCCCTTTCTGAGCTGAGGACCCAGTTCCAGGAAGAGATCGAGCAGGATTGCGTCGTGTTCGGGATTCGCCCCCGCCATCGCATAGAATTCGTGATCCAGGAACTCATAGCGTGTGTCAGAGTCGCGTTCTGCCGCGAAATACTCCTCCACCGTCCATCGTCTTTTCGGCGCCGTACTCATGACGCATCCTCTCTGCCCGCCGGGACACCCTCTATTTTACTGCAATGCGGCGGCTGACGGCGAAGCTGGACCGCCGGTCCACCTACGCCAGGCTGCGGATCATCTCCAGCGAGAAGCTCTCCAGCGAAGGCAGCGCCAGGTCCGCCAGCGCCAGCACCTCTTCGGACAGAGCGAAGCCGGGGCTGGGGACGGCGACGATCTTCATGCCGGCGGCGTGCAGGGCGCGCACGCCGTTGCCGCTGTCTTCGATGCCGAGGCAGTGCGCCGGATCGACACCGAGCCGCCGCGCCGTCTCGAAATAGATGTCCGGGGCGGGTTTGCCGTGCGCCATGTCGTCGCCATAGACGACGGTCTGAAAGATGCGGTCCAAGCCGGTGATCGCCATCACGCTCTGGATCACCCGCGTCGGCGAGCCGGACGCCAGCGCCACCGGGTAGCCCTGTGCCGCGGTGTGGACCGCCTCCAGCGCGCCGGGCAGGGCGGGAAAGCGGGTGCTGAGCTTGCCGCTCACCCGTCCGATCACATCGTCCATGATCGCCTCCAGCGCCATGTCCAGATGCAGGCGCTCCTGCATGACCTGCGCCCATTCGACGGTGCTGCGCCCCATCGCCAACCGTTGAAATTCCATCGTCCACTGCAAGCCGCGCTCGGCGGCGAATTCGACTCGTGCCTCCCACCAGTACTGCTCGCTGTCCACCAGGACGCCATCCATGTCGAAGATGACCGCATCGATAGGCATAGGGGTTCGCTTTCTGCTGCATCGGCGCGTAACAGCGCACAAGCTTACCAGTTTTTTGCGTGATGACGTGATGCGATGAACACGGAGGCACAGGCAGATCGTCCTGCTATGGGCGACTCCTTGCATTGTGCCGTAAAACCTCCATAATCGTAGACTCATAGATTACCTCTATTACAAGAGAACGGCACCGCCCTGCTCGCCACCGTGAAAGGACGGCTTTGTATGTACTCACTGGAACTTGTTTCGCATACCCCAGAGATTGTCACCCGGCATCTGCCGATCCTCTTCATTCACGGCGCGTGGCATGCCGCCTGGTGTTGGGAAGAACATTTCGCTCCATACTTCGCCAGCCGGGGATTCCCCTGTTACAGCCTGAGCCTGCGCGGGCACGGGCACAGCCGGGGCAAACAAAAACTGCGCTGGTTCTCTATCGACGACTATCTGGAGGATGTCCGCGATATCATCGACGAGCTGCCGCAGAAACCCGTCCTGATCGGGCACTCGATGGGCGGATACCTGACTCAGCGTTATCTGGAGACGGAGACCGCGCCGGCGGCGGTGCTGCTCGCGCCCGCGCCGTCCAACGGCGCATGGCTGCTGACGGCGTTTGGGCTGCGCCACGTGCCGCTCGGCGTGCTGCAGGCTGCCCTGACGCTGAGTACCTACCCCATGATCGGGACGCCGGCGCGGACGCGGCGGGCGTTTTTCTCGTCAGAGATGCCGGAAGAACAGCTCCGGGGCTACTTCGTCAAGCTGCGCAATGAGTCCTTCCGCGCCTACCTGGAACTGCTGTTCGTCAAGCGGCTGAAGCCCGGCGAGGTACGCGAACGCGGCACGCCGACGCTGATCGTCGGCGGCGAGCGCGATCTGCTCTTCCCGCCGCGCACGCTGGAAAAACTGTCCGAGTCTCTGGGCGCTGACCTGCGCATCATGCCGCAGACGGCGCACGACATCATGCTGGAGGCGCGCTGGCAGGAAGCCGCCGACACCATCATCGACTGGCTGAGCGCGAAAGGGCTGTGATGTTCAACGACGGCGCTATGATCGGCGGCTATCGGCTGATTTCGCTGCTGGGCGCGGGCGGCATGGCGACCGTCTACAAGGCGCAGCATATGCGGCTGGACCGCTACGTCGCCGTGAAGATGATGCACGCCTCCTTCCTGAGCGACCCGCAGTTCGTGGCGCGCTTCGAGCGCGAGGCGCAGATCGTCGCGAAGCTGGAGCATCCGCACATCGTGCCGGTACACGACTTCGCGGAACACGACGGGCAGCCCTTCCTGGTGATGAAGTTCATCGCCGGCATCAGCCTGCGCGAGGCGCTCAGCGACGGGGCGCTGGAACTGCGCGACATCATGACCATCCTGCCCGCCGTCGCCTCGGCGCTGGATTACGCGCACAGCCGGGGCGTGCTGCACCGCGACATCAAGCCGTCCAACATCATGCTGGATTCCGACGGCACGCCGTACCTGACCGATTTCGGGCTGGCGCGCACCGTGCAGGCGGGCGAATCCTCTTTCAGCCAGGGGATGCTGATCGGCACGCCGGCGTACATGTCGCCAGAGCAGGGCGCGGGGACCCCCGAACTGGACTGGCGGTCGGACCTGTATTCGCTCGGCGTGGTGCTGTACGAACTGCTGGCCGAAACCAAGCCCTACCGGCTGAAGCGACAGACCGACGCCGAGTGGGAAGAAGCGATCCTGGTCGCCGACCCGCAGAAACCCTCGGCGAACCTGCTGCGCGAAGTCGACAGCGATCCGTCGCGGATGATCGCGCTGCGCCGGCGCGCGAAGGAGATCGCCGGCGACCTGGACAACATCGCGCTGAAGGCGCTGTCGAAACGTCCGGAACACCGCTATCCCTCGGTGGAGGCGATGGCGCTGGATCTGCACCGCTATCTCGAAGGCAAGCCGGTGCTGGCGCGGCCGCAGAGCATGGCCTACCGCAGCCACAAGTTCGTGCAGCGGCACCGCTGGGCGCTGGCCACGACCGCGCTGGTGCTGCTGGTGCTGACCACCGCGCTGGTGCTGGTGACGTGGAAGGCGCGCCAGGCGGTGCGCGAGGCCAGCCGGGCGCAGGCGCTGCAGGATTTCGTGACCGGCCTG
>JABWBO010000049.1 GCA_013360465.1 Anaerolineae bacterium | reverse complement strand
GAGACGTAGAATCCGCCGGTTGAATTCAAGTTGGATTTCTTTACCGCGTCCTGAAGTTCGCTCAAGCTCACTTGAAAGGCGGCAAGTCGCTCCGGACTCCCCAGGCGGAAAGCGGCGCGACGCCCATCAGGAGGTACATGATGATGAACAGCGGCGCCGTGACCGAATTGAAGTATTCCGCACCGAGGGTGATCTCCGTCCCGGCGAACAGTTCAGAGAGGATCGGCGCGCCGAAGCTGCCCCAGAAGATCGCCAGAGTCAGCGCCACGAAGACGACGTTGTTGAGGACGAACAGCGTCTCGCGGCTGAGCAGCCCGGCGAAGGCATGTTCGTCCTTCAGCCCGCCCTGCCGCCAGCGCAGCAGGATCAGGTAAACCGAGATCAGCGTCAGCCCGCCCCAGAAGGCGAACATCGGCATACCGATGGAACTCTGAGCGAAGCTGTGGACGCTTTCCACCAAGCCGCTGCGGGTGGCAAATGTGCCGAAGATGACGGCGGAGAAAGTGAAGATGACCAGGAACATGTTCCACACCTTCAACATGCCCCGCTTCTCCTGAATCATGACGCTGTGCAGGAAAGCGGTGCCGATCAGCCAGGGCAGGAAGGCGGCGTTTTCCACCGGGTCCCAGCCCCAATAGCCGCCCCAGCCCAGCACGTCATACGCCCAGCGCCCCCCCAGGATCAAGCCGAGGCTCAGGAACAGCCAGGCGATCAGTGTCCAGCGGCGGGTCGCCTTGATCCAGCTGCTCGACAGGTCGCCGGACGCCAACGCGCTCATGGCGAAGGCAAATGGGATGACGAAGCCGACGAAGCCCAGATAGAGCATGGGCGGATGGATGATCATGCCGAAATGCCGCAGCAGGGGGTTCAGTCCGCGCGCCGTCTCTGCCATGAGCCGGTAGGACGGCGCTGAGGCGTCCGGCGGGATGAAGGCGTAGGTCGGGACGCCGGCGTCCGGCGGCAGATCGGGCGTGATCCAGAAGCGTTCGAAAGGATTTTCGAAGAAGAGGACCAGCGCCACGAAAAACGCCACCGTCGCCATCGTATACGCCGTGACGTAGGGCATCAGCGGACGGTAGCGGTTCCAGTTGACGATCAGCGCCACGAAGGAGAACAGGCTCATCAGCAGACACCAGAAGAGCAGCGACCCCTGCTGTGATCCCCACAGCGCGGTGAAGCGGAAGAAGCTTGGCGTGCTGGGACTGCTGACCTGCCAGACATAGGCGATCTGATACTGCTGGGTGAGCAGCGCCACCAGCAGCGCTGCCGAAGCCAGCAGCAGCATCGGAAAAGTTAGCAGGGCGGCGTTGCGCCCGCTGAGGATCAGGCTGTCGTTGCGGCGGCGCGCCCCGATGATTGACGCCGGGATGGCGATCAGGGCGGCGACGAACGCCAGGGCGATGCCGGCGATGCCAATTTCGGCGATCATGGGCTGCGCCCTTACGCGCCCGCGCCGTCAGCCGCCGACGGATGCCCGGCGGGCAGGGCGCTGTCCGGCGAGACCGCTTCGTGCGCGGGTCCGGCTTCGATGAAGCGGGTCGGGCATTTCAGGTTGAGTTCGCTGGCGTAGAAGACGCCGTCCGCGCCCAACCGACCGGTCATGATCGCCTGCGCCTCGTGCTGAAGCAGCTCCGGCTTGACCGAGTTTTCGACCACGACGCGCATCTGCGTCGCGTTCGGGTCGCCGACGGCTTCATGCAGCGCCGCCGCCAGGTCGTCGAACTGTTCCGGGATGTGTGCCACCGTGAAGGTGATCAGCAGTTTCTCGGCGTCGTAAGTGATGGTGTCGCCGATGACCGCGCCGGCGACGCGCACGCTCTGCCCGGCATATGCCGGATCATTGACGACTTCATTGACGGTGATGAAGAAGCGCGCCCCGGCAATCGTGCCGGAGGCGATCAGGAACGCGACGGCGGCGAGGATGACGATGCCGCCGATCAGGAAGGGCAGGCGTCGCGCCGCGCCGCGCGTCCGTGCGCTGCCGGCGGGCTTTTCCCATGCCAGGGGCTGGCTGCCTCTCGCCTGTGATTGTGCCATGAGGGGTTCATCCTATAAGACACTCTGTGATCGTCTTCGCATTATACCGCGAAACCTCGGCGGCATGGGCAGGGATCGCATTTCGCTGCACATCCATGATCAAATTTGCATATAATGCGACTCATACCTCAGCGTACTCATCAACATCTCAGGGGGAATTATGTTTCTGTCGTTGATCGCCGGACTGTTGATCGCCGTGCTTGCCGGTTTGGGCATGGTCGGCTTGGATCGCCTCGGCTTCTACCTGATCATCGTTGTGCCCTTGTTCGCCGGCGCGCTCGTCGGCATGGCGGTCGCCATCCCCGCGATTCGCCGGCGCGCGTCGATTCCGCCGCAGATCGTGGTGGCGATTCTGTGCGGGGCGGTGACGCTCGGCGTGTACTGGTACGGGTCCTACATGACTTACGTGGAGGACTGGGTTGGGCAGGTGCAGCGCGCCACGCCAAGCGCGACCAGGGAAGAGGCGACCGCCTTCCTGAATGAAGTCCTCGTGCAGGAGTATGGCGCTTCGGGCTTCCAGGGCTTCCTCGCCGACTACGCGGCGGCGGGGCTGACCATCTCGCGGGCGCTCAGTTCCACCTCCGGCATCGAGCTGAAGGATGGGCTTGCCTATGCCTTCTGGGCGGTCGAAGGTCTGGTGCTGATCGGCATGGCAGTCGCCATGGTGCTGCGCCGTGACGGCATGGCGAAGGCGCTGCAGCCCAAGACCGACACCGGCGGACCCGCCAGCCCGATCCGCTGACGTCCGACTTTCGTGCTACATCAGGGCAGCCCAGGGCGGCGCGTACCGCCCCAGCGCCGCCAGCACGCCCTCGATCACCGCCTCGAACCCGTCGTTGGCGTCGATGCTGGCGATCCGCGTGCTGCGCGCCTGCATCCAGTCGATCACCCGCAGATATTTGGCGCGGGTTTCGGCAAGCCGTTCCTCGTAGAGATGGCGTTCGCCGCCGCGCGCGCCCATGCGCCGGTAGCAGGTCTCTGGCGTGGCGTCGAGGAACAGCGTCAGATCGGGCAGGCGGGCGGCGGCGTTGAAGCTCGCCACTTCTTCCAGGCTCAGCCCGCCGCCGGGAAGCCCGGCGTCCGATTGGTAAACGAGCGAAGACATCAGGTAGCGGTCGCAGACCACGACGCGCTGCGCCCCGCCGTTCAGGAACGGCGCAATCACCCGTTCGTTGTGGTCGGCGCGGTTGAGGGCGAAGGCGAGCGCCAGCGTGCGGGTGCTGATCACAATGCGCTTTTCCAGCACATCGCGGATGTAAGTGCCTGCCGCCGAAGGGTTGTTCGGCTCGTAGGTGTGCAGCGCGCGGTCGGCGCCGAGCCGCTGACTGTAGAGTTCTGCCAGGTGGGCGCTGACGGCAGACTTGCCGCTGCCATCCAGCCCCTCAAAGACGATGAAAAAACCTGCTCCGCTCACGCGCCGCCGTCCTTTGGGTGATTTCAAAGCGCGCGAATCATAGCTCACAGATCACCTGCCCTTCAATTTCTGACCCCTTGTAACCCCTATTGACACATCAGCGCGGATCGTGCTACGCTGACACCGGAAACCTGAAGCAGGAGATGCTGTGATGCTGACTCGCGAACAGATCGCCATCCGCCCGGTGCGCCTGGGGGCGGAGGATTACGCAGGGATCGCCGCGCTGTACGGCGCGTACTTCGCGGCGCACGACGTTGACCGACGCTATTCCGCCGCCGACATCGAAAGCTTCCTGACCGCCCCGGATTTCTTCCCTGATCTGACCCAGGTGGTCGAAGAAGACGGGCGGATCGTCGCTTACAGCGAACATGTCCCCAGCGCCGCCACCGGCAACGCCTGGGGCGACCTGATCGTCCACCCAGATTATCGCGGGCGCGGCATCGGCAGCGCTTTGCTGGCACATGCCGACGCGCGGCTGCTCGAACGGGCGAAGACCTACATCCCGGCGCACCTGCCGGTCATCGCCCGGCGCGGCGCGACTGCCGTCGATGCGGCGGCGTTCCGCCTGATGGAGCGAGAAGGCTACACCTATGCCCGCTCCTTCTACGAGATGCGCATCGCACTTGGCAGTTCGCCTGCGTCCGCGCTGCCGGAGGGCTTCCACCTGGAGCCGTTCGACCGGCAGAAGCACGACAGGGCGCTCTACGAGGTCCACGAAGAGGCGTTTTCACAGCACTGGGGCTTTGAGCGCGACCCCTGGGAAGAGTGGGAACACTACGTCTACGAGCGCCCCAACACCGATCCCACGCTGTGGCTGATCGCCTTCGACGATCAGGGCATCGCCGGCTACTCGATCAACCGCCAGATGCGCGACGATGACCCGACTTTCGCCTGGATCGCGGCGTTGGGCGTGCTGCCCCGTGCCCGGCGGCGGGGGCTGGGCGAGGCGCTGCTGCGCGGCAGCTTCGCGCTCTTCCAGGAGCGCGGCTGCACCCGCGCCGGTCTGGCTGTTGACGCCGAAAATACGACCAACGCCCTGGCGCTTTACGAGCGAGTCGGGATGCACGTCCACCGCACCACCCACAGCTACCAGAAGATGCTGCGGGCGGCGGAATAAGGCTGTTCCAGACAAAAGACGCGCCAGCGGTTGCAGGGGCGAAGCCACGTGTTCGCCCGTGAACGGGCGGAGACACAGCTCCGCCCCTACAACTGCTCGATTATTTTCTTGGAACAGCCTAAGCTCCGATGTATTACAGCCGTCCGGCGAACGCTCTCAGCTTCGCCGCCGCCCCCTGAAGCAGTGGCTGTCCGTGCCCGAAGCAGGCGGTCTCGACATCGAGCGTCGCCAGCCTCTTGACCGAGCGTTTGTCCTCGTTCATGTCCGGGGTGAAGGCGGCGAACGGCAGGCGCAGGCTGACCGGGATGTTCATCATCACGTCGCCGGTGAAGAGGATGCGCCGCTCCGGCTGCCAGAACGAGATATGCCCCGATGTATGACCCGGCGTGGCGATCACCTGCAAGCCGCCGAATACCTCCGCCAGCACCTCGCCATCCTGGACGGTGCGCACTACCGATACCGGCGTGTTGACCGGCGCACTGCCCATCGTCATCAGGCGCGCCAGCGGCGGCAGATCGGCGGACCTGGCGCGTTCGACGGGTTTCTGATCGCTGATGTAGGGCTTTTCGACGGCGGAGGCGATCACCTGCGCGCCGGTCGCCCGCGCCAGGTCCGCCAGCCCGCCAACGTGGTCAAAATGGGCGTGGGTGATCAGGATGCGCTTCACGTCGCCGGGCTGATAGCCCGCCGCTGTGATCTGCGCCAACACCTTTTTGCCTGCGCCGGGCATACCGGCGTCGATGATCGTCAAGCCGTCCCCCTCGGTGAGCAGGTAGACCCTTCCGACGTATAAACCACTGAAGGCGAAAACTCCGGGGACGATCTGGCGCATAGCGTCAAGGCTCCTTGTGATCTGTAGGGACGACCCGGTGGGGCGTCCACCTCTGAATTCCGGTCGAGGACCCCTTCACCCCTGCATCCCCTCTCCACACGCGCGCGGAGCGAGGGGACTTGACTCCCCCTTCTCCCCGTTTTTGTGGGAGAAGGGGGCTGGGGGTTGAGGGGAGAAAGGATCGTAACACCCTTTAGAACCCCGTCGTTTCCGGGCGGCGATAGTGGATCAATCGCTGAAGCGCCTTCAGCTCGTAGGGCCACTGATAGTAGCCGACGCGATAGCGCCAGCCGCTCAACCCCTGCAGCACATGGCGCACCCCGCCGCGCAGCCGCCTATCCGTCACGGTCGGGTAGTAGGCGTTGATGACCGTCTCGAAATCGCGGACGCGCCGGCGCACGTCGTCCTTGAACCAGGGCGTGCCGGGGTCGCGGCGCATGGCGCGCTTCGCCCACTCGTCGCTCGCCCATTCTTCCAGCGTCTCCGGGAACCTGAAGCCGAGCTTTGTCGCCTCCTCCAGCAGGATGCTGCCCTCCTGCGGGACCGGGGTGTAGATGTACAGCACCAGCTCGGTCGCCGGGTTGATCTGCTTGAGCTTGCGGATGAAACGGATGCTCGCTTCGATATCCGCCATCGGCTCCGGCGGGTTGCCCAGCACGAACGATAGTTCCGGCACGATGCCGTAATGCTTCATGCGTTCGACCAGCGCCAGGGTCATCTCGGTGCCGCTTTTGCCGCCCTTGTTCATGCGCTTGAGCATCTCGTCGTCGCCGCTTTCCGCGCCCATGAAGACCATCTTCAAGCCGCTGCGGCGCATCGTTTCCCAGGTGCGGTCGCTGTAGCCCATCAGCGTATCGATGCGTCCCAGCCCCCACCAGTGGATGGAATCGCCGGCGAAGCCCGCCAGCCGCTCGGCGAAGTCGGCGGTGCGGTTCTCCTGGACGAAGAAATCCATGTCGTTGAATTCCAACCCGTCGATCTTCCAGCGCTGGTGCAGGTGCTGGACGATGTTGGCGACTCGCTCGCCGCTTTCGGGAATCCAGCGGCGGTTCGCCAGCGCCACGACGGCGCAGAAGTTGCAGGCGAATGGGCAGCCGAACGAGCTGTTGTGCGAAAGCACCCGGTCGCCCAGGTAGCTGCGCCCGACATAGCGGCTGACCTCCAGGCGGTCATAGGGATACCAGGGCAGCCCATTGAGCGGGATCGCCGGGGCGCGGGTGTTCATCCGAATTGTGCCGGCGTCGTTGGTTGCCAGCGACGGAATATCGGTCAGCGAGCCGCCGTGATGCAGGGCTTCGACGAACTGCCGGAAAGGCGCTTCCCCCTGACCGGCGATGACGTAATCCACACAGTCGCTGCGCAGGATGGACTCGTAGTGCTGAGTCGGGAAGTAGCCGCCCCACAGGATGACCAAGCTGGGCAGAGCGCGCTTGACGGCTTTGCAGACCGGGACCGCCTGGCGCAGCTGCGGACCGGGCATGACCGTCACGGCGAGGAGCTTCGCCCCGGTCGCCTTCGCCCGCTCGATGATCGCCGCCGCCGGGTCGGCGGTCAGGTTGCCGTCGATGAATTCCAGGTCGTAATCCGCCGCGATCACGGCGGAGACGGCGAGCAGCGACAGGGGCAGGCGCTGCTTGCCGGGGGAGGTGCTGATCGGGTTGTACAGCAGGACGGTGTCGCGCCTGCCGCCGGTGGTGCGGGCAGGCGGCGCTGCGTCAAAGGCGACGTTGACGGCGCTCATAGATGCTCTTTGCCTCGGCTTCTGTGGATGCCTTCTTCAATTGTCGGGCAAAGCCGCCCATGAGGCAAGCGCTCTGTCTTCACCAACCCCGGAGGGCGGCGATTCAGTACACCCGGATGATCCGGCGGACCTTCAGACGCAGCACTACGATGTCATCATCTTTCCAGGTGTCAAGCACGTCGCCGGCGGGTTTGCCGCTCGTTTCTATATTACGACGCCGTACTGAGATCCGCTGCAAATGCCAGGACATGACCATCCGGGTCGAGGCAGTAGGCAGCCAGATGTCCCCAATCACGTTTCGCAAGATCGCTCATATTCTGCGCGCCGCAATCGAGCGCCCTGCGATGATATTCCGCTGGATTATCCACGATCAGGTATATCTCTGCACGCAGCAGACCTGTAGGTGCGGCGGTATCGGGGATGTTGTTCGCGAGCAGGCGGAGGATTCCAGGCTTGGGCATCAGCCCCAAAACAGAATCCGCCGCAAGTTCAAACTCCGTCATTCCTGGAGCATTCAGACGAGGTTTCTTGTTCAAAACCATCGCATAAAATTCAGTACTCTTGGTTTGGTCGTCCACATACAGAATCGTGTGACTTTTCAGTATCACATCAGAGCCCTCTGACGCGCAGCAGGCTGTGTGTCATTCAGCCTGTTTCAACGTCGCTGTCCCGGTTTCTGTCAGCGTGAAATGTCGTATCCCAACGTTTTCGACTCTATATTCGTCTGCTTTGAATTGGAAGTCCATGAACAAACCTTATGCCTGCTGGCAGCGCATCCTTGCCGCTTCAGTGGTTGGCGAGTGTCGAGGGCAGGGCAAAGCAGTTACAATGGATGCTAGGTCAGCACTTTGCCTCGGTTGGGATTACTGCCCATGCTCGAACTCCATGATGTTTCCCGCCAGTTCGGCGGGCTTGCCGCCCTCAGCGGCGTCAACATGACCGTCCCGCGCGGCAGAGTCGTCGGCTTGATCGGTCCCAACGGCGCGGGCAAGACCACGCTGATCAATCTGATCAGCGGGCTGGATCACCCAACCAGCGGGACGATCACCCTCGGCGGCGCGCCGATTCACGGGCTGCCGCCGCATCAGATCGCCCGTCGAGGAATCGCCCGCACCTACCAGAACATCCGCATGTTCGCCGATCTGACGGCGCTGGAAAACCTGCTGGTCGCCCAGCATGCGCAGGGGAAGGCGTCGGCGCTGGAGGCGCTGATCTTCGCGCCGCGCTATCGCAGCGAGGAGAAGGCGCTGCGCGACCACGCCCGGCATCTGCTGGAACGCTTCAACCTGGCGGATAAAGCCGATCAGCGCGCCGGCAACCTGCCTTATGGCGATCAGCGCCGGCTGGAGATCGCGCGGGCGCTGGCGACTCGTCCGGCGCTGATGCTGCTGGACGAGCCGACGGCAGGCATGAATCCTATCGAGACGGAAGAACTCGGCGAGCAAATCCTGCGCCTGCGCGAGGACGGCATCACCGTCCTGGTGATCGAACACGACATGGCGCTGATCGCCCAGGTGTGCCAGGAAGTCTACGTGCTGAACTTCGGGCAGATCATCGCGCACGGGGCGCACGACGCGATCAAGGCGAACCCGCTGGTCGTCCAGGCGTACCTGGGCGAAGAAGAGGAGGAGACCGGTGGCGCTGCTTGAGGTGCAGGACCTCCATGCCGGCTACGGCGCGATTCGGGCGCTGCGCGGCGTTTCGTTCCAGGTCGAACAGGGGCAGGTCGTCTCGCTGATCGGCGCGAACGGCGCGGGCAAATCGACCACCCTCAACACCCTGAGCGGCTTGATCAAACCGACGCGCGGGCGGGTCGCCTTCGACGGCGCGGAGATCACCGGCTGGCGCGCCGACCGGGTGGTCAAGCGCGGCTTGGTGCAGGTCCCGGAAGGACGGCAGGTGATCGCCCCGATGACGGTCTACGAGAACCTGATGGTGGGCGTGGACGGCGCGGTTGAACCCGGCGCGCTGGACAACATCTTCGCCCGCTTTCCCCGCTTGAACGAACGGCGCGAACAGAAAGCCGGGTCGCTCAGCGGCGGTGAACAGCAGATGCTCGCCGTCGGGCGGGCGCTGATGATGAAACCGCGCCTGCTCATGCTGGACGAACCAAGCATGGGGTTGGCGCCGATCCTGGTCAACGAGGTCTTCAGGATCATCGCCGACATCAAGGCGCATGGCATCCCGATCCTGCTGGTGGAGCAGAACGCGCGCAAGGCGCTGGCGATCAGCGACTACGCCTACGTGCTGGAACGGGGGCAGATCGTCCGCGAAGGACCTGCCGCCGACCTGCGCCGCGACCCGGCGATCATCGCGGCATATCTGGGGTGAGGGCTGCCCCGCCGGGCTACTCCGCCAGATAGGACTCCACCGTTTCGCGACGCGGCGCAGTCCCAACCCCGCCTCTGCCCAGGGTGGACAGTCCGCCGCAGATGTTGCCCCAGCGCAGACACTCATCGATGGCTTTGCCCTCGCGAAACGCCGTCAGAAAACCGGCGTTGAAGACATCGCCCGCCCCGGTGGTATCGACCGGTGTGACCGGGATCGCCGGCGCGTGCCAGTGTTCGCCGCCCTGCCAGGCATGTGCGCCGTTCGCCCCATCCTTGATGATCAGCAGCGGCGTCAGCGCCCGCAGACGCTCGGCGGCGGCTTCGACACTCTCCTGCTCGGTGAGCTTCTGCGCCTCGATGGCGTTGGGCATGAAGATGTCAACGAGCGACAGCACCTCACGCATCCCCGGCGTCTCCAGGGTGATCGGGCGGTCCTGGCAGTCCATCGAGACGACCGCGCCGCGCCGGCGCGCCGCGCGCAGCAGCTCAACGGCGCGTGGGGCAGTCTGAAAGCCGGTGAAATGCAGGTGGCGAAAGCGCACCGAGTCCAGCGCTTCCAGGACCATCTCGGTCGAACTCGGCGCGGGATCGACATAGGTGATGAACGCCCGCTCATGCGGGTAGGAGATGGCGGCAGTCACCCGCTGGAAGGGGGCGTCGATGCGCTTGACAAGCGACTGGTCGATCCCCTCTTGATCGAGCATCTCGCGGGCGAAACGGCTGAAGAAGTCGCTGCCGATGACTCCCAACCAGCCGACGTTCACCCCCAACCGATGCAGCCCGATGACGGTATTCAGCACCCCGCCGATGGTGACGGTCAGCCCTTCGGTGTAGACCTCGGAACCCAGCGCCGGAAACTGAGGGAAGCCGGTGAAGACGATGTCGCAGAAGTAATTCCCCGGAACCAGGATGTCGTAAGTCTTCACTGCCATTCCCCGATCAGGGCAGCGTGCGCTTCCAGGAAGGCGGCGACCAGCTTTTCCGCCAGCGGGTATGAGCCGATCAGCGGATGGACGGCGAGCGCCTGGACCGCCTTGCTGCGGTCGCGGGTAAGGATAGCGCCGGCGGCAAGCCGCTCGTACTGCTTGACGTTCTGCATCAGCAGCAGGTGATCCGGGCGGATCGCCCCGACCGGCTGCGGGCGGATGCCGTCGGCGTCGATCCAGCAGCCGACTTCCACGATGTCGTCTTCCGCCATGCCTTCGATGGCTCCGGCGTTGGGCACGTTCAGCCCGGTGTAGTGCAGCGCCCCGTTCTGAATCGCCTCGACACAGCCGAGCGCCACCGCCGCATAGCCCTCTTCATCCTCGCCAACCGGTTCCATCTTCACGCGGTCGGCGCCGCCGCGCGCGTGCGCCATGTAGGTGCGGCTGCGCTGCCCCATGACTTCCTGGTAGACCTTCAGGCTGGCGTCGGTGTCCCCGCGCACGAAGCGCAGTCGGTCCAGCAGCGCGGCGGTGAGGCGCATCGTCTCTTCGCCGCGCGTCTCCGCCTTGCCGATCAGCGCCGCCAGCGCCTCGTCGCGGTGGAAGTAGTAGTGCAGGTACTCGTTCAGGAACGCCGCCTGCCATTCGCGCAAGCCGGGGGCGAACATGCTCATGTGAGTCGCGGCGACGAAGCGTTCGTCGAAGAGCAGACCGGGGAAGACCTCTTCGCCGCCGGTCCCATCAGGTTCGGGGTCGAGTCGAACGCTCGGCGACCACGACAGGTGATTCAACCCGTAGACCCTGTGATGCACCCGCCTGAGGGGGACATTCAGGAAGCGGCTGACGGCGTGCTGCGCGCCGTTGGCGCTGTCGCAGATGCCGACCACCCGCCGCACGCCGGCGTCGTGGAGCGCCTGCGCCACCAGCCCCGCCGGGTTGGTGAAGTTGTACAGCCATGCGCCCGGCGCGCCGACCTCCTCGATCAGCCGGGCATAGCCCAGAATCGCCGGGACGCTGCGCATCGCCATCGCGAACCCCGCGGCTCCGGTGGTCTCCTGCCCCAGCACGCCGTGATCGAAGCAGATACGCTCGTCGCGCGCCCGCCCGTCCTCCAAGCCCGGTCGGATGGCGGTGATGACGTGCTGCGCGCCGCGCACCGCTTCGCGGGCGTCGGTCGTCAGATGCATCTCGAACGAGGCATCGTCGGCGAGCGCACGGCACAGACCGCCGATCAGATCAAGCTTGCGCGGATCGTTATCCATCAGCCAGAGCTGACTCAAGCCCAGCCGCTCTGCCCGTTTGACGAGGGAAGGGATCAGGCGTGGAGTGCGCACTCCGCCGCCGCCAATAATCGTGAGTTTCATGATCTTAAGTCCAATTCGCTGTTTTGCGCTGATGGCGCTGTTGCGAGAACCGTTACGGTACGGTATGGTAAGTTTGCGTCACTACTTTAGCACGCCTTCATGTTGGTTCACACCTGTGGTGGAGGATGTCCCTATGAAAATCGTGTTTCGCGTCGTAGCAGCGCTTGTGCTGCTGTCCGTTTTTGTTTTCACCGTTTCGGCACAGGATGCGGCGGTGACCGTCGCCTTCGTAGAAAGCCAGCCGACCACTCTCGATCCGCACGCCGGGCGCACAACGGATGATTTCCTGGTCATACGCAACGTCTGCGAAGGCTTGACCAACTACGATCCGGTCACGCTGGCTCCGATTCCGGCACTGGCGGAAAGCTGGACCATCTCAGAGGATGGGCTGGTCTATGCCTTCACGCTGCGCGCCGGCGTGACCTTCTCCGACGGCAGCGCGCTCGACGCTGCCGATGTGAAGTATTCTTTCGACCGCCTGTCCGACCCGAATCGCGGCACGTCCTACACCGCCGGTCTGGTCCTGCGCGATGTCGCCGGCTGGGCGGACGCCCGCCCGGTCGCTCCGAGCGTTGGTGAAGGCACGCCCACCCCTGAGCCGCCGACTCCCCCAGGCGCGATTAGCGGCGTGGCGGTGGTCGATGATCAGACCGTCGCGATCACGCTGTCGCGTCCGATCACCTCGTTCCTGACCCGTCTGACTCTGCCGGGCGGCGTGATTGTCGCCTCTGGCTCGCTGGATGCTTCCGACGGCACAACCCCGCCGGTCTGCGCCGGTCCCTATATCGCGCAGGAGTGGGTGCAGAACGATCACGTCACCCTGACCGCCAACGAGTCCTACTGGAACGGCGCGCCGTCGGTGAAGACGGTCAACATCCGCGTCATCCCTGAAGCCTCCAGCCAGGTCATCGAGTTCGAGGCGGGCAGCCTGGATATTTCGCTCGCGCCGGAAGCCGACCTGCCGCGCATCCGCGAAGATGCGGCGCTGAGCGCGCAGCTGCGGACGATTCCGACCCTGGGGCTGTACAACTTCCGCGTCAATCTGAAAGACCCGAAGATGGGCGATGTCCGCGTCCGCCGCGCGCTGTCGCTGGCGATAGACCGGCAGTTGGTCATCGACACCGTCCTGCAGGGCAACGGCGTCCCGGCGTACAACATGTTCCCGCCCGGTCTGGCGGCGCACAATGCCGAGTATGCGCCGTTCGTCCGCGATGTCGAAGCGGCGCGCCAGCTCCTCGCCGACGCCGGCTACCCGAACGGCATCGAGCTGACCGTTCGCACCGACCAGAACGAGACGGAAAACCGCGTGCTGAACGCCATCGCGGCGACTGTCGCCGAAGCCGGCATCACCTTCATCGTCAATTCGACGGAAGCTTCGGTTTATACCCAGGACCGCAATGCCTGCACGATGGAGATGGGCGGCATCCGCTGGACGATGGACTATCCCGACCCGGAAAACATGGTCGTGCTGCTGCTGCCCAACGCCGCCACCCGCGTCAACTGCGGCTATGGCGAGGTCGATGTCGCGGCGGAGATCGACACGCTCTACAACCAGGGCATCTCCATGCCGCTCGGACCGGAACGTGACGCCGTCTTCCAGCAGATCGAGCAGATCGCGATGGACAACGCCCTGATCGTGCCGGTCTATCACGGCGCGACTTCGCGCCTGGTCAGCAGCCGCCTCGGCGGTCTGCCGCTGGACAATAACGGCGTGATGCGCTTCGCGCTCATCGCGCTTCAGTAGTTTGCCGAGGGGCGGCGGGCGGGCGATGTTGAAAACCCCTGCTCGCCGCCCTGTGCATCCGGCTTACTGCCTCTCATGCCTCGCTATCTGATCGGTCGGCTCGTCCAGTTCCTCCCGACGCTGCTCGGCATCACCCTTCTGACCTTCGTCATGATTCGCGTGCTGCCCGGCGACCCGGCGCAGTTTCTCGAAGGGGATCGCGGCGACGCGGCGAGCCTCGCCGCCACGCGCGCCCGCTTGGGCATCGACGAACCGCTGACGACCCAGTTCTGGATCTTCGTCACCGACCTGCTGCGCGGCGACCTGGGGCGCAGTTTCATCACCAACCGCCCGGTCAGCGAGATGATCGCGACGGCGCTGCCGCAGACGGCGGCGCTGGCGGTCAGCGCCATGCTGATCGCCGTCGGGGTCGGCGTGTCGCTCGGCGTTGTGGCGGCGCTCAAACACAATACGGTCTGGGACAGCCTGCTGCGGCTGGTCGCCCTGATCGGCGTCTCGATCCCCGTGTTCTGGTTGGGCTTGCAGCTGCAAATCCTGTTCGGGCTTCAGCTCAAGCTGCTGCCGGTCAGCGGGGCGGGCTATGATGAACATCTGATCCTGCCCGCCGTCGCCGCCAGCTTCGGCATGCTGGCGGTGCTGATGCGCATCACCCGTTCCAGCCTGCTGGAAGTGCTGAGCCAGGACTACGTGCGTACGGCGCACAGCAAGGGACTGCGCCCCCGGCGCGTGACCGTCCGCCACATCCTGAGCAACGCCCTGCTGCCCATCGTGACGGTGTGGGGGACCGGGTTGGCGGGGCTGCTCAGCGGGACGCTGCTGGTCGAAGTGATCTTCAGCTATCCCGGCATGGGGCGGCTGCTGGTCGATTCGATCAGCGCCCGCGACTATCCGAGCGTGCAGGGGTTGGTGCTGACCTTCGCGCTGATCTATGCGCTGATGAACCTGATCGTCGACCTGCTCTATCCGCTCATCGATCCCAGGATTCGCTTCACATGAACGAGACCTTCCGCCTGCAGGGCGCGGTTCGCCCCGACGACCCGACCCGGATGGCGCTGCGCCGTCTGCTGCGCAGCGCGGCGAGCGTGATCGGTTTGCTGATCGTCGCCTTCATGCTGCTGACCGCCCTCGCCGCGCCGTTCATCGCGCCCTATGATCCGGTCCTGGGCGATCTGGCGAATGACTACGTCAAGCCGCCGTCACAGGAACATCTCTTCGGAACCGACGCCGTCGGGCGCGACATCTTCACCCGCATCCTGTACGGCGGGCAGATCTCGCTCAAGATCGCCCTGGCGGCGCAGTCCATCGCCCTGATCATCGGCGTCGCCGTCGGCATGACCGCCGGTTTCTTTGGCGGATGGTTCGATGTGCTGCTCATGCGCATGGTCGATGTGATCATGGCGTTTCCGCTGCTCATCCTCGCCATCGCGCTGCTCGGCGTCCTGGGACCGAGCGAAGTCAACATCATCCTGGCGCTGGGGCTGGTCAACTGGACAGTGACGGCGCGCATCGTGCGGGGGCAGGTCCTCGCCGCCAAAGAGATGGAGTATGTGGTGGCGGCGCGCGGGCTGGGGGCGGGCAGCCTGGTCCTGATGGTCCGCCACATCCTGCCCAACATCATCGCCCCCGTAATCGTCTACACCACCCTGGGCTTGGGCGGCGCGCTCCTGGCGGAAGCCGCGCTGAGCTTCCTCGGTTTGGGCAGCGCCCAGCAGGCGACCCCCAGCTGGGGCAAGATGCTCACCGAAAGCCGCGCCTTCATCCGCTCGGCGTGGTGGATGCCGTTCTACCCCGGTCTGGCGATTCTGATCACGGTGCTGGGGTTCAACCTGCTGGGCGATGGGCTGCGCGACGCGCTGGATGTGCGGTCGCGCTGAGGGCGTGCTGCCGGACCTGATGGAGTAGTACGAGGGTCTGTCTGCAAACCGCTCACCTCACCCCGTTTCGCTGCGCTCAACCACCCCTCCAATTGGAGAGGGGCAGCGGGATGAGGGCTTGAACCCCGATCGGCGGTTGTGGTACTAATCCTGACCTGATGGAACGAAGATGAGATGAAAACGAAAAGGAAGGTTTCGTGAACGTATTGGCAGTTGGCGCGCATGGCGATGACCTGGAACTGTTCTGCGGTGGAACGCTGGCGCGCTGCCGTCAGCGCGGCGACCGGGTATTCATGTGCGTCGTCACCGATGGACGCGGACGCCCCAAGGGAGACCTGGAACAGGTGACCGCCATCCGCCAGGAAGAGGCGCGGCGGTCGGCGGCGGTCATCGGTGCGGAGCCGATCTGGCTGGGCATTCCCGACGGCGGGGTATGGTTCGACGAACCGACCCGCCACCGTTTTGTCGAGCTGATCCGCGCGTGCCAGCCGGACCTGATCATCACCCACCCGCCGGAAGATTATCACCCGGACCACAAGGCGACCAGCCGGCTGATCATGGACGCTGCTCAGGTCGCCCGCACGGCGAATTATCCTTCCGCGCTGCCGCCGCACCGGGCGATCATGCCCGTCGCCTTCATGGAGGCGGAACGAGGGATCGGTTTCCTTCCCGAAGAATACGTCGATGTCACCGAGGTATGGGAGCAAAAGCTGGCGATGCTCGACTGCCACCGCAGCCAGCTTCAGCAGCCGACCCTGCCCTACGATCCGCAGGTGCCGCTGCCGCCGCCGGAACAGAACATGTTTCACCAGTATGTGCAGGCGGTCGGTGCCTTTCGCGGGCTGGCGGTGGAGCGGCGTTATGCCGAAGGATTTCGCTTCTGGCAGGCGGCGAATCGCCTGCTGACGACTCGCGCGCTGCCCTGATCTGACGCGGCAGCGCGACGTTTCAAACCTTCTAGCGCGCAAGACGGATCATCGTTATAGTATAGTTACACAGTGGTGCGTGACGATCTGGTATAGCGGTCCCGGTTCACCAACCTGTAGAGGAAGCCCCGCAGCGGGGGGCAAAAAGAGGACTTTCATGAGCAAAGGGCGAATCCTGGTTGTCGAAGACGACTTCGACATCTCGAACATGCTGAAGATTTACTTCAGCGGACAGGGTTATGAGGTACAGGTTGCCGCGCGCGGCGGTGAGGCGCTGTCCACCACCCGCAAACAGCTCCCCAATCTGATCGTCCTCGATATCATGCTGCCGGATATGAACGGCTATGATGTGTGCCGTGAACTGCGCACCACCACCCGCACCAGCCATATCCCGATCATCTTCCTGACGCAGCGCGACGAACGCAGCGACCGCATCCAGGGGTTGGAACTGGGCGCGGACGATTACATCACCAAGCCCTTCGACATCGAGGAACTCAAGCTGCGCGTGCAGAACGCCATCACCGCTGCCAACCGTCAGACGCAGATCGATTCCAAGTCGAACCTGCCGACCGGTCGGCTGATCGAGGACCACCTGCGGGCGCTGATGCACGAAAACCGCCAGTGGACCTATTTCGACATCAAGATCAATCAGTTCGATGCCTTCACCGATGTCTACGGCTTCGTCGCCGGCGATGAGGTGATCCGCTTCGTGGCGGTGCAGATCGGCGAGATCATCGACGAATTTGGCACGCCCGACGATTACGCCGGGCATCCCGGACGCGACAATTTCATCATCATCACCCATATCGACGATCCGGAACCGCTGCGGCAGAATCTCGCCGAGCGCTTCAACGACAAGGTGAAGCAGCATTACTCCTTCATCGACCGCGAGCGCGGCTATATCCTCGTGCCGGACAGCCTGTACGGAGAAAAGCAGGTCGATCTGATGACGCTCTCCGTCGGCGCAGTTTCGACCCGCACCCATCAGTTCTCGGATATTCGCGAGATCACCGAACTGGCAGCCGAAGACCGTCGTCGAGGGCTGAGCGGTCAGGACAGCGGCAGCGCCAACGTGCTGACATCCTGGTAGGATGCACCTAGACGCAGCCGAGGCGCTGCGGGAAGCGCGGATTAAAGGCAGATGGAACTGGCGTTGATCCTGTTCGCGGGCGCGGCGGTCGTCCTGGTCTGGTTGTACCTATGGGCGTCACAGCACGAGCGCGCGGAGGAATCCTCCCCTTCCGAATCGACCTTCTCCAGGCTGCCCATCGTCGGCAAGCGCGACGGCGTGATGGTCGTCGATGCGCGCGGGCGGCTCCTCTTTGCCAGCGACACGCTGCGCGCCTGGCTGAATGCCAGTACGCTGACCGTCGAACAGGTCGCCCGCTGCGCCGAACCTCAAGAGGTCTTCTTCGATCTGCTCGCCAGCGAAGGACAGGCGGCGCTACAGATCAACCGCCGCTGGCTTCAGGCAGAGTCTCGCAAGACGTTCGAGAAGGGCGAGACCCGAACCGTCCTCATCCTGCGCGAAACCGCCGGCGGATCGTCCGAGACGGGCGGTTATGACCCCCAGGCGGCAATCGCCATCATCGACGAGATGGGCGAGACGGTCAACGCCGCGCAGGGCGTCGAGCCGGTGCTGCAGGCGCTGCTGACCATCGTCCGCAAGCATATCCGCGCCGACGCCGGCGAGATCACCCTGTGGGATGAGACCGCCCGAATCCTGATTCCGCGCGGCTGGGTGGGCGATTCAACGTACGTGCTGGCGCTCGCCGAAGCGGGCGGCTTCTACGGCGCGCAGGAAGGCATCAGCGGCTGGATCGCCCAGTACCGCCAGCCCGTGCTGGTGGTGGATGCCAGCGCCGCCAGCGCTGTGCGCCCCAAGCTGGCGAACAGCGGCTACAGCAGCTTCGTCGGCATCCCGCTGATCCTGGGCGAGCGCTTCCTCGGCACTTTCGAACTCGCCGCCAAGACGGTGCGGGGCTTTGACAGCGCCAGCCTGGCGCTGCTGCGCAACATCGCGCGACCGCTGGCGACGGCGATCTATAATGCCGAGCTTTACGGTGAACAGGCGCAGCGCGTCAGCGACATCGCCGAGCTTCAAACGGCGATTGATCAGGAGGCGCTGACCACTGACCCGGAGTCGATCTTCGAAGCGCTGACCAGCCGTGTGGCGCGGCTGCTCGATGCAGAAATCGCCGGGACGATGGTCTACGACGAAAAACGCGAGCGTCTGGCTCCTCAGCCGCCGTTCTATGGACTGCCGCCGGTCATCGTGCGCAATTTCTCGATCCTGGTACAGCCGAACACCCCGGCGCGCGACCTGTGGCTGTCGCGCGAATACTGGCTGACGTTCGACCTTGGCGATGAGCCGCTGGCGGACGACCTGGGGCTGACGCTGCTGAGAAACACGGCAGGGGTGCGTTCCGCCCTGCTCATGCCGCTGGCGGTCGGCGCCAAGCGCGTGGGCATGCTGCTGGTCTTCAACAAGCGCAGCGAGATCGGCTTCAGCGACCGCGACGCTCGGACGCTGCGCCCGCTGGCGGCACAGGTCGCCATCGCCATCGAAAATATCCGCCTTGCCGAACAGGAGCGCATCCGCGAGACCGAGCTTTCCGGCTTGCAGGAGATCTCCCAGGTCTTCAGCGCTATCGGTCATACCGATCAGTTCTATTTCAGCGTCAACGAACGCCTGGCGCGCATGATGAATGTCGAGATGTGCGGCATCCTGCTGCATGATGTAGAAAATGCGCAGCTGCTCGCGCAGCCGCCGTTCTACGGTATCGACATGCCCGACTACGCTATCGGTATCCCGGATGGCAGCCCGATGGCGCTGGTCTATGGCGGCGAAGACTACTGGTATACCAATGCCGTCGCCACCGACCGGCTGATCTACAGCGCCGGTATCGCCGAGGCGATGGCGGTTGCCGGCATCTATAAGACGCTGATCGTGCCGCTTCCGGCTGCCGGTCAGCGCATCGGCATCGTGCAGGTCGCCAACCCGCATGATGGGCGTGATTTCGCCGACGAGGACGCCCGCCTGCTGCAAATCTACGCTTCGCAGGTCGGCACGATGATCGAGAACGCCCGCCTATTCCGGGCGGTTCAGGAGCAGGTCGATGTCTCGGAGAGCATCCGCCGCATCGCCGAATATGCCGGCGCGGTCAATACGCCGGAGGACAGCGTCCTCCCGCTGCTGCGCGAAGTGTGCAAGCTGAGCAACACGCCGAAGTCGTTCATCAACGTGATCGACCCTGAGACGGGCAACCTGTACATCCTGCCTGAATACGCCTTCAACCTCGATCTGCAGGAGACGCTGATCACCAACACCTATACGCCGGGTTTTGAACGCAGCGTCGCGCTGTCGCGCCGCCCGTTCATCAGCCACGACCTGCCGGGCGACAAGCGCGTCCTGCCGGCGTACCGCCGCTTCAGCGAACAGCTCGCCCTCAGGACCGTCGTCATGGTCCCGCTGGTCGCCGGCGATCAATCGCTGGGTGAGATGGGCATCCTGGACCGTTTCTCGCCGCCCTTCAACGACGACGATGTGCGCACGCTGCAAGCCGTCGCCGTGCATATCGCTGCCGCGCTCGACCGTGTACGCCTTTCCCGAACTACCGGTCAGAACCTGCGCCGCCGCCTGCAAGAACTGGACGCCATCTCGCGGGTCAGCAACGAACTGGCGCAGACCCTCGACCTGGATCACGTCCTGGAAGTGATCCGCAGCGAAGCGATCCGCGCGACTGAAGCCTCTGGCAGCACCATCCTGCTGTTCGTTCCACCCAACGAGTGGCGCAGCCCGGACCAGCCGACCGTCGAGCGCCGCCTGGGCGAACGTCTGGAGAAGGTCGCGCCGATCGAGACGCAGGCGTTTCAGAAGCCCGGCACGGCGGTGGTCATCGACGACTATGAGGGCGTCGGCGTCGAAAAGGACAACCCGCTGCGCGCCAGATCGGGCATTGCCGTCGCCTTCAGCCACGAGGAAAATGTCGTCGGTGTGCTGCACCTGTGGGACGATGAGCCGAACCGCTTCGACAGCCTCGCCGCCGCCTTCCTGGAGACGCTGGCGTCGAAGGCGTCGCTCAGCTATGGCAACAACCGCCGCTACCTGGAAAACCAGGAGCGCAGCAACCGCCTGGCGCGCCGGGTGGAACAGCTCAATCAGATCTTCGAGCTGGGGCAGATGCTGCAATCGACGGTGGACAGCTCGACCATGCTGGAAGCCATCGCCTTCAGCGTCGGGCAGAGCATCGGCTACGACATCGTACTCATCCTGATGCTCGACCAGGAGGCGGATGTCCTGCGGCGGGTGGCGCAGGCGGGACTGCCGATTGAAGCCTTCGAGCGCAGTCGCGGACTGACGATCTCCCGCGCGAGCCTGAGCAGGCTCTTCGAAAAAGCGGAATTCCGCCAGAGCGAGTCCTACTTCTTCCCCGTACAGCGGGTGACGCAGTGGTATGTGGAAGGGGCGGAGGCGTTCGGCGCGGGGCTGGCGGTCACACGCACGCTGCATCCGCGCGGCAAGACCGACTGGCATGATGGCGATGTCCTGCTGGTTCCGCTCTTCGGCGCGGGCGGCAATCTGCTCGGCGTGATGAGCCTGGATCGCCCCTACGATGGTAAGCGCCCCGACCGGAGTATGTTCGAAATTCTGGAGATCTTCGCGCATCAGGCAGCGAATACCTTGGAAAACACCCGCCTGTTCGTTTCCTCGGTGCAGAATGCCGAACAGGAAGCGCGGCTGAACCAGATCCTCGGCACTGTCTCCAGCACCTTTGACATCCAGGAGATCGTGCGCGGCGTCGCCCTTGGGGTGATGGGCATGGTTCCGTGTGCGCGCCTGACTGTCGCACTGCTGCTGGGCAGCGGGCACGAGTTCGACGTGATTCGCGTTGAGGGCGGCAGCGCCGCCGCCGGAGAGATGCGGGTTGTCCGCGAAATGAGGGCTGATCTGCGCCAGACCGCCCTCAGCCGCGCCTTCGAGATAGGCGAGGAACACCTGTATGTGCCGGATGACCCGGACGCCGAGGGGCTGCTCGATCTGGCGCGCTGGCGCGAGCAGGGCGAACGGGTTTCACTCGTCCTGCCGCTGATCGCCGGTGGTCTGGTCCTCGGCTCGATACATCTTGGCAGCGAATCGAGCGATCCCGACATCTTCAAGGCGCAGCACGCGCTGATTCGGCGCGTGGTCAGCCTGACCGGCATCGCCGTGCAGAACGCCCGGTTGTTCGCCGACACCCGTGCGCGCACCGACCGCCTGAGCCTGCTCAACCGCGTCTCGGTCGCGCTGGCGCAGTCGCTCGATACCGAGAACGTCATGGAGATCGCGCTGAAGGAAGTCACCTTCCTGCTAGAGATGGATCACGCCCGCGCCTTCCTGGTTGAACGCGATGCGCGGGTGGTGCGTACGATTGTCGATGTGCCGCGCGGCGACGAACCGCCGTCCGACATCTTCTCGTATGAGGAGCGGGGGATCTTCAACGCCATGATCCAGCAGCCCGTGCCGGTCATCATCCCGAACCTGGCGGCGCTGGAACCGGGACAGCTCGCCCCGACTTACCTCGAAGATCAGGATGCTGCCGGCTACGTCCTGCTGCCGATGGTCGTCGCCGGACAAACCACCGGTATGTTCGAGATGGTCACGCCCCATGCAGACCAGGTCTTTGACCCGGAGAAGCTGGAACTGGCGCAGATCATCGCCAACCAAGCTGCCATCGGCGTGTTGAACGCCAACCTGCTGGAGCAGTCGATGGTGCGCACGCGTGAACTGGAGACGCTGCTGGAGGCGACGCAGGCGACCGCCTATACGCTGGACATCGATGAGGTGTTCCAGAGCGTGACCCGCCTGGCGCTTCAGGCGCTCGACATCGAGGCGGCGTCGGTCATGCTCTACGACAATGTCGAAGACTTTCTGCAGGTCGAAATGGAGCTGGATCGCGACAACGATGAAGGGTTCGTCGTCTCGCACACCCAGCTTGCGCTGCGCGATTTCCCCGCCAAAGCGCACACCATCCATCAGAATCAGATCGTACTCACCCGTCTGAGCGACAAATCTGCCGATCCCACTGAACTGAAGGAGATGCAGCAGCGCGGCGTGCGCGAACGTATGCTGGTCCCGCTGGTGGTGCGCGAACAGGTACTCGGCATGCTGCAAATCGAGATGCGCAACCGTCTGCGCACCTTCACGCACCGCGAGGTGCGCATGGCGCAGGCGCTTGGCGTGCAGGCGGCGACCGCCATCGAGAACGCCCGCCTTTCGACCGAGACGGCGGCGCAGGTCGAGCAGTCGCTGATCCTTAACGATATCGGTTTCGCCATCTCTTCAACGATGGATGTCCTGGACATCATCGAGATCGTCCGCGAGCAGATCATGAACCTGACCGATGCCGAGGAGGTGTCGCTGGCGCTCTACGACGCCGAGTCGCAGACCATCAGCTTTCCGATGGCGCTGCGCGATGGCGACGACATCAGCATCCCGTCGCGCGCGCTTGGCAACGATGAAGTCTCGTTCGTCCTGCGCAACCGCCGACCGCTGTCGCTCGGCGGGACCAGCGCCCTGTCGGACGATGTGCGCAAGAACCTGGGCATCACCAGCGCCGATACCGACACCGGGCGTTATCTGGCGGTGCCCCTGGTCGCCGGCGACGAGGCGCTGGGCGTGCTGTCGCTGCGCGACCGGCAGCAGCGGCGTCCGTTCGGGTTGAACGATCAGCGCGTCCTCAACGCCGTCGCTTCGCAGCTCGCCGCCGCGCTGCAGAACGCCCGCCTGTTCGAACGGGTCCGCCGTTTCGCCGCCGAGTTGAACACGCGCGTTCAGGAGCGCACCCAGGAGCTGCAGGAAGAACGCGACCGTCTGGAGGCGCTGTATCAGATCACCTCGGAACTGGGGCGCACCCTGGACGTAGATCGCATCTATCTGCGCGCGCTGGAAATGTCGGTCAGCGCCGTCGTCGCCGACGCCGGTTTCGTCGCCCTGGTCGATCCTATCGATGACCGTCTGCACGCCCACATCTCGTGGATCGACGGGCAGGGCGAGGTGCGCCGCAGCAGCGGGACCGGCACGACCGACTGGCTGAGCGGACAGACGATCTACAACCCATCGGTAGAGCGGTTCGCTAACTGGCTGGTGGAACACGAGCGCTCGATGCTCATCGAGGACCTGAACGGGACGCCGTTCTGGGACGCCGCCCTGCCCGGCGCCGACGAGTGGCTGAGCGCGATGGGCGTGGCGCTGGAGACCAACGACGAAGTGCAGGGCGTGATCATCCTCTTCGGACGGCGGCGCAAACAGTTCAACGTGCCGCAGCTGCGCCTGCTGCTCGCCGCCGCCAACCAGATCGCCTCTTCGATCAACAACGCTGAACTCTACGGCTTGATCCGCGATCAGAATGAACGCATGACCGCTCTGCTGCGCGCCGAGCAGGAAGAGGCGGAGAAGAATTCCGCCATCCTGGAAGGCATCGCCGATGGCGTGCTGCTGGCGGACGCCGGCGGCGCTATCGTACTCTTCAACCGCGCCGCCGAGATCATCCTGGATATCCCGCGCGACTACGCCCTGGGGCAGACGCTCACCCGGTTGGGCGCGCAGTATCCCAACGCCTACCGCTGGGTCAGCCGGCTGAGCCACTGGGTTGCCGATCCGAATCCGGCGTTGGGCGAGCTGACCATCGACCGCCTGGAGATCGGCGGGCGTGTCGTCAGCGTGCGCGCGGCATCGGTCAGCATCGGCGACGAGGCGCTGGGCACGGTCGCCGTGTTCCGCGATGTCACGCGCGATGTCGAGGTGGACCGCATGAAGAGCGAGTTCATCTCCAACGTTTCGCACGAGCTGCGCACGCCGATGACCAGCATCATGGGCTACGCCGAACTGCTGTTGGGCGGGGCGGCAGGCGCGCCCAGCGATACGCAGAAGCGCTTCCTGATGACCATCAAGTCCAATGCCGACCGTCTGGCGAGCCTGGTGGGCGACCTGCTGAACATTTCGCGCATCGACAGCGGACGCGACCGCCTGCAGATTCAGTCTATCGACATCGGTGAGGTGCTGGAAGAAGTCGCCGGCAGCGTGTCTGGACGGGCGCAGCACGTCGAAAAGGGCATCACCCTGAATCTGCATATCGAACCGGGTATGCCGCTGGTCCACGCCGACCGCTTCAAGGTCATTCAGATCTTCAACAACATCGTGGAGAATGCGTTCAATTACACTCGCCCCGGTGGTAAGATCGAAATCAACGCGCAGCCGCGCCTCAGCGGCGACCGCTCGCAGGTCCTGGTCAGCGTCAAAGACAACGGCATCGGCATCCCTGAAGAGTTTCGTCAGCGCGTCTTCAACCGTTTCGAGCGCTACGACGAGAACGCGCTCGTCATGGAAGTGGCGGGGACCGGGTTGGGTTTGTCCATCGTCAAGGCGCTGGTCGAACTGCACGAAGGCGAAGTCTGGTTAGACTCGGAAGTGAATCAGGGGACGACGTTTTACGTCGCTCTGCCGGTGGATGGTCCCACGCTCACCGTGGCTCCGACGGATGACAGCACTCTACACGCCAGCCTGAATTGACACCGTTGAGCAGAGGGGCAGACGACATGGCAAGCATTCTGGTTGCAGAAGACGAGCGGGATATTCGCGATCTGATCAATTTCACGCTCACCTTCGCCGGACATCAGGTGACGACCGCCGCCAATGGTGAAGAAGCAGTGCAGCAGGCGCAGCGGGTGCTGCCCGACCTGATCATGATGGACGTGCGCATGCCCAAAATGACGGGCTATGAAGCCTGCCGGGTGATGAAGACGCTGGACAGTCTGAAGAACACCCCGGTGGTATTTCTTTCGGCAAAAGGGCAGGATGAAGAGATTCAGGCGGGAATCGACGTAGGCGGCTATGCCTACATCCAGAAACCGTTCTCGCCCGATGACCTCGCCCGGCGGATCAACGACATTCTGCGGCAGGCTGGAGTCGCGCAGTAGCAGGGCGCGCCCGGAACGGATAGGTTATGAGCGCCATCACCACCGACAGCGGTGACATCATCCACTATCAAATCCTCGGACGAGGACGCCCGGTGGTGCTGGTGCATACCTGGATCGGCTCCTGGCGCTACTGGACGCCGGTGATGACCCTGCTCAACACCAAATTCCGCGTGTACGCCGTCGATCTGTTCGGCTATGGCGATTCGGCGCGCAACCCCGTCAAGTACACGCTGGAACATCAGATCGCTTTGCTCGAAGACTTCATGAACAAGCTCGGCATCACCAGAGCCGCCATGATCGGGCATGGGCTGGGCGCGCTGATCGTCACGGAATTCTGCCGCCGCCATCCTGACGTTGTGCCGCGCATGATGCTGATCAGCCCGCCGCTGTTCGATCCTGGCGACCTGGCGAACCGCGTCCCGGCGGGACGCGCCGTCATGGCGTCGCGCCCGCTGGCAGTGCCGTCACCAGCTGAAATTACGCCGAGCGCGCCGACCGTCCCCAGCGCCAGCTCGGCGATGCGCGCCGCGCTGCTGGCAGCCGCCCGCGCCAAGGGCGGGCTTGCCCCGGAACTGGAACAGATCGCCGCCGCCAGTGTGACGCCCCCCCCGGCGCAGAATCCGCTGCGCAGCCTCCTGGGCGGGCAAACGCCGGAATCGCTGCTGGCGCGCTGCTTCCGCCGCGCCGAAGATGCGCCGAGCGCCATCGCGGTGGATACGCCTCGCATCGATGGGCGCGCCCTGACGCTTTCCGTCGATACCTATGACGCCGGTCCGGTGCTGGACACGCTGCGCCTGCTTTCCACGCTGATCCTGCTGGCGCACGGCGTCGATGACCCGCTCATCCCGGTGCCCAACGAGGATGTGCTGCACTACATCACGGTGGACAAGGACAACACGCTGGTTCCGCTGCTGCTGCCCAACGTCCGCCATTTCCCAATGCTGGAAGACGAGCGCTTCGGGCGCATCATCGGCGAGTTCCTGGAAAACCCGGATATCGGCAGCATCGCCCCCCGCGACCGCTGGCGTCGACGCAACCGCTGATCGTTCAGGCTACGACAGCGGCGGCACGTAGATGAGCAAGTACTGTTCGTAGGGGGCGATGTCCCAGGTCGAATAGCTGGGCGGCGCGGCGTCCGGGAAGAAGCGGTAGAGCATCTGGATCGCTTCGCTGTGGCGCGTCTCGATGAAAAAGGCATAGCCCCGGTCGCGCGGCAGATCGCGCAGCAGCGGCAGGGCGATTACGCTCGGCTCATAGCCCAGGAAGGGGTAGAGGTTGCCATACTGGTAGAAGCCGAGCAGCTCGCTGGATTCGATCCCCGGCGGCGCAGGTTTTCCAATGTAGATGCCCTGGGTGGCATAGGGAAGCTGTTCATAGACTCGCAGGGTGGCGTCCCACACGTCGCCATAGGTCAGATGACGGCGGTGCCAGGTGCGCAGGTGGTCCAGGTGGGGACCGAAATAATAGGCGACCTGAACGACCGCCGCCGCGCCGGTCAGCAGCGCCGCCAGCGCCCGCGTCCAGCCGACCGGCAGGCGCAGCCGGGTGAGCAGCGCATAGACCGCCGCCACCCCCAGCGCCAGCAGCATCGCCAGCGCCGGGAAGGCCACGACGTAGCGCGGCGATGAAGCAGGATTGCGGATGAACATGCCGTTGCCCAGCATGACCGCCAGCGCCCACGCCAGCGGCAGGACCGCCGCGCGCCGCCAGCGGGTCAGCGCGGCGAGGCTGCCCAACGCCAGCAGCGGGACCAGCACGCGCATGACCAGCGGCTCGGTCCCGGCGTAGTAGATGTGTTCCGGTTCCGGCTCGGAGACCAGGAAACGGAAGGGGAGCAGCAGGCGGTCGCTCGCCTCGTTGATCTCCGCTTCGGTCAGCCCATCCTGCGGCAGGCTCAGCCAGTAGGACAGCCCGCTGCCGCTGGCATCCTCCCACCTGCCGAAGACCGGGCGCTGATGGGCGTAGAGTGTGGTGTAGATCGGCGCGGCGACCAGCAGCGTGGCGATCATCATACGAGCGATGCCGCCGCGAATCGCCCGGCGCGCCTCCCGATCCATGATCGCCAGCCACGCCAGATAGACCAGCACCAGCGGCGTGAAGACCAGCTTGCCGCCGTCGGAGAAATAGTGAGTCAGCCCGAACGTGACCCCCGCCAGCGCCCAGTCAAGCGGCTGGCGCGTGCGCAGCGCGCGGATGACGAAGGCGAGGCAGACCGACCCCGCCAGCGCATCGGCGATGGTCAGCGACGCCATGATGCGGCTGAAATGCAGGTGCGGCGGGTAGACCGCCAGCAGGATGGCGCTGAACACCGCCGTGCGCCGGGCGAAGAGCTGACGGGCGATCCAGTAGACGACCACCACGTTGGCGGTGCCGATCAGCGCGCTCGCCCCGCGCATGCCGGTCAGGTTGTGCCCGAACAGGGCGACCGTGTCGGCTTGCAGCAGCGGGTACAGCCAGGGGAACGGACCATGACCGGACATCGGGAAGAGGATCATCTGGTGGGTGTCGGCGATGGCGCGCGCCGCCCCATTGACGTAGTTGGATTCATCGAGCAGCAGGCGCAGCGTCGTCTCCAGACCGATCAGCCGGAGCGCCAGCGCGCCCAGGGTGATCAGCAGCAGGACCAGCAGCTCGCCGCGCAGCGCGGGGGAAAACCGACGCCGGCGCAGCCCGCGCCAGAACGGCGGCGCGCCGGCGATCCCCCAGGCGACCAGCGCCATACCGGCGTAAAGCAGCGCTAGCTGCTCGCGCGAGGTGATGCTGCCGATCATGTAGGCGTCGCTCGCCGGGAAGGCGTTCACCCATGCCAGCGCGCTCAGGCAGAGGACGCCCATCAGCAGCGGCAGGAGCGCCCACCAGCGCCGACGGAGAGTCCGGCGCGGCTGCGGCGACGTATCAGGAGGCAGGGTTGGACTGTTGAGGGATGGTGATGAGGACATATTCTTCGCTCGGCGTCAGATCGCTGGTCGTGTAAGCAGGCGGGTTCGCCTGTGGAAAGCGGCGGAAGAGATAGGTCAGGATATTCGCCTGAGAGGGAGGGACGAAGAAAGCGAGATCGCGATCCTGCGGCAGGTCCATCTCGCGCAGATCGATCAGCGAGATCATGAACGGGTGGCGGTGCTGGCTGCTCTGCAGGAACGCCAGCATGTCGGCGACATCGGGGACGCTGCTGGGGCGGTCCTCGACCACGATCACCTGAGTGCCGAGCGGCAGGCGCGCGCCCCGCAAGCCGACATCGTACAGGTCGCGAAAGCCGACGTTAGCGCGGAACTCGGCGCGCAGGTCGGGGAGCTGGCTGTTGAAGTAGTAGTCGGCGTTGACCAGGGCGAAGACGGCGGTCAGCGCGCCGCCCAGCGTCCAGGCGGCTGCAGCGCGCCGGGCGG
>JABWBO010000173.1 GCA_013360465.1 Anaerolineae bacterium | reverse complement strand
AGCCGGATACGCGGAAACGTGTAAGTCCGGTTCGGAGGGGGGTTCACAGAAACCCGGTCTGGCGACAGGCAAGGGCGCTGGGTTCCTACCCTACAAGTCCACGTCTGCCACCAACATCGCGTTCGGCATCGTCAATCTGCTGCGCCGCGCCAATGCTTCCAATCCGCGTGTGCTGATCATTGACACCGACTCGCAAGGTCACGCCTCACTGGTCACGACCGGGCGCAAGGACTACGGCGCGGACGACAGTCTGTACACTGTGCTGATGGCAGAACGCCAGAATGCACCGCAGACGTTGATGAACTGCATTGTGCAGAGCCAGTGGGATGAGAGCCTGCACGTCCTCCCCGCCTCCCCTATGCTCGAAGGTGCTGAGCGTGAACTGATGGGCGTAGCAGGCGCACCGTATCGCCTCGCTGATCCCCTAAGCAAAATCGCCAACCAGTATGCGGCGGTCGTTATCGATACTCGACCCTCATTTTCGCTGATGACAGAAATGGGACTGCTCGCCGGATCGGATGCGATTGTTCCGGTTGAGCCACGCTACTTGGAAACGGTCGGGTTAACCAGCGTTATCCAGAAAATCAACGACATCCGTGAAGGCTGGCGGCATCCCAATCTGCGTGTCAGCGGACTGATTGTCACCAAGATGGATAACCGCATTCGGGGTCACAGCCATTTGCTGGCAGAGCTCAAAGCGCATCCGGTGTTGGGCAAACTCTTGCTTGGCGTGATCCCCGCCAATGAAGCGGTATCGTATGCCCATCGAAACCATCAAAGTTTGTTCAGCTACGATCCGCGCGCCTCAGCGAGCAAAGCCTATGCCCAAGTCGTCGCTTCACTCGTGCGTTATTTGTCGAAGGGCAGCGAATAATGGCGAGGTCAAACAGCAATACCAGTCGGGTGGACGACCTACTCGCGTCCGTCACCGGCGATCTGCTCGGTGATCTGCCACAGGCGTTCACGGACAATTCAATCCGCGTTGAGCGTATCCTGCTGGAGATGGTGCGCCCTGATCCCGTGCAGCCGCGCCGAGTGCTGCCCGAGAGCATTCACTTGAATTTTCACAACAACCGCGTGACACCCACCCAAGCACTGCGCGAACTGGTACAAATCGTTCAAATCGCGGCACGACAGCGCGGGCGACCGTTCAACAATGTCCTCGAACTGCTGCCGAAGGGTGACGATGAGCGCGAAGATGAACCAGCGGTCAACCTGTCACCAGAAGAAACGCTGCTGCGCGATCTGGTCAATCTGGCGATCACCATCCGCGACGATGGACAGGTCAATCCTCTCACGGTCGTCGATGTCAGTCAGGGCGTGACCCGTCTCTTTCGGATTGAGACAGGCGAGCGCCGTTACTGGGCAACGTGGCTACTGCGCGACTTCATCCCCGGTTACACGGGCGACGGCATGATCCCGTGCATCGTCATCCCGACGAACCGCTCGTCCGTTTTTCGTCAGGCGAAAGAGAACACCGCACGTTCAGGATTGACGGCGGTGGCACTGGCGCGGCAGGCGGCATTGCTAATGCTCACGGTGCATGGATACGAGATTCCAGCATACGCGGTCGGCAACGACTTCTTCCGGCAGGCGCTCGAACTCGACCTGCGCGCCAAACGGGAATACACCGACATGATCCTGAGCGCGATGGGTGGGATCAAGCGCGGGCAGTTCAGTTACATCAAAGGATTGTTGCGTCTTTCCGACGAAGCGCTGGAACTGGCAGATAGGCATGCTATAGAGGAAGCTCGGCTTCGATATGTTACCGGGGTCGCCCCAGAGTACCATGCGGAGATTGTGCGTCAGATCATCGACTTCAACTTATCAGCAAAACAGGTGAAGGAGTTGTGTGAAGGTGATGGCATACACGATACCAAAGATGAAGCGGAAACCCTCTCACCATCTGCGCTCAAACTGGCAAGAGTGACACAAGCAATCAGCAGTACCACCCCGCAAGAACTTGCGCGCGCCTTGATGCGCCAAGAGGGTGATGCTGATATTGCCCGTGCGCGCCTTCAGGCAATGCGTAAGTTGATTTCGGAAACCGAACGTTACCTGACGAGTGAGTGAAATTGTTCACTCGAGTGAACAATTTTGGAGATGACCCGATGAACACACGAACACGATCACCACCGTAGAAAAAGAAAATGCCCACTGCTGATGAGGCGCGTGGGCGGCGGCATGGGGATATATTGTGAACTGGACACTCACAATGTATCACAGCCAGCCCCCATGTGCAACTGAATTTGCCGTCTCAAACCGTGTTTTTTAGCACGAGTTCTATTCAGTATTGCCTGGGAGCTTGTTACGATGAACCTGACCGAACACGATGCGTACGCGCTGCGGCGCGCCGTATCGATGCTGGATATTCCCGCTGGATTGATCCTCAGCCCACTGGTTGAGGCGCTGCTGGCGTCGCTCGATTGGCAGCACGACCGCGCTCACTGGTCGATCTTGCAGCAGATTTTGACCCGTGATCCGGAACTGAGCGCGCAGGTCTTGCGCGTCGATCCCAACGCCCATGTGCCAACTTTGAGCCATTCATCAGAGGAAGCATACGTACCGCCACTGCCCAAGGCAGCACAGTTGACCGACAAACTGATGGCATCGGCGGAAACCGTCGGTGGATTTCACCGTGATTGTCTCGCGTGGTTGAGCCAGCGCTCACCGATGACGCCGCGCATCTTTCTGGAGTCGGGTCCGCTGTGGGCGGTCGGGTTGGCAGTGGCGCGGCGCTGCGTGCTGCGTTTGGGTTTCGGCGACATCTACCCGAATCTGTACTACCTGTGGGTTGCGCCGACGACCTACTATCACAAATCGACCGGGTTGAACGCGATCACCGACATGGTGCGTGACACCATGCCGCACCTACTCTTGCCCGCAACGACCTCACCCGAAATGCTGGTCGCCAAACTCGCGGGCGAAAAGCCTTCTAACTACGACAAGCTGCTGCCGTTCGAGCGCAAGAACGAAGACCTCGCAGCACGCTTCGCCGGTCAGCGCGGCATCCTCATCGACGAAGCGAGCAAGATGCTCATCCCGAAGAAGTACATGGAGGGACACACTGAAACGATGATGGAAATGTTCGACGCGCCCCGTCGCTTGGAGCGTGAGTTACGCGGGGATGGCAAGCTCATCGTCTACAACCCGGCACTAGCGATGATCGGCGCGACCACACCCGCGCGCTTGGGGCGCTACATCACCGACAGCGAATGGGAGGACGGGTTGATGGCGCGTTTCCTCTGTCTGACCCCGACGGAGCGAGAGATCAAGTGTGTGCTGAACGGACACAACCTCGACACGCACGAGTTTCCACCCGACCTGAAAACGCGGCTGCTGCGCGTGTACAACGCCTTTCCGATGCCACCCGACGAGTTCGCGCTCCATGATCTGGACGAACCCGTCAAGCATCCCGCGATCGGCGCGACGATGGAGCAGGCGGTTTTTGATTTGTTCAACGCCTACTACGCTGCGCTGCACGACATGACCGATCCGCGCCGCAACCTTGATGATCGTCTGCGCGGCAACTACGGACGCTTCTCGACGATGGCGCTCAAGCTGGCGCTGATCTTGGCGATTATGGATTGGACGGATGAGGGAATGCAGAACACGCCTCGTATTACAACAGCCCATTGGGCGCGCGGACAGATGCTCGCTGAGGAGTACCGGGCGTCGGTACATCGGCTGCTCGACGAGCTGAGCATCGGTGTGGACGTGAAGAACGAGAAGAAGGTGCTGGACTTCATCGCGCGCCATGGAGAACGCCCACCGTCAGCGCGGGACATCCTGCGCGGTGCCGGGGTGAAATCGCGCAAGGAGATCGACGCGACACTGGCAGCCCTGATCGATGATGGCGTAATTGAGGTCATCGAGCGCAAAGGTATAGGCGCGGGGCGTCCGTCGAAAGGCTACCGGCAAACACCGATCATTTCGTCATAGCGGCTTTGCCATAATTCCCCGCCTCAAAACGGGGATTATGACATGAATTTTGAGGGCGCGTGACGAAATCTAGCCGTTATGCTGAGGGGAAAACCGCCCGGCACGGCAATTTCGACACCGCAATGACGAAATGACGAAATGACAGAATGCCGAATTATGGCATTTCGTCACAGCACTGACGAAATTCATTTGGGGGAGGTCGGCAACATGATTGATGTAGAGAAACTCAAAGCGCAGCTCGACCTGCGCCAGCTCGTCGAGCGCGATCTCGGTAAGCCGCGCTTTCGGGGGCGGGACTATGTCGCCTTTAAGTGTCCCCTGCACAGTGAACACAAAGGCTATTCACTGGTGGTCTACGCCCACCACTGGCGCTGTTTTGGCAAGTGTCACGCCGGCGGCGATGCCATCGCGTGGGCGCAGCACTACCACCAGCTAACCTTTCATGAGGCATGTGAACGGTTGGCAAACGGGGAGCTACCACAGATCGAAACGCTGAACACCGTGCATCGTATGCCCGAACCGATAGCGCAACCCCCAGACGCGGCGTGGCAGGCGAAAGCGCGGCACATTATCGACGAGGCACGCGAGCGCTTATGGTCACCAGAAGGGCAGCGTGCATGGGGCTATCTGGTCTGGGAGCGGGGCTTGAGCGAACAGATCATCCGGCTTGCGCAGCTTGGATACATTCCCGGTGCGCCAACAGCGTGGCGTGAGATTGAGGGCTTGAATGTGCCGTGCGGCATTCTCATCCCGTGGATCGTTGAGGATACAGTCTGGGGTATCAAAGTGCGGCGAGCGGCGGGTGAGCAGCGTTACCAGCAGGTGGGCGGCGGCAACATCCGCGGCTGCCTGTATCTGGCGGATCGCATTCTACCGCGAACACCGCTCATTATCACCGAAGGCGAGTTCGACGCGCTGATCGCTTGGCAAGTTGGCGGCGACTTCGCGCGAGCGGCGGCAATCGGTAGCGCCAGTCACGCTCGTATCGACCGTCGCTGGTACGGAGCGTTGCTCGGCGTGCCGCGCATGATCGCCTGTATGGATGCCGACGAAGCCGGTACAGGCGCGGCGGCACAGATCGCGGCGCTCTCCGGGGCAGTCAAGTGCGTGCAAGTGCCGAGCGGCAAAGACCTAAATGAGTTCTACCAGCAGACAGGCGAAAACGTGGTGAAAGAATGGCTTCAAACCGTGATCAATGGAGGAGTGCCACTATGACAATTCAAATTGTGACTGCCGGACGCAAGGACGTGGACGACTTTTTTAAGCTGAGCGATGTGTTTACCGCAGCGAAGCTCACTCACACGCCTTTGCTCGTGTTCATCGCAATCGAGGATGCCGTACAGGTACGCTTGCTTGATCATGCCCGTGACCTGCTGTCGTTACCGGATGAAACGCCAGTGATGGGTCAGTGGCGTGGGACAATGCGCAGTGACTTTTTTCAGTTCACGGTCGGGCAGTATCGCGTCTACGCGGAGGCGACACTTGCACCTCTGAAAAGCGCCACACAAGTGGTCAAAGTCGTCGGACCGCAGGGCGGGGTCAAGCGGCTCAACTTCGAATACATCGATGAACAGGGTATACACGTTTCGACAAGTGTCATCGGGAAAGCGGAGATTGAACGACTCACGCTGTTCTTTTATGCGGAAGGCATTCCCGTTACCGTCGAGTTGAGTCGGTAGTTCAGCCGCATTGCTGCAGTTCTGCAAAACCAAATCGGACCGCTGATCGATCAGCGGTCCCCAATCCTCACGATCCAATTTCCCTTTATCCACAGAGGACTATTTCACGGTAGGGATGTATTTCGTCTAAAATTTGCTTGGCAAGATTTCGATTGGATTGTCGCCATTCTTTTCTAGTCATCTTAGCCCAAAGCTCGTACACATCATCATCAGGGAAAGATTCGGCTTCTGACAGAATCGCCTCTGCACGTATCAATAGACGTTTTAGGTAGGCGATAATCCATTTCTTTGCGGGAAGTTCATTTTCTTGAGACAACTCACCCAAAAAGCGTGCAACAAGTGGGGTGGAGGAATATATTTGCCCTTGATGGAATGAACTTGTCTCCAAAGCCTGTTGTGCCCATTCCTTTTGTTTCTCGTCTTTTGAGGCAAGGGCACGTATCATGGCGGGAATATCATCAGCGTTACCGTATGCATGCTGAAGTGTTACCCAAGGAATGCGATCTAATTCGGCGAGCATCGTTTAATCCTTACTAACTTAGCCAAGTCACCCTATCTAGACAATTCCAGAGAAGTATTATGTCCCCAAGACAACCCGGCTATTCTTCTGCTGTATGGTCACGATTCGACATTTAGTAGATTTTGCAGATCTTCTACTGTACGTGCTAAGTTCTGGAGAAGGTGGACACAGAATTGCTTTAATTCGATGGGATTACTTTCGTACCCAGGGCATATTCTCGGCAACTTAATTCGAAAGACTAAACCCTTATAAACGGTGAGTTTGCCTTGTGTGTTTACTCTTGTATTTGGTAGTCCGAAACTATCACCAAACTCAATTGTTTCCAATTGAGCAAACCTAATAGAGTTTAAGACTGCCAATTCAAGGTGAGTTATGATGTACCCCATAAATCGGACAGTAAAATAGCGCAGTTATCAGTGGATCGGAAGCGCTATGAGAAACACGTACAGCCCAGAATTCAAAGCGAAAG
>JABWBO010000172.1 GCA_013360465.1 Anaerolineae bacterium | reverse complement strand
CCAGGGCGGCGCGTTCGCGCAGCGCCAGCGCCGGCACGGTGGCGCGGCTGGCTTCGGCGGCGCGCTGGTAGCTGGCGATGCCCAGCTCGAGCTGACCGAGCGCCAGCTGCGCGTCGGCGATGCGCTCCAGGGCGTAGCTGTCGAGCATCCCCGGCTGAAGGGTCAGGTAGGTTTGAAAGTCGTCGATGGCGAGATTCCAGTTGCCGGTCCCCAGGTAGGCTTCGCCGCGCAGGAAGCGCGCGCGGGGGGCGTAGCTGCTCTGCGGGAATTCTTCCAGCAGGCGCTTGAGGTAGTCGGCGGCTTCAGCGAACAAGCCTTCGCGCAGCGCCGCCCGTCCGATGCCGTAATAGGCGGCTGCCTGGGCGTCGGGCGGCGCGCCGCCCTGCTGAAGCACTACCTGATAGGTCAGCGCCGCGTCCTGGTACGTGCCGTTGAGGAGCTGACGGTCGCCCAGCAGAAGCACCTGCTCCGGCGGGATGGTCGGCGTGGGCGGCTGAGTGGGTTCGGGCGCGGCGGTCGGGATGAAGGGCGTCGCCGAGGCGTCCTGCGCCAGCGCCGGTTCGACCGCCGCGCCGTTCAGCACAGCGGGCGTCTCCGGGGCGTTCAGGTTGCAGCCGGCGAGCAGGATCAACAGGAGGGTAGCGGTCACGATTCGCATGAATCGCGATTATGCCGGTTTCGCCGGTCGAGTCAATGCCGTTCGAACGCGCCTGCCCGCCGCTCCCCCTACGCCGCCGCACACGGCGCTACAGCGCCCGCTCCGGCGAGATGATGAACGCCGCCGTCGCCGGGTTGGTCGCCAGCGGCACATCGTGGACATTGCAGATGCGCAGCAGCGAGTTGATGTCCGGGTCGTGGGGGTGCGCGCCGAGCGGGTCGATGAAGAAGAAGACCGCCGCGACCTTGCCTTCGGCGACCTGTGCCGCGATCTGCGCGTCGCCGCCGATCGGACCGGAGAGTACCCGCTTCACCGGCAGGTGGCAGCGCTTCTGGATCAATGCGCCGGTCGTTTCGGTGGCGATCAGGTAATATTTCGCCAGCACCGCGCGGTGCGCGTCGACGAAGGCGATCATCGTCTCCTTCTTATTGTCGTGGGCGATCAGGGCGACGGTCTTGGCGCTGCTTTCAGTCATGAGGCTAATTCCTGGGAAGAAACGTCTGGAACAAATCCTGTGGACGCCAGCTGAGGAGGTTTAACCCCCAGCGCGGCGGAAGCGGAACCCGGTTGAGGCGGTCATTGAGCGCGACCGCTTCGCGATAGTACCCTTCAAGCTGGACCATCACCGCATCCCACGAGTTGCGTTCGACGGCGGCGCGGGCTTGTGCCGACAGGCGCGCCAGCAGATCGCGGTCGTCGCGCAGACGGATCACGGCGTCGGCGAAGTCGAAGGGGTTCCCCGGGCAGATGAAGCCGGTCACGCCGTCCTGCACCAGATCGGTGACGCCGCCCTGGTCGATGATCACCGCCGGCAAGCCGGACGCCTGCGCCTCCTGTACCACCTGCCCGAAGGTTTCCTTGGCGCCGGTGAACATGAAGACATCGGCGGCGGCGTAGGCGTTCGCCAGGTCTTCGCCGAAGAGGTAGCCGGTGAAATGCGTGCCCGTGCCGTCGAAGCGCGCCTCCAGCTCCTCGCGCAGCGCGCCGTCGCCGATGATGGTCAGCGCCACGCCGGGCGTCCGCGCCGTCTCAAGCAGCAGATCGATGCGCTTCTCGTTCGCCAGCCGCCCGACGTAGATGCACAGCAGCGAGTTCGGGTCGCGCCCATTGAGCAGTCGGGCGCGCCATGCCGCCGACCGCCGCGCCGGGTTGAACTGCTCGCCGTTGACGCCCCGCCCCCAGCGGCGCAGACGGTGATACTTGTTCCGGCGCAGCTCGCGCAGCGTCCAGTTGGAGGGGACGAGTGTCAGGTGACAGCCGTTGTGGATGAAGCGCAGCCAATCCGAGACGATGCCGCTCAGAAACGAGACGCCGTAGACTTCGGCGTAGCCCGGCAGGTCGGTCTGATAGTTGGCGATCACCGGGATGTGCATCTGCCTTCCGACCAGCATGCCGCTCACCGAGAGCAGTGCCGGGCTGAACAGGTGGATCAGGTCCGGCTGGAACTCGTGCAGCTTTTGCGCCACCAGGGGGTGCGGAATCGCCAGGCGCGATTCCGGCGCGACGGGAAAGCCGATCGAGGGCAGCGGGATGACTTCACTGCCGGCGACCTGATGCGGGGCGATATCCGGCGCGAAGACGATCACCTCGCGCCCGGTGTCGCGCAGATAGCGCAGGGTCAGATATGCCGTCTTGGAGACGCCATCGATCTTGGGCAGGAAAGCTTCAGCGAAAAGGGCGACCCGTTTGACGCGCGCCAGTTCTACGGTGGGGTCGGGGGTGTGGAGCGCAGCCTCACGGGCGAAGGCGCGTTCGGCTTCCGCCGGATCGCGCTGCGCAAGAGCTTGAAATAAGTCGTTAAGGGCCATGGTCTACCTTCAACCGCCGTCCATCCCCTCACCAGTGATTGGTGTAGATTGTCCGCCGTATTTCCCCTGAAGCGCGTCAATCCGCTGCCGATGCTCTCTGGCAGATGCGCATCGCTGTTGCCCACCTGCGTGACGCCGCACTGGCTGAAGCGTTGTGCGGTCAGCCAGTTGCTGCCTGGTGTGAACGCGCCGCCGTTGAACATCTCAATCGCATCTATTCCCGATTCCAGTAACACCTGCGGCTGCAAAAGGTAGCGCCGGAAGGCGCGAAAATCAATCGCCAGATCACCTCCCGCCGAAGACTCGCGGCGTCATGCGTGACGGCGGGCTTTGTGCTATCCTTAACGGATGATGTGCTAAATCCATCGGGGTTGCGCGCCGATGTCACAGGCTGGTTCACCCACAAATCCACGTGCTGAGCGTTACCTCTCGCTGCGCTGGCGGCTGCTTCTGCCGGTCTTCGCGGTCGTGCTGGCAGCGTCGGTCCTGGGTGTCTATCTGGTCTCGCGCGGGATGACCGTCGGCGGGGGCGAGATGCGCGCGCTGCTGCTGGACGGCAACACGCGGGCAGTCGCTGAACGCCTTGAGCAGTTCTTCGTGGAACAGATCGACGCCGCCGCCGGTTTCCTGCGGACCCCTGAAGGGCGCGACGCCTTTGAATCGGGCGATGCTGCCCGGCTGGAAACATCCCTCGCCAATTATGCGCGGCTGGCGGGGCTGGATGCGCTCTCGCTGGTCAGCGGTGGGACGGTCGCCGGCGAAATGCCCGGCAGCGTTTTCATGATCCGCGCGCCGCTGGAAAACGGCGTGACGGCGTTCGTTGGCGTCGCCCAGGAACGCCTGCTCCAGGTCGCCCAGGCGGGTGCAGCGGTGGACATCCTCATTGATGATCCGACCCGCGCGACCCGTGCCGCGACCCGCGCCGTCTTCCTCGATGCGGGCGCGGCATCCGCCGATACGGCTCCGGTGACGCTCGACGGCGTAGACTACCTCAGCGCTTCGGTCGCCGGGTTCAGCGGGCTGGAGGTCACCGTCTTCATGCAGGCGAACCCGCCCATCGCCGGCGATGCCGCCCGTCAGCTGATCGCCATCACGCTGGCGATTGTCGCGGCGGGCGTGCTGGTCGCTGCCGTCCTGATCGTGCGCCTCATCCTGGACCGAGTGGATAGGATTCGCGTCGTCGCTGAACGGCTGGCGGTGGGCGAAGTCAGCGAGCCGACCGGCATGCGTCCGACGGATGAGGTCGGCAGACTGGGCTATGCGCTCGACCGCTACGCCGCCCGCGTGCAGGAAAAGCAGGAAGAGCTGCGCAACAGCCTGCGCCGTCAGCGCCGCGAACTGGAACACTTCACCGCCATGATCGAGTCCGTGCCGGATGGTGTGGTGGTCTACGACATCGATGGCAGCGTGACTTTCATCAACGAACCGGCGCGCCAGCTGATCGGCGAGCGCTACAACTTCTTCAAGCGCGCTACCGACCGCGACATCACCGCCGCCGTCGTGGAGACTCTGGGCGGAATCAGCACGCACAGCGTGACGCCGATGGGTATCCCCCAGCGCATCGAAGTCGATGGGCGCATCCTCAGCGTGCAGTCTGCGCCGCTGCGTTCCGTCGCCGAGCGTCCGATCGGCATGGTGCTGGTGCTGCGCGACGTGACCGCCGAGGTCCGCCGCGAAGAGGCGCGTGCCATGCTGCTGGAACAGGTCATCGCCGAACTGGGACCGGATGCCGCCGATGCCGGGCGGCGCGCCGCGCCGGCGCGCAATGACGCCCTGGCGTTCACCCAGGAAGCGCGGCGGCGCGATGTGGCGCTGGGCAAGCTGCTGATCGAGATGCGTGAGCTGACCCAGGTCGATCAGCAGGTGATCCGCCGGGCACAGCGCCCGGTCTCGCTGGAGATGCTGGTTCATGCCGCCGCCAACGAGTGGCGGGCGACCGCCAGCGCCGCCAATTTGACGCTGGAAGTGAGTATCGAGCAGAATGGGCTGACCATCGTCGGGGATGAACGCCGGCTGCGCTGGGCGATCGGCAACCTGCTGGACAACGCCATCAAGTACACCCCGCCCGGTGGCAAGGTGGCGCTGGAGGTCAAAGGGGCGGAAGGCGGCTATGCCCGTCTGCGCGTCCGCGACACCGGCGCGGGCATCGCCGCCCACGAACTGCCGCGCGTGTTCGACCGCTTCTATCGCGGCGAGCCGACGCTGCCCAACGGCAGGCGCATCGAGATGCCGGGGGTCGGGCTGGGGCTGCCCACCGCCCGCGAGATCATCGAGGCGCACGGCGGGTTGATCACGCTGCGCAGCACGGTGGGAATCGGCACGGCGGTCTATTTCACGCTGCCGCTGCAAGGCACGCCCGTGCCGGCAGTTTCGCCGTCGCCGTCGTTGGACGACGAGAGCGACGCAGGCGAAACCGTTCGCCTGCGGTAAAAAAGTGTCTGGAAAGCTGATTTTCACATAACCTCACCCCGGAAACCGTCAGGTTTCCTGCCCCTCTCGAGGGGCGGTTGAGCGCAGCGAAACGGGGTGAGGTGAGCAGTTTGCAGACACACTTTAGAGTAAAGTCTCGAAAGAAATCCACAAGCGGACGACCCACCAGACCCCCCCTACAGCCCGCCCGCTGAAAAGACGCTGGACCTTCTTTGAATCCCCATTCAAAAAACCCCGTCGAGATCGTCTCGACGGGGCGGCATGACAGCGATAGATTTTCGGAACCGGCGGCGCGTTTACTTCAACGTGAACAGGTAGGCGATCACGTCCTCCAGTTCTTCCGGCGTCAGCACTTCCTGATAATTCTGCGGCATCAGGTTGGGCGGATACGGTCCACCGGCGTCCGCCGGTACGATGAAGTCGTTCGGCGCGAGGATCGAATGGCGGACGTACTGGTAGGCGTTCTGCCCCTCGACGCGCGTCTCGGCGCGCACCGCCACGTTCCACAGCCCTGGACCGATCAGCCGCAGTTCATCCTGCGTCACTGAATGGCACAGCGCACATGCCCACTGCCCGCTGGCGGTGGTGTAGGTCGTGCTGAAGACCCCCTGCCCGGCAGCCGCGTCGCCCGAAGGCTGTGGGTTTCCACTGCCTGATCCAGGTCTACCGGCAGCGCGGGTGGGTTCAGCGGTGGCGGTTGGCGGGACCGGCGTATCGGTCGGCGCGGGGGTCTCCGTCGGCGGGACCGGCGTGTCGGTCGGCGCGGGGGTCTCCGTCGGCGGGACCGGCGTACTCGTCGGCAGAGGCGTGTTCGTCGGGGCGATGGCGGTCAGGTGTTCGTCCGTCGCCGCCAGAGCGACCTGCGTCGCCTGCGCTTCCGCCGACCATTGCGGGGTGGCGACCGAGCCGCAGGCGGCGCTCGCCAGTGCGGCAAGGGTGAGCAGCAGCAGGGCAATAAGGCGATGTGAACGCTGCATCATGAGATGCGACTCCAGGGTTGACTTGTGAAGGCGGCAACGAACCAAGTATAGCGCGGTCAGGCACAGGATCAAAGTACCGCGCGCCGAAATCCCCTCATGAGAGGATGGTTGTCCTCCCCTGAGCTTCGCGCTACAATGCAGCATATCAGGTTTAGCATGAGTGACATCGATGATGGATATTCGTCGCCTAGACGGTACCAGAGATCGCCCCACACTGCTCCTGCGCGTCGATGAGGCGCTGTGTCTCGCCTGCGGCGCCTGCGTCGCCGTTTGCCCGCCGAATGCGCTGTTCCTGAGGGGCTTGCGCCTGACCGTCGATCAGGCGCAATGCACCGACTGCGAACGCTGCGCGGCGATGTGCCCGGTTCAGGCGCTGTCGCTGATTCCTGTCTCGCCCTCCCGCGCGCCGATCTCGCCTTCCCCGATCTCCTCCAATGGGCGGGGTTCCCCGTGAAAGCGCAGTACGATGTCATCATCGCCGGCGCGGGTCCCGCCGGTTCGGCGGCGGCGATACGCGCGGCGGAAGCCGGTCTGAGCGTCCTGCTGCTGGAAAAACGCCAGGAGATCGGCGTGCCAGTGCGCTGCGGCGAGGCGACGGATGTGAAGACCCCGCTGCGTTTCATGCCCTTCGATCCCCGCTGGCTGCATAACCACATCGACCATTTTGCCATCTACAATGCGCAGGGCGAGCGCGTGGTGGTCCCGCCCAGTTCCGAGACGATCATCGTGGACCGGCGGGTTTTTGACCAGGCGCTGG
>JABWBO010000171.1 GCA_013360465.1 Anaerolineae bacterium | reverse complement strand
TGCCTGCTTCAGTGCCTCTACCGCTTCTTCGCTGAGGTGAAACTGTCGTGTCGTCATCCTGTCAGCTTACCATGAATTCGCTAAATCGTTTCCCCATTATCAACCAAACAGGTGAAAGAATTGTGCGAAGGTGACGGCGTGCAATCTCTGAAGGAGGAGGCAGAAGATATTTCTCCTTCTGCACTCAAGATTGCAAAAGTGACGCAGACGATCAGCACGACTACACCGCAGGAACTTGCGCGTGCGTTGATGAGACAGGAAGGTGATGCCAGCATTGCACGTGCGAGGCTTCAGGCGATGCGAAAGCTGCTTGGCGAAGTTGAACGTTACCTGACGAGCGATTGAATTTGTTCACACGTGTGAACAAATTGGGAGATTCATCATGAACGCACGGACCCGATCACCGCCCTAGAAAAGGAAATGCCCACTGCGGTAAGGCACGTGGGCGGCGGGCTGATGATACGTTGTGAACTCGGCACTCACAATGTATCACAGCCTGTCCTCTCGTGCAACTCAGTTTGACGTTCATACCGTGTTTTTTCGACACGAGTTCTCTTCAACTTTGCATGGAAACCGAGGGACAGATGAGCATTGATCTGGAGCAGATTCGCTCCGCTAATCCAATCGAACAGATCGTTGGCGAGAAATTCGCCTTGAAACGACAGGGGACGCGCTTCGTCGGCGTCGAACACGATAGTCTCGTCGTCACACCTCAAACAGGTCAGTACTACTGGAATTCTAAGGGGGAGTACGGAGATGCGTTTGATTTTGTCGGACGTCACCTGCTCAATTACAGCACAGGCTGGAACAACCGCGATGCCACGATGTTTATGGAGGCGTTGCGCTATCTCGCGCAGCGCGCCGGGATAGACATTGAAACGGGGAACGACTTTCACAAATCCTATGCATGGGCGGAGCGCCAGCTTGTCCAGCGCTTACACGAAGTGCTACTCGCCACGCCTGCTGCACTTGACTATGTGACCAAAACACGGGGATGGCAGCTTGCGACCGTGCGCAGTGCGCGGCTTGGCTTCATGCCGCAGGACAAGCGCAAGCTGTTGGCGGACTTGAACCTGCCCGACAAGTGGCGGGACGTGATCGCCAAGTTCCCCGCCGGGATGATTGTCTACATCCATCTGGAACGGGGGCGTTTGGTGTACCTGAGCGGACGCTCGATTGAAGGCAAGCGTCATTACAACCCGCCGCGTGAAATCCTCGGCGAGCGCCGTCCCTACTACAATCACCTGTACAGCGCCGACGCGGAACGAGCAGTCCTCGTCGAAGGACAGGCAGACGCGATCACGTTTGGCGAGTGGGGCATTCCAGCGCTGGCGATTGCCGGGATGCACGTCTCCGACGAACTGCTCACCGCATTGCGCCAGCATCGCCGCCTGTTCGTCGCGCTCGACAACACGCCTGACGCGATGGAAAAGAACCGCGACATCGCCCGGATGCTCGGCGCGACCGCCTTCATTCCGCGTCTGCCGGAGGGTGTGAAAGACGCGAATGACTGGCTCGTGCAAGGGAATGCCAGCGCGGATGTAGTACAGGATGTCTTGAACAAAGCTCGAACATGGCTGCAAAGCGAGATCGAGCGGGTCGCGTTTCTGGTGGGCTTGGAGCGCAAGGATGCGGTGCGCGAGCTGTTCACCCACGCCGTTGACCTCGACGAAATGGAGTTGAGTGAGTTCCGGTCGGCGCTGGCAAAGTTAGGTATCAAGGGGCGCGTGTTCAATGACCTGCTCAAAGCGGTTCGTGCCAAAACGGAGAAGGAGGAAACTGACGATATGCCGCAGATTCTCGGTGATGACATTCCACTGCTTTCGCCCGCGCTGGGCTTTCAGAAGGATGTCGCCATCGTCACCGTGTCCGTCGTCGAGCGGACGAAGGACAAGAAGCTGAACACGCAGCCCTACCTGGTCACCTCATCGCGTGACCTCGTGCGCCTGAGCGACGAGCAGATTATTGCGCTGAATGGCAAAGAAGTCGCGCTGCGCGTCATGCCAGAAGGCTCAGACTTCCTGATGCGCTGGCGGTTCAGCGACATCCAGCGTTTCCTAAAAGGCGAAACCGTCGAGCCGGGGCAGGTTTTCGCGGCTGTACATGACCTGTTCACGCAGTATGTTGATTTTCGCTCCGAGGTCGAGAGCGCGATTCTGGCACTATGGACGATTGGGACGTATTTCTACACGATGTTTCCGGCGTATCCGTATCTGGCTCTGAACGGACCCAAGAACAGCGGCAAATCGACGGTGATGCGCGTCATGCAGCCGCTTGCCTTCAATATGGTCAGCACATCTGATCCGACCGGTCCGTCGATGTTCCGGCTGATCCACTATACCAGCTGCACCGTGGGTATTGACGAAGCCGAACGCTACCACAACCCGAAAGACCCCGGTATGCAGCAAATCCGTCAATTATTGAACAGCGGTTACAAGCAGGGAATGCCTGCCATTCGTCTCATCGGTGAAGATATGAAACCGCAGGCGTTCGACGTCTATTCCCCCAAGATTCTGGCAGCGATTGCCGGGCTGGAAGATATTCTCGCGTCGCGCTGTATCGCCATCCCGATGCGCCGCACCGACAAGAAGATGCCCTCCTTTCCACCAGACTTCGACGGTGCAGCTATTCGTCACCAGATGTACACGCTGGCGCTGACAGCATTTCCCTACGTTCACACGAACTATTTTGACCGCCCAACCCTACATACCCTGCATAACCGCTCCAGCGAACTCTGGTCGCCGCTGGTCGCGTTGGCTGCTTTCTTTGAAGAACAAGGTGGCGTATCGGGACTGCTTCAGGCGATTGCCACCGCCGCTGAAACTGACGAGCAGATCAGTCAGGGTAAGGCACTGAGCGAACGGGAAGAAGCCGTCTTGCAGGCGCTTGAACTGATGACACGCGGACAGCAGAATGTCGTCTGGATCAAAGCGGCAGCGCTGCGTGAGAAAGTCGCACGGTTGATCGGTCAGCCGGTGGAGAAGATGGGGGATACTCAGTGGATCGGTCACATCCTCAAGCGACTGCATCTGCTCGATGAAGTCGGGCGCAAGCGCAGCATGGAGGGGATGTCCTATGCCGTCAAGCCGCTGGACGTGGTCGATATGATGCGTCGCTACGATGTGGCAATGATTTACGAAAGCCGCTGAACAACCCCTGTGCCTTGAAATAAGGTAAGCTGGAAACAGCAAATCCTAGTGCAACCGGCGGACAAGACTGTTATAACCCTGAGATCAACGAATCAGATATGCAAATCAACCACCCGCTGTTGTACTACTTCTCGATTGAGTGGTTGTGCTTGTCGTCGGGGCAAGCGCCTTCAGCACTCGCGCTGCACTTGCCCCAACCCACGACTCACGCCGCGACGGGCATCGTCGTCAGCGTACCGCCTTCTTGACAAGTTCGCTGATGATCGCCTCTTCGACGGGTGTCAACGCCTGTAACGCAAAGGAGGTCGGCCACATGACACCCTCATCAAGCTTGGCGTGGTCATTGAAGCCGAATGTCGCATACCTTGCCTGGAATTTCGATGCACCTTGGAAGTAGCAGACGATCTTGCCATCAATGGCATAAGCGGGCATTCCGTACCAAGTTTTGGGCGCAAGTTCTGGCGCGCATGTCTTGATCAATTCATGGAGGCGTTCGGCTATCACGCGATCCGCTTCGGGCATTTCAGCGATCTTCGCCAGCACATCGCTTTCGCCTGCTGCCCTGTCCTTGTTCGCGCGTGCTTCGGCTTTTAACTCTCGATCTCGCTCCCGCATCGCATCGCGTTCTTCCTTTGAGAAACCGCCCGTCTTGTTCGTCGATTTACTCACGAAGCACCTCCCTCCGATTGATCGGATGACTCCTGCAGCAGTCCGACAATGTTTCCATCGGCATCTTTGACCGAAGCGACGAGGCTGCCATTGCCCACATCCTTGGCTGCTTGCATTAAGTGCGCCCCGCTCGCGAGGAGCGTTTGCAGGCTGGCGTTAATATCGTCTACGTGATAGTAGTTGACTGGACCGGTCAACCCTGCACTGTGACCGTTGGGGTCTAGCCCGATATCCAACCCGCCGAGCTTCCAACCCACATAGTATGGTGTGTCAACATACGGTTCCCCACCCAGCAGCTCCGTGTACAGCGCTTTTGCTTGGTTGAGGTCTTTGACTGGATACACAAGCGTTCTGACTCCGTGATTCATATTCATACCTCTCACTGTGTGGTTATATACGCAAACACGCAAACGACAAGCATGATTGGCAAGTTGTTCTCGTCACAATCCTGCTTATCTGAAAAGAATGACGGAACTCGACAAAAAAATGTGACAGAATCAGGGCTGCAAATCGACACGGTAGAAACAATGCTGCGCTCCTTGTCACACTTGGACGGGTTCAACCGTCAATAGGAGCAGGGAGTGTTGGAAGGAAAATGAATTGACGGATAATCAAGAGTGGCTGGTCGAGCAGTTCGAGGCGCAGCGGGCGCATCTGCGGGCGGTCGCCTACCGGATGCTCGGCTCGTTGAGCGATGCAGAGGATGCGGTACAGGCTTCGTGGATCAAGTTAATCCGTTCAGATAACGACAAGGTTGAAAACATTGGCGGCTGGATGACGACTATTGTCGCACGGATATGTCTGGATATGCTGCGGTCGCGTAAATCCAAACCTGAAGTGCAACTGGACGACTCATCTCCGTCTGAAGGAGTCGGCACGCGCGACGACGAAAGCGACCCGGAACGTGAAGCTCAGCTTGCAGACTCGGTGGGTATCGCGTTGATGGTGGTGCTGGATACCCTTGCTCCGGACGAACGTCTGGCGTTCGTGATGCACGACATCTTTGCCATACCCTTTGATGATATCGCACCGATAGTCGGACGGTCGCCAGCGACGACTCGGCAGCTTGCCAGCCGCGCACGCCGTCGTGTTCGCGGGATGTCAGCGGTACCGAGCGCTGAACTGAATCGTCAGAAGCAGGTCGTCAACGCGTTTCTCACAGCAGCACGGGCGGGAGATTTCAACGCCCTGCTCAATTTGCTTGATCCGGATGTCGTACTGCGGAGCGATACCGTTCAATTACCGTCAGGTGAAAATCTGGAAGTCCAAGGCGCACAGCGTGTGGCGAAGATGTACACACGACGAGGAGGGGCAGAAGGGATTCGTCCTGCACTGGTCAACGGCAGCGTGGGACTCATCGTTGCCCCGCTGGGACATTTAGTGCTTGTCATATACCTCACGTTCAAAGAGGGCAAGATTGCCGCAATCGAAGCGGTCTCTGACCCGACACGGCTTCGTACGACCAACCTAGGGATACTCGATCCCTGAGCACACATGGGCGTTCAGTGCATTTATTCGACGAGACAAGGTGGGACGAACTGATGAAACCGACATGGCACGATTTTGCACAAGCCGCGCCTGAACTCGCGGCATTTGGCGCGCAGCGATTCAAGACAGATCCAGCGTATCTGGCGACTGTTCGCTCGAACGGGCTGCCGCGCATCCACCCGGTCACCCCTATCCTTGCGGAAGGGCATCTGTTCTTGTTTATGGAGCCGACTTCGCCCAAAGGGCATGATTTACAGCGCGGGTCTGGCTACACGCTGCACTGCACCGTAGCCAACAATAATGGGGGTGACGGTGAGTTTTGTGTGACGGGTCACGGCGTGCTGACACAGGATACGGCACTGCGGGAACTCGCTGCGCATTGGGGCTACCCGCCCAAAGATCATTACGTTCTGTTTGAACTCAGCGTTGAACAGGCATTTTCAACGATCTACCCCGGCGGCGGGCAGCCAGTGCGGAAAAACTGGAACAGTTCGCACATCCAACCCACAGAGTAGGTCAATCATAACAAACCCCTGTACTTGGTCTAACCTACAGCCGTAGACCAAGTACAACAATGAACACCATATGATTTTTTTGCACTGCAGAACTCACGTTCATGAAACATCGATAATTCCCGCGTTTCTTCTTGTTTCTCGATAGCTGCGTTTTCATTGAGATCGTCAGAAATCCGCGAAATCATGGATGTGTGGAATTCTAATGAACTCACGGAAGGTCCATGATTGAGCACGCGATTCTCTCCGCTTTTTTGAAGCAGGCAGAGAGAATCGCCACGCCGAACAGGAGAACAGGATGATCTCCCGCGCGATGAGCAAGCGCCCGTGCTTGTGATTCTCCCCTTAAACCAGCAGCGTTTTGCCACTCGCCAAACCGATGGGGAACAATCGGTTGATTTCTGCGAGATGTTCATTGGTAAGCGTAATATCGACCGCTGTCGCATTTTCGTCAATGCGAGCGATCTTGCGTGTGCCCGGAATCGGAACGATTTGTTTGTCTTGATGCAGCAGCCACGCGAGTGACAACTGTGCGGTGGAGACGTTCAGTGTTTTCGCCATCTCATGCAGTGGCGCAAACCGATCACGATTACTTTGTAGGTGTTCACTTTGAAAGCGCGGGACGCTATGACGGAAATCGCCCTCCGGTACTGTTTGCATCTGCCCAGACGCAAAACTGCTTAGGAAACCTTGCCCCAATGGTGACCAGGGTACAAACCCGACTCCCAGTTCTTTGCAGGTCGGCAGCACATCCTCTTCAGCCAATCGCTGAAACAGTGAATACTCATTCTGTACGGCAGCGATTGGGTATGATGTACCCCATAAATCGGACAGTAAAATAGCGCAGTTATCAGTGGATCGGAAGCGCTATGAGAAACACGTACAGCCCAGAATTCAAAGCGAA
>JABWBO010000170.1 GCA_013360465.1 Anaerolineae bacterium | reverse complement strand
GTCCGAGACCCCCGCGCTGAAAGGTACGCCTGACTTGTACGCGCCGGGCAACCCGCTGCGGCAGGGAGGCGGCGAAAGACCTGCCGGCGCGCCTGCCTCGCCGCCCGCACCTGCTCCCTCGGCACGCGAAGCCCTGGGCGGGGGTGAACCTGTCGCGCCGGCGGTGATCCCGCGCCGCATCGTCGCCAACAAAGAATGGAAGATGCCGGACCAGACGGCGCTGCTGGCTTCGGGCGACGACCAGGAAGTCGATCACGAGCTGCTGCTCAAGCGGGCGCGCATCATCGAAGAGACGCTCTCCAGCTTCGGCGCGCCGGGGCGCGTGGTCGATGTGCGCACCGGTCCGGTGGTCACTCAGTTCGGGGTCGAGCCGGACTACATCGAGGTGCGCGGCGGCAAGAAGAACCGCGTCAAGGTCGGCGCGATTGCCGCCCTGGACAAAGACCTTCAGCTGGCGCTCGGCGCGCGTTCCATCCGTATCGAAGCGCCGGTTCCCGGCAAGGGCTATGTCGGCATCGAAGTGCCGAACGAAAAAGCCGAGGTCGTGCGCCTGCGCGATGTGCTGGAGGCGGAACAGTTCAAGAAGATCAAGAACAAGTCGCCGCTGGGCATCGCGCTCGGTCAGGCGGTCGATGGCACGCCGGTCGCTTCGGACCTGTCGTCCATGCCGCATCTGCTGATCGCCGGCACGACCGGCTCTGGTAAGTCGGTCTGCGTCAACGCCATCATCTCCAGTTTGCTGCTGAACAACACCCCGCGCGTGCTGAAGTTCATCATGGTCGATCCGAAGCGCGTCGAACTCACCCAGTACAACGGCATCCCGCACCTGATCGCGCCGGTCGTCGTCGAACTGGAGCGCATCGTCAGCGTGCTGAAGTGGTGTACCCGCGAGATGGACGAGCGCTACCGCAAGTTCAGCATGGCGGCGGCGCGCAACATCGAGGACTACAACAAGCATCTGCCGTCCACCGAAGAGCCAATGCCCTACATCGTGGTGATCATCGACGAGCTGGCGGACCTGATGATGCTCGCCCCGGACGAGACCGAACGGGTGATCACCCGCATCGCCGCGCTGGCGCGCGCCACCGGAATCCATCTGGTGATCGCCACGCAGCGCCCCTCGGTCGATGTCGTCACCGGTCTGATCAAAGCCAACTTCCCGGCGCGCATCGCCTTCGCCGTCGCGGGCAGCGTGGACAGCCGCGTCATCCTGGATCAGCCGGGCGCGGAACGTCTGCTGGGGCGCGGCGACATGCTCTACATGAGCGGCGACTCGCCCGCGCCGCAGCGGCTGCAGGGCGTGTTCGTCTCCGACGCCGAAATCGGCAACATCACCCGCTTCTGGCGCGGACAGGTCACCGACGCCGAACTCGCCGCCATGTTCAAGCCGCTCGGCGCGACCCTGACCGCCTCCGACGACGATGGCGGATCGCGCAGTGCTTCGGGCGGGGCGGCGGTCTTCAGCCGGGGCGCCAGCGGCTCCTCTTCATCCAGCGTCATGCCCTGGGAGCGCGAGAACGCCACCCGGCGGGCGCGCGACCGTAACGCCGAAGAGGATATCGACGACGAGATGGAAGAGCAGGATGACGGCGACGACGTGGGCGACGAGCTGTACGAGCAGGCGGTCGAGATGGTGCGCCGGCTCAACCGCGCTTCGGTGTCGCTGCTTCAGCGCCGTCTGCGCATCGGCTACACCCGCGCCGCCCGGCTGATCGACATGATGGAAGAGCGGGGCGTAGTGGGTCCGGCGGTGGAAGGCAGCAAACCGCGCGAGGTCCTGCCGGAACGGTAAAGCCGGCTCTCGACACCTTGCCGCCTCCTCACCCCTTACAGCGCCACCGCCACCGCCCCGGCGGTCCTGTCGGTGTGCGTCAGGCTGACATCCCAGGCGCGGATGCCGAGCGACTCCGCCAGTTCCGCCGCCGCGCCGTGCAGATGCAGCACCGGACGCCCGCGCGGATCGCTGAGAATCTCGATCTCCACCCAGCGCACGTCGCCGATTCCGGTCCCCAGCGCTTTGGCGACCGCTTCTTTCGCCGCCAGCCGCGCCGCCAGCCGGTGCGGGCGGTCTTCACAGTCGGCGCGCTCCCCGGCGGTGAAGAAGCGGTTCAGAAACCGCTCTCCCAGCCGTTCGATGCCCCCTTCGACGCGCTCGATGTCGATCAGGTCGATCCCGCAGCGCAGCGCCATGTGGTCCATCCCATCTGCACACAGAATGCGTTACAATCGGTAATCGAATAGTGATTTGATTTTAGCGTGGAGTGCCGCATCATGGCAGTTCGCCAGTACACCTCTGTTGGAAGCTCCGCCGCCGCGCCGAACGATATCGAAGTGCGCAACCCGATCACCGGCGAGGTGATCGGCAGCGTCCCCACCTTCAGCGCCGAGCAGGTGCGCGCCGCCGTCGAGCGCGCCCGCGCCGCCCAGCCCACCTGGAACGCCCTGGGCGTGAAAGGGCGCGGCAGGCTGATCCGCCGCTGGGCGGATGCGATGTGGGCGGCGCAGGCGGAATTCATCGCGCTGCTGCGCTCCGAGACGGGCAAGACCGAACCGAACGCCTACAATGAAGTGGCGGTGATCGACAACACCGTCGGCTACTATTATGGCTTCGCGCCGCGCATCCTGCGTCCGCAAAGCCGTAAGACCTTCCTGCCCTTCGTCTACAAGGCGACCGTGTATCACGAGCCTTATGGCGTCGTCGGGGCGATCACCCCCTGGAATTACCCCTATCTGAATCTGCTGATCGATGTCATCCCGGCGCTCTTCGCCGGCAACGCCGTCGTCATCAAGCCCAGCGAGGTGACGCCGCTCACCGCGCAGTATGCCATCGACCGGATGCAGGAGGCGGGAATCCCCCGCGATGTCGTCCAGATCGTGACGGGCAAAGGCGACACCGGTCGGGCGCTGATCGAAGCGGCGGATTACATCACCTTCACCGGCAGCACCGCCGTCGGCAAGCAGATCGCCGTGCGCTGCGCTGAACGGATGATCCCCTGTTCCCTGGAACTGGGCGGCAAAGACGCCATGATCGTGCTGAACGACGCCGACCTGGAGCAGGCGGCGCTGAGCGCGGTGCGCGGCGGCTTGGAGAACGCCGGGCAGGTGTGCGTCGGCGTGGAGCGCATCTACGTCGAAGCCGGCGTCTACGACGCCTTTGTCGAGAAGCTGCGCGGCTACCTGACTCAGATGATCTGCTGTTCCGACGATGGCTATGGCGTCCACATGGGCAGCATGACCAACCCCCGCGAGGTAGAACGGGTCGAAGCGCACCTGGAAGACGCCGTGCAGCGCGGCGCGCAGGTCCTCGCCGGCGGCAGCCGCCTGACCGACAAGGGACCGCTGTTCTATGCCCCGACGCTGCTCACCGGGGTCGATCACACCATGCGGGTGATGACCGAGGAGACCTTCGGTCCGCTGCTGCCGGTGATGAAGGTGCGCGACGCCGAAGAGGCGCTGCAGCTGGCGAATGACAGCGTCTACGGCTTGTCCGGGTCGGTCTTCAGCCGCGACGAACGGCACGCCGTCGCAATCGCCCGGCGTATGCAGGCGGGCGATGTCTCGGTCAACGGCACGCAGTTGTTCTTCCTGGCGTCGGCGGCGAACATGGGCGGCTTCAAGGAGAGCGGCATCGGGCGGCGGGGCGGTCCTGAAGGGCTGCTGCGCTATGTGCAGACGCGGAGTATCGTCGCCGACCGGCTGCCGATCAAGAACCGGGAGTTCATCCTGGCGAACAAACGCACGCGCCTGGCGTTCACGATCCTTCGGCGGCTGCGCCGGATCATCCCGACGATCTGAACGCCGCCGCACGGTCAGGCGCGATGCGGCGCGCGCTATGGCGTCGGAAACCCGCCCAACTTCCGAGCCGGTTCCAACCCTGGCAGATAGTCGAGATCGCCCAGCGCCAGCCGCCCGCCCGCCCCGCAGACCACGCAGTCCGGGCTGCGTGACGCGCCGATCCGCCGCAGTTCCTGCGTCTGCATGAAATAGTAGACGACCGAGGCGCTTTCGCGGTAGGGGGCGATCAGGTTGAGGAATTCGCCGACGGCGAGCGACGCCAGCGTGGCATTCAGGAAGACCACCGACGGCGCCGGGATGTCTTCGGTGGGGATGTAGCCGCGCGCCTGATGCTCGGCGCGGGCGTCCAGCGGGAGCAGATCGCGCATCGCCTGGGCGGAATCGATGGCGTCGATGCAGCTCAGGCAGAATTTACCCGGCAGCATCACCCGGAACTGCCCACCGGCTTCGGTGATGTGCCCGTCTCCATCGGTGAAGATGCCTGTGCCGATGTCGATGTAGGGCAGGAGATACTGCACGCTCAGCGCATTGAGGATCAGCCGGCTGCCGTGTGTATCCGTACAGCCGAACAGCACGTCCACATCCTTGAGCGCGGCGAGCGCGGCGGCGGTCGGGAAGGCTTCGGCGAACTGCGTCGTTCGCGCGCCGGGGTCGATGCTCTGGATGGCGCGGGTGACGACCTCCACCTTAAGGCGTTTTGCTTCGGCGTCCGCCAGGGCTGCCCCGATGAAGCGGTTGAGGTTGGTCACTTCCAGCGTGTCGGCGTCCACCAGGACGAAGCGGCGCACGCCCAGCAGGGCGAGCTGCTGCGCCACCAGCCCGCCGATTCCGCCCACGCCGACGATGCCGACCTTGATCTGCGCCAGCTGCCGCTGCCCTTCCGCCCCGAAGGCGGCGATCTGCCGCGAGGTGCGCTCTGCATAGCCGGTTTCGTCCGGCGCGCTGCCGGCGGACGAAACCTCAGCGGGGGCGATGGCGGTTACCTGAAGGGGCGATTCCAGCACCAGCAGGCGGCGCACCGGCTGAACGGCGTCGTCTGCCCGGTTGTAGTAGAAGGCGTCGGCGCTGCTGATCCCGTAGACCAGCATGACGTGATGGAAGGCGCGCCCCGACGCCTGGGCGATCTGTTCGGCAAACCAGCGGAAGCGCGGCAGGGCGTAGTCGGTGTCGGTGGCGGAGAAGGCGACGCTTTCATCGGCGAAGGGGTGCGAGTGGATTTCGACCAGCCCGAAATCGCCTTCCAGCGCGTGCTGGGCGATCTGCGCGGCGATCTCCGGTTTCACTTCCAGATAGGTGGCGTTCTGCTCCAGGAAGGCGTCGGGACCGAGTGTGACCAGGTGATGCACCAGCAGGCGCAGACACTCGTCAGAATCCGCCGGGCTGACGAAGGCATAGGCTGCCTGCTCATCCTGGTTTTCCTGAAAGAGGTGCGCCCGCAGCCGATCAGCCTGATCGGCGGTGAAGATGATATCGACGGGCTTCGTGTCGGTCATTACAGCGTCCGCCTCTTGCCCTCGGTGCCGAGGATGCTCAGGCAGAGGAGCAGGTATCGGTGCAGGTTATCGCCCTTGCGGTGATCCGCGTGAGGGCGCCAGCGCGCCGCCACTTCCTGCCGCTTCTCGGAGTGGGCGCAGTACCAGTTCCAGCCCGATTCGCGCAGCTGCTGGCTGATGCTGCCGGTAGTGGCGCTGAAGCCCATCGGCACGAAATAATGCCCGCTCAGGCGAAGCGTCTGATCGCAGTAGAACCCATCGGGAGGAATCTGGGGATAGGTTGAAGGGACGAGCAGCAGGATATCAACCCTGCCGTCGCCGTCGGGGGTGAGCGCGCGGGGAATCTCCAACTGGCGCACGCACACCCACAGCCCTTCTTCCGTATCAAACGACACGCGCCCTTTTTCGGTGCCGAATTCCGGCGCGAGCAGATCGAAGACCTCGGCTTTGACGCGCTTCAGCCGCGTGGACATGCTTCAGCCGCGCCCGTCTCAGCCGTAGATGAACGACGGCACGTTTTCGTAACGGACATATTTCTGAGGCGAGAGCTGCTCGTCGTTGCTGACCAGCGACCACGTGCCATCGCTCGAGATGGCGATTAGCTGGCGTCCAACTTCGATCCCGGCTTTGCGTTTCAGGTCGGGCACGGTGATCTCGACTTCTCGCCCGGCGGACACGAAATCTTCTCCGACCCAGTAGCCCTGCTTTTCATTCGATGCCATGATCTGCTTCCCTCACGCTCACATGTATCAGAAGTATAAGCGATTCTGCCATCGGTTTGCACGCTGTGTTGATCGATCTCGCCCTATTTTGCGAGGAATCCCTCTGCGCAATATCCTATCAACTGGGGGGGATGCTGACCGGCGGGACCGGCAGGATGCTTTACGCAGCGACCGCCGGGATTCGTTCCAGGTCGCCGATGAGGCGCAGCACCCCCAGCGGCAGCCAGCCGCTCGCCAGCGCGCCGTTGGCGCGGGTGACGTTGATCATCGCCCAGGTGCGGGTCGAATCGACCGCCGCGATGTCGATCATCAGCCCGACTTCCAGGATAGTCGGGTTGGCGAGCGCCACACAGGCGGCGTTGGGGCAGGCGCGGATCAGGTCGCGCTGGATGATCCAGGCGTAGACTCCGCTGGATGCGCCGGCGGGTCCCCAGTCGAACTCGCGCGGTATGTAGGGCGCAGGCGTCGGCTGCGCCGTCGGAATGACCGTCGGGACGAAGGGCTGCACCGCCGGCTCGGCGAAGCTGCCGCGCGGCTCGTAGGCGGTGATCTGCGACGGCGGCGACTGCGCCAGATAGCTCAGCAGGACGATCAGGATCAGCGCCACCCCGGCGGCAGCGTGCATGAAGGACTCATTGATCGCCACCTGGGGGCGGCGGCGCGCGTGGGCGTTATTGCGGCGTTCGAACAGCGCCCCCTGCGGCGGCTGCTGGGCGCGGGGGAGCGGCGCGGCGG
>JABWBO010000169.1 GCA_013360465.1 Anaerolineae bacterium | reverse complement strand
ATCCGCAAGCAGCGGCAACTCGTAAGTTTATGCAAGAGCATTGTATTTAGATTTTGACAAGCTTATGAACTACCAAACAGAAAGAGATGATGACAATTCCCCAGTAGGAGCGTTCTGTCGAGGCTGTGGACTGCCGCTACCTTTGAACGACCTCGGCTTGTGCGAAGCCTGTTACGCGAAGCTGGAACGTGACCTGATCCGAATGCGCGATTGGGAGTATTCCGCAGAGGCGTTCGGAGTACCAAATGAGCAGCTTGAAGTCCTACGAGATCGCGTCATTCGAGAGTACGGTGCTGCCTCTGAACTCCTTGAGCAGCCGCGCGATCACAAGCCCAAGAACAAACGCAGCAAATCGCGTGTAACCCAGCGCAAGCGCGAGATTGTGGCAAAAGCAGTACGCGACTACACCACCGAGGATGTTCTCCAAGCGACACATGATTTCATTCAGGCACAAGGGAATGAGTGGGTCAATTACAGCCGGGTCTCGCAGTACCTCTATGAACGGTTTTACCATCTGAAACCGAAACATTTAGGTCTGCCAGGTAAGAAATATAAGAGCCTACTCAAGTTCATCGCGGATTACCCGGAACGCTTTCAACTGCGCTCCGAACCTGACCCTGATGGCGTAATTTGGATTCGATTGTCCCAGTAAAGTCAGGGGTTTAACTTCTCCCGCAGTGCTTTACTCGCACGCAATTTGATCTGGCGAAACGTTTGCCGCAAAAAGGGATTATTCCGGTAGCGTTCAACGACCTGCATCTCCAGTACCATGAAATGCTCAATCTCGATGCGTCCGCCGCTGATCAATTCTTCCGTCCACACTTCCACCAGAGTCTCAATCACCCGCTCCACGTCGCGGTTGCTCATGCGCGTGCGGCGACCGATTTCTCGCACCATCGTCTTTTTGTTCAGGCTCATCGCGTTTGTTCCTGCCGGTGCTGCCGATACTGTGCGCGGAGCTGGCTCAACGGCACGGTTTTGACCTTTCCGCCTGTGCGTTTCGTGATCTTGTCTTGAATGGCATTCTCAACGGCAACAGCAATCGAGGATGGACTGCCTGCAATCGGTTCGGCGGCAGGCGTTTCTGACTCTTCCGGTTCGGGATCATCGAAGTCGATAGCGAAGTTCACCGGAGGTATGCCACGTTCCAAGAGCAGCGGTTCACTTCCCTGTGCGGCACTCAACTGCTGTTTCCAGTCACTCCGCTCATAGAAGCGCGTCAGCCGTGCATTCAGAATTACTTGCGTGGCGAAGCCGGTCTCCACATAGCGGGCGAAAATCGTGCAGTTGCCGACCTGTGGCGTGATCACCTCATCGACCGTTAGCAGCGGGCGCTGGCGCAGATGGCTGTTCGGATCGTCCATGTTGGCGTCGGTTGTCGCTGTGCCACTCGCCTTGCTGTAGAACTCCGCCGTATCCGCGTCGCAGCCGCCATAAATCACCTGCGTCGCCAGACCTGTGAACAGCGCCTGCGTGCCTTCACGCCCGTAGATCATCTCGAACTGCCCCTTCGTCTGCGCGCCAATCAGGATGCTGATGCGGCGCTTGCGGACAAGGTTGACATCTGCTACCAAGCTGTCCAACTTGCCAAGCGTCGGGAACTCATCGAGGATCACACCAACGGGAACGGGCAGTGGTCCGCGATTGCGCTCACCAATGGTATCGAGGTCGAGCATGAGCTTGCGCAGCGTCGCGCCGAGATACGACGCATACACTGCTCGCATTCGTCCCGGACACGTCAGCACCACCACCGTTGGCTGCAAGGTGACGAGTTCTGCGTCAAAGTCGGACGCAGCAGTATTGGCACGCACGTCGGTTGAAGCCCAACCGGTGAGCGCGGTCGCCAGCGTCGCAATCACGTTCGACGCGACCTTCCCATCTGAGCCGACCGACGCGATGAAGCTGTTCGCCAGGAGCGCCGCGTCATCTTTCTTCGACTTGAGCGCTTTCGCCAGCGCCTTCATATCGTTCATGGCGTTGTAGATCGCGCCGAGGTTGTCGAAACGAATCAGGCAGGCGGCGAGCAGCGCGGCGGCGCTGTCCGTCCAGAAGCGGTTGTCGCCCTGCGCTGACGGCACGAGCACGTCGGCAATCGCCCGCGCATCGGATACGTTGTCGATGCCTTCTGCGAGGTTGTAGCGCGGTCCGGCGGCGCTGGTCGGGTCATGCACGACGACGAGATGGTGGGTAACAGCGGCGTATTTCAGAATATGCGCCGTGATCTCGCCTTGCGGATCAGCCACAACCAGCGAATGCCCGGAGAGCATCCGGTCGGCAATCGCTGGCAGGATGATCCCCTGCGTCTTGCCCGATCCCGGACCGCCAAGCGTGAGAATACCACGCGCGACATCTTCGCCGCCCAAACAGAATTGCCCTGTCCCCACGTCGAGCCGCCGCTTGCTCTCACCCCAGAATGCGCCGAGCAGAATTAAGCCATCCGAGTCAGGTCGGCGAAAGCGGCGATACTCGCGCAGCGTGCAGAAGTGCGACGATCCCAACGCTCCGCGCTTGACTATCGGCGCACGCAGGCGGTCAATCCGTTCGCGCAGCCAACCGCCGTTCCTGAGCAGACTATGTAAGCTGACCGCTGTCATCATCAGCGTGAACGCCAACATCGCGCCGAACAGGAACAGCCGCATCGTGTTCACGCCGCGCGGCGCACCGACGAACATCTCGATGACTCCGCTTACGTTTGAACGACTGCGCTGAACCGCCGATTCTCCCAAGAACGAGAGATAGAGTGTCGTGACCATGAGCATCAGGATAGTGTAGGTGAGGATGAGTAGCCCGCGCTGCAAGGCAGTAAGGTTCGCCCGCTCATCGTTCGTGCGGCGGATACCCGCGCCGAGCGCTGCCGTTGTGATGAGCAGGATGAGCGGCGCGCTGCACAATAACGATGGGAGCAGCCCCATCAGCCCATCGCGCCCATCTGTAAACAGCCAGTAGATCATTGACGGTTCTCCCTGCGAGGTGAGTATCGTCCGATGAGGCAACCCATCACTGCCAGCGCAAGCGCCGTCAGATAGAGTCCCTGACCGACTGATAAACCGAACAGTCGCCCGATAACTGCGCCTGCCAGCAGCGCCGTTAGAACGGCGAGTAATCCAATGCCGAAGTGCATTCGTGCCATCCTTCTCTACCGTGAGAAAAAGTCGTCCAGGTCGATCTCGTCGCGCTCAACTTGGGGTTCTTCGCGCAGCGGTCGCCAGTCGATGCCACGCTCGTCAAGCATGTCTGCGAAGTGATGTGACGCGATCTCTCGAAAAAGGCGGTCATGTCCTTTCGTCGCGTTGTTGTAGACCGGCAAACGGTCGGCGGTCGATGGTGCAGTGCCGGGCAAAATGACGTGCGTATGCAGGTGCTCCTGTGACGGCTCACCGTCTTTTGGCTTGGTTTTCGCGCTGTGCATCAGATAGCTGTGTTCCGGCACGTCGAAGCCGCGCGCAGTGTAGTAGTCTTCGACAACTCGTTCGGTTAGGTCATAGAGCAGTTCACGGCGCTGATCGTGCGGCACGAGTTCCATCAGGTCTGGCGCAGGCGAGATCACCCACGTCCACGCCAGTACATGCTTGCTTTGCAATGTGTCGCAGTTCTTGAAAATCTCGCCGTATGACACACCCAGCCCGCGATCTTGCCAACGCTCATAATCGTGCGACTGCGCGAGGTGGTTGTTCTTCTTGTCCCTGTATTGCAGATATTTGAGCGTGGCTTTCAAGCCCTGTCGCCCTGTGCCACGCCCACTGCGCGTGTGTCCTTTGTACGCCCAGTCCGGGATAATGATCGGTTTGTTCATATATCCCCTGTTGGCGTGCGCAGCGCGACGATCTGCTTAAGCAGCGCATCGCCGTCGCGCCGAGCAGCCGCCATTGCCTCATGGATCGCTTCGTCACTCTCATCCCCCAATACGGTTGCCATCAGGAACGTGAGCATGAGCATCTGAAAGGTGAGCGTGCTTTCCAAACGGTCGAGTCGGGCTTGCAGTGAGCGCTGGAAGTGACGGCGGCTGCCAACCACATCCGCCTGTTGATCGAGATAGTGACGAATGGCATCGCGGATGATGTCGTTCTCGCTCACATCGCGTCCGTGCTTGGCGGTGATCTGTGCCAGCAGGTCGCGCATTTCCGGGGTCATGCTGATGCTGCGGCGGACGGTTTTGGTCGCCATTGGGAACGCTCCACACTATGCGTTTCCCTGATTGTGGCAAAGTGGCGGTGACGAAAGGCTGTACGATTCCGGTTTGGGGTTGGGAATTGTTCAGACTCAGGATGGAGGATTCCGGGTCACGCGCTGCAATGCAGAGTGTCGCCGCGCATTGGCTTTTCGGACGCACGCCGAAGGTGGTGCGTCCGGTGGTCGGGTATGTGCCCGACCACATTCCACGCTGCACCGCATGGTGCGGCGTGGGTGCGCCACGAAGAGGCGCACATCAGCCTCCACCGGCGCATGAGGTGGCGAGGTTTTACCTCGCGCCCAACCCCGCCGATGATTCAGCTACGCTGAACACACCGTCGGCAGCCTCCAATGCGCCCGTCTGCGACGGCTGCATTGCGGCGGGGTTGGTCGGCATCGCGTCCGCGATGCGGCGCTGCTGCAAGGCAGCGCCCATGAGACCGGATGAGCTTACTTCCAGCTTAAGTCGTGCAAGTCTATTCATCTCAGATCGTTTATAATGAGTGTCGGTAAATAAGGTTCAATCTAGCAAGCACTGTGACTCTCAAACAACTGACTTTCCCAATTACAATTGATACCTCGTCAGCAGATATAATTGCCGACTTCTTTGTCCCTGCACTGAGCGCCTCGGTGCGGTATGACAGGGGCGTTGGTTATTTCAGTGCCGGGTGGCTTAAGCTCACAGCACGAGGTATGGTTACTTTCGCTGGCAATGGTGGTCATGCAAGATGGGTCACAAGCCCGATCTTAGCTGAGGATGATTGGCTTGCACTACAGCAAGGAACCGCTGCTCGTCATGACTTGGCGTTGCGAACAGCCCTTGAACGAAACATTGCTGAACTTGAAAAAACGTTGGAAAAGGACACCTTATCTGCTCTAGCGTGGATGGTCGCTGACGAAATTTTGGATTTCCGACTCGCATTGCCGCGTAATAAATTGCAGGGTGGTGAGTTTCACGACAAATTCGGCATCTTCACCGATGGCGATGGGCAGCGCGTAAGCTTCAGCGGTTCTTACAACGAAAGTATCCAAGGGACGAGAAATTATGAGTCTTTGCGAATATTCTCCTCTTGGGATCCAGCATATTCCCCTATAGTCCACTCAGAACACGAACGTTTTGAACGACTTTGGAATAATCTAGACCCAAATGTGCAAGTTTATACGCTTCCAGATGCTGCTCGTGCCAGTATATTGAAATTACGCTCTGAGCCGCGACCGTATTTGTTGTCTAACCGCAGCATTCTCACCCTTACTGTGATGGAGCCACGTGTACCGCCTGAACTTGCACTTCGGGATTATCAACTTCAAGCAATTGAAGCCTGGTTTACAAACGGTTCCCGTGGAATTTTGGAAATGGCGACGGGAACCGGGAAAACAAAAACTTCGCTTTCGGCAATGGCGCGATTGTATGAACAGGAACGTCGTCTCGCATTGATCATTTCTGTACCATATCAACATTTAGTCGATCAATGGTTTGAGGATGCGAAAGCTTTTGGACTTCAACCTATTCTTGCGTACAAGCGCAAAGCCGATTGGCTGAACAAGCTGCATCAGCAGGTGTTGGAATACAATCGCAATGATCGGAAGATAATATCAGTCATCACTACCCATACCACGTTTATTGATTCCGATTTTCGGAATATCATTTCAGGTCTTCAAGGGCCGTGTTTATTGATTGCAGACGAAGTTCATCATTTAGGTGCTGCACGTAGTCGCGCAGCATTGCCCGAAAATATTTCAGCTCGGCTTGGTCTGTCTGCTACCCCAGATCGTTGGTATGATGAAGGTGGAACCCTTGCTTTGCGCGGTTATTTTGGTGACACAGTTTTTCGTCTAGACTTGAGTGATGCCATAAAACGCGGGATTTTGGTTCCCTATATATACTATCCACAAGTTGTTGAGTTGACCCTCGATGAGATGGTCGAGTACCAAGAAATCAGTGAGCAAATCTCCAAACTCACCGGTATTCTCTCTATTAAGATCCGCCCACCTCAAGCACAAGAGTCCAATGCACCTATTTTGGATCAAGAAAACCTGATTACCGAAACAAAATCTTTTCAAAAAATTAACAAATTCACTCAATTTGGCACTCCTGATTCAAGTAGTCTTGAGTCTTATTCGCATGATCTCAAAAGTAATCCAATATGGGACTCAATCGCTTTGTTGCCAACTGCAAAGGAGTTGATTGTCAGCGTTGGTCAAGACACTTATGAGCTATTTAGAAGCAGTGATCCTCAAAAAAAATTGCGCCTCATCCAGACAGCCACTCAAATCCTAGAGCTCACAGTTCGATGTTTACCTCGAGAACTATGCAATGAGCAACCGATCAGTGATGAGACTTATTTTGATCCATCGAATACACGATTTCATCGTGCACAACTTTCGGCTATCCGCACATTACAGGCAGCACTAAGCCAAGGACATCCGATTTTGACAACCACTAAAGAACACTTATTACTCGCCCTACAAACGCATAATGAAAAAATCCAGCTACTTTCACTCACTCTTTTACTCGAAGCTCAACTTGACAAAAACGATGCACAAAGAATTTTAGATTCTGCCCTTTATTTTACCGGTCAATCTCAAGCAAAGTTTTTTGCTTTGATCGAAAATTCAAAAATAATTAAAATCCTAGGACGTGA
>JABWBO010000168.1 GCA_013360465.1 Anaerolineae bacterium | reverse complement strand
TCGCTGCGCTCAACCGCCCCTCTCCAATTGGAGAGGGGCAGGAAACCGTCAGGTTTCCGGGGTGAGGTTGTGTGAAAACCGGCTTTTCAAACAGTCTCTCAGCACTCAATTCTCAGTCCGCCCTAGATATAGTTCGCCGGGTTGCTCTGGCTGCCCTTCTTGCCGTCGGGCCAGGTAGTGTTTTCGTCGAACTTCAGCCCGTTGATGATCGCGCCCTTCATCGTCGCGCCGAGCAGATTCACGCCGTTGATGGTGGCGTTGGTCAGGTTGGCGTTGGTCAGGCGCGCGCTCTGAAGGTTGCTGCTGCTCAGGTTGACGCCGGTCAGGTTGGCGGCATCGAGATCCACGCCGACGCCGTTAACGGTGATCAGGTTGGCATAGGACAGGTTCACGCCGCGCAGAATCGCCTCGCGCAGGGTGGCGGCTTGCAGGTTGCAGCCCCGCATATTGGCGCTGTTCAGGTCGAGACGAGTCAGGTTGAGGACGCTCAAGTCCACCCCCGCCAGCCGCGGCGTGGCTCCGGCAGGGACGAGCGCCAAGATCAGTTCCTTACGGGTGATTTCTGCTGCCATAGGCTCACTTCTCCTCGCGGTGATAGGCGATGATCTGGTCGATAGTCATATCGAGCGGTGTGGTCGGCTGCCATCCGATGACCCGCTTTATTCTATCCAAAGACGGCACTCTGCGCAGAAAATCCTCAAAACCCACTTCGTAGGCTTCTTCGTACGGCACGAGCTGAATCGGCGACTGGCTGCCGGCGCGCTCGCGGACGCGCTCCGCCAGCTGGGAGATCGTCACCTCTTCGCTGCTGCCGATATTGAACACCTGTCCCGCCGCCTCGCTGGACAGCGCCAGCCGGTAGATCGCCTGGACCACGTCGTGGACGTTGCAGAAACAGCGCTGCTGTTTGCCGTCGCCATAGACGCGGATCGGCTCGCCCTTCAGCGCCCACTGGACGAAGCGCGGCACGACCATGCCGTACTGCCCACTCTGACGGGGACCGATGGTGTTGAACAGCCGGAAGATCGTCACCGGCAGCCCAATTTCGCGGAAATATGCCAGCCCCAGGAATTCATCGATGGCTTTGGAGGCGGCGTAGCTCCAGCGGCTGCGCGTCGTCGGACCGAGCAGCGAATCATCGTCCTCTTCGAATGGGAATTTGACGCCCTTGCCGTAGACCTCGCTGGTCGAGGCGATCATCACCCGCTTGCGATAGCGGCGCGCCGTCTTCAAGACGACTTCCGTGCCGCCGATGTTGGTCTCGATGGTCTCGATCGGTTCGCTGATAATCCGCTGCACGCCCACCGCCGCCGCCAGGTGGAAGATCACATCACACTCGCTGACGATGCGGTCCATGACGTGGATGTTGCGAATATCTTCGATGGCGCAGCGGAATTGAGGATGTTGATCGATACGTTTGAGATTGCTGATGCTGCCCGTGCTGAGGTTGTCGATCACCGTCACGGTGTAGCCGTTTTCCAGCAGGGTTTCGGCGAGATGGCTGCCGATGAAGCCCGCCCCGCCGGTGATGAGCGCGTGAGTCATGCTGCTCGTTCCTCGTACGAAGTTCCGTCAGCATCTTAACCCATGATGCTTCAACTATCTATGACGGACTCCTGGCGATTGCCCGACTGTGTGACGGGCAGCCAGACATTGAAGCGCGTGCCTCTGCCTTCTTGGCTGGTGAAGCTGATTCTGCCGCCGTAGGTGCTGACGGCGTGCTTGACCACCGCCAGCCCCAAACCCGTGCCGCCAATGCTGCCGACGTTGCCGGCGCGGTGGAACATCTCGAACAGGCGATGGCGATCCCTTTCCGGGATGCCGATACCCTGGTCGCTGACCGCAAGGTGGAGGTGATTGCGCTGACAGTTCAGTTCGACGCGAATCTCGCCGCCGCCGGGGGAATACTTGATGGCGTTCGACAGCAGATTGTGCAGGATGTGCGTCAGCAGGTTCTCATCCGCCTCTACCGCGTCTTCGCAGCCCTGGGCGGCGAAGATGATCTCGTGCGCCGGATGCGCGAAAGTCTGCAAGCTTTCGCTGATCCCCCGGCAGAAGGCGATGACATCCACCTTCTGCGGCGAGTAGCGCATGCCTACGGTGTCGGACCGTCCCATCATGACCACGCCGTCGGCGATCTGTGTCAGATGGCGCACCTGCATCCTGATGTTCTCCAGCTTGTCCATCCGCTGTTCGGGGTTGAGCCGGTCGGCATAGGCGTGCAGCAGCTCCGCCGAGGTCTGGATCACCGCCAAGGGGGTGCGGAACTCATGCGAGACCATTGAAATGAACTTGGCGCGCATGTCGGTCAGCGCCTTCGCCTGGTCCAGCGATTCGCGCAGGTTGGCTTCCAGCTGTTTTTGCAGAGTCACATCGCGCAGGCTGCACACCACCATGCGCGCTTCCGATTCGTCCGCCGGAACCAGCGCGAAGACCAGATCGACGTCCATCGCCGAACCATCGGCGCGCCGTGTCTTGAGTTCCTGCCGGCGGTGTTCGCCCATCGTCAGCACCTGGGTGAACTGTTCAAAGGCAAGATGAGGTTCCCAGAAGAAGCCGTCGGCGGCGAAACGCTGCCCCAGCACCCGATCCGCCGGGAATCCGGTCAGACGCTCGAAGGCGGGGTTGATCTTGACGATGATCCCGGAAGCATCCAGCAGGACGATGCCATCCCCGGTGTTGGTCAGAATCGCCTCGACCTGATCCTTGGCGTGCTGAAGTTCGACGGTGCGCTGTGCCACGCGCCATTCCAGCGACGCCGCGTAGCGGTTGACTTCATCGACCAGCATGGAGATTTCCATCGCGGCGGAAGCGTGTTCGGCATAGGCTGTCAGGATTCGCCGATCGCGTTCGCTGAAGGCGTCGATGTCCTTGCTCTGCAGGTCCATCACGCCGATCACCCGGTTAGCGGTTTGCAGCGGGATGACCAGCTCGGACTGCGTCAGCGGGCTGCCGATGGTGTAGTTGGCATTCAGCGAGACATCCGGGGCGTAGACGGTCTGCCGGGTGCGCACCGCCGTGGGAACCAACCCCGGTCCATTGACGAACAGATCATTGGTCGGGGCGATCCCGTAGGCGCCGGAACGCGGCAGGCGCATCAGCCGGGTGCGTTCGTCGTTCAGCAGCATGATGCCGCAGTCTACATAATTGAACTCGCGCACCACCGTATCGCTGATCATCTGGCAGAGATCGAGCAGCTTTTGTGACCGGAACAGCATCGAAGTCGCGTTGTAGAGCGCCCGCAGCTCCTGCTCGGCGGTGATCTGCGCGGTCACATCGTCGGCGATTCCGATGAAGTGGGTCAGCTGCCCGCTGCGATCCAGGATCGGCGCGATATGCAGGTGATTCCAGAACCCCTCGCGGTTGTTGCGGAAGTTGTGCAGCAGCACGCGGCATTCGCGTCCTTCGCTCAGCGCTGCGCGAATCTCGTCCAGGGCGGGCTGGTCGAAGGCGCCGCCTTGCAGCAGACGGGGGTTCTGCCCCAGAATTTCATCCGCCGCATAGCCGGTCATCTCGGTGAATGCCGGATTCACGTAGACCACTGGCATATCGGGCAGGCGGGCGTCGGAGATCATCACGCCCAGGGAGGTCGCATCCAGCGCGTGGGTCTTGATGTTCAGCTCGGTCCTCGCCTCATGATGCGCCGTCCGCATGACGGCGGCGCGCAGTTCGCGTTCCACCGCCGGGGCGAGGCGCTGAAGCCGATCCTTCAGGAGGAAATCCGCCGCTCCCATGCGCATCAGGTCCGCCGCCGCCGATTCATCGACGGCGCGGGTGATGACGAACAGCGGCGTGTCCAACCGGCGCGCCCTCAGAATCGCCAGCGCGCCAACGGCGTCAAAATCAGCCAGGGCGCGCTCTGAGAAGACGACATCCGGGAGTCCTTCGTCGAGCGCCTGCTGGAAGGCGGCGGCGTCGCTCACACAGCGCGCCGTGATGGCGATGCCTTCCTGTTCCAGAGCGTGGATCACCAGCGCTGCATCGGCGCTGTCCTCTTCCACCAGCAGCACCGTCAATTGACGAGCCATTTGCTTGCCTTGCAAATGATCGAGATAGAGAGATGATAAGCTGTACGACATATCTCACTTGATAAAATGATTGTCGATTCCCACTAGAATTTTATGAGAAATAGCTGGATGTGCGGTTAGAGTCCTGAAACCTCCATAAAACGAATATATGTTCTATTCTAATCAATTTCTGCCGAAAGCTATGGTATGCTACACTGTGTAGGATGGTCTCGTCGCAGGGCGACCCCCAACCTGCCGTAGGGTGAGTATCAGGGATACAAATCAGATGAGTCGATTCGACGACGAATACGTAGAAGACGACGATCCGAAGGACGAAGAGGAAGACGAGGGCGGGCTTAGCGGTTCGACCTCGCGCGCCAATCCGTTCAGCGCGGGTGGAGCGTCTGTACGTGGGGCGGGTCTGCCTTCGCGCCCCGGCGCGTCGGAAGGGGGGTCCAGCCCGGCGAATCCGTTCGCCTCGCGCCCCGGCTCAGGCGAAGGCGGCAGCACGGCACAGCCGTTCAACCGTCCCTCATTGGGCGGCAGTTCGCCTTCACAGCCCAGTTCGTTCGGCAGCCGTCCGGGGACTCCTACGCCGACTTCGCCAGGGACGCGCCCGACGTTCGGGGGCGGGGGCAGTCGGGACGAGGATCGGGACAAGAGAGACGAGCGTCCTTCCGGCGGCGGCTCGCTGGGATCGTCGGGGAACCGTCCGGCATTCGGCGGGGGCAGCCGGGACGAGGAGCGGGACAAGAGAGATGAGCGCCCTTCCGGCGGCGGCTCATTCGGATCGTCGGGAAATCGTCCGGCGTTCGGCAGCAAGCCCGACGACAAGAAAGATGCCGGCAGGGATGCCGGCAAAAAGGAGGATAAGCCTTCCGGCGGCGTGCTTGGCGGGCTGAGGGGAAGCCTGCCCATCGGCGGTGGCAAGGATGCCGGCAAGGATGCCGGCAGGCGCGACGACAAAGGCGGCGCGAAGACGGCAGGGGCTGGCATTGGCGGGGCGATCGGTGGGCTGACCAGCAAGCTGCCCTTCGGCGGCAGAGGCGGCGACAAACCGGACGCGGGCAAGAAGGATGACAAGGCGGGCGGTGGGCTTGCCAGCCGCGTGCCCGGACTCGGCGCGCCGAAGCCCGGTGAAGCGCCCAACCGCCCGACTCCCGGAATCGGCGGCGGCACACCTATCGCCGGCGGCGGGTCGGCGCAGAGCGTGTTTGGCGCGTCCAGGGGAGCGGCTGCTCCGGCGGGGGGGACAGCCGCAAAGCCGGGCGCGGACAAAAAACCGGCGAAGGGGAAATCGAGCGCGAACGTCTCGCTGATGGACCGGGTTCGGGCGCTTAACCCGTTTGCCGGCGACGCCAAGGACAAATCTGCCAGGACGCGCGCCAGCAAAGGTGTCAAGGTCGAGCAGGACGGGCTGACGCTCGACAACAAGCTGGACATCCTGGGGATGGTGCTGGTGATCGGATCGCTGGCGCTGCTGCTGAGCAGCCTTTCTCCGACCAAAGGCGTGCTGACCGAGTCGATCAACGGCGCGCTGTCTTACGCCTTCGGGTGGGGGGCGGCGGTCTCGGTGGCGCTGATCTTCGCCGTCGGCGTGTGGCTGCTGGCGCGGCACTTCGGCGACGACGCTCCGACGATCAGCCGCACACGGCTGGTCGGCTTCTTCATCCTCTTCGTCGGCGGGCTGTCTTTCGCCCAGTTCGTCGACGCCTTCAACTACGTCGTCGGCGTGGGGCAGGATCATCTGGGGACAGTGCGCACCGTCTTTCTGCCCATCGCCTACGACATGGGACGGGGCGGCGGCTATGTCGGCGGCGAGATTTACTACATCCTGCTCAGCAACTTCGGCGAGCTGGGCGGTTTTCTGATCGTCATCCTGGTGGTGATCATCGGCTTGATGCTCAGCCTGAACCTGAGCGTCTCGGATTTCGCCATGATCGCCATCAGCAACGCCCGCAATCTGCGCGACGCCTACCATCGGCGGACGCAGCGGGTCGCCGCGCAGCGCATGGAGCGGCAGCAGGCGCTCGCCGCCGCGGCAGCAGCAGCGGCGCTTGCCGCGCCGAAACCGCAGGAAGTGCTGCCCGCGCCCAGCGCGGCTCCGGCGCTGCCTCAGCCGATCCAGGCAGCGCTGCCCCTGGCGGACGAACAGCGCAGTATCTCGATTTCGGCGGGTGGGCGCACCAGCACCGTCGCCTTCCCGTCTGGCGCTGGCGGAGCGGAAGGCACGCCTCTGGCTGTGCCGCTGCCGGCTGCCGTTCAGCCGATTTCTGCCCAGACGCAGCCGACTGGACGCGGCGGCTTGCTCGGCGGGCTGCCGCGTATCGGTCTGCGGGGCGGCTCGAAGTCGGATGCCGGGGTGAAGCCGGATGCGGCGAAGAAGTCCGCTCCGGCTTCCCTCACGCCTGCGGCGGAAGCGGCGACGGTGAAGCCTGCCGCCGCGCTCATCGGCTCTGCCGAAGCGGCGGCTTCGACGCAGAAACCCGCCGACGGGCGGGCAGGCGGGCTGCGCGGTTTGTTCGGGCGCGGCGACAAGGGTGATAAGCCGGACGGGACCGATAAAGCGGCGAAACCCGATGCCGGGGCAGCGGCGAGTACGCCGGAGGGCAAACCTCAGCAGGGTGGACTTGCCGCCGGTGCAGCGCTCGCCGCGGGTGCGGCTGCCGCCTTAATTCGCGGCGGAGAACGCCGCTCGGACGCAGCTCCGGCTCAGCCCGGAACGCAGAGCGCCGCCGGCGGCGGCGCATCTGCCCCCGCGCTGACTCCCACCCCACCGGCGGACCTTTCGCCCGCCGCATCGCTGGAAACGCCCGCCGGCGGACTCCCAACGCTCGCGCCGTCGCGCCCCACCCCCGGAGAGCCGATTACGCAGCCGTTCCAGCGCCCCGCCGTCGATTCTGGAGTGAATGCCGATCTCCGCGCGTCCTCTGGCGCATCAGCGCCAGCATCAGATGGCGCGCCCGCTGCGACGCCGTCGCGCCCTCAGCCGCTTCAGCGCGCGCCTCTGGGCGGAGGCTCGCTGCCACGCCCTGCCGTCGGCGAGCC
>JABWBO010000048.1 GCA_013360465.1 Anaerolineae bacterium | reverse complement strand
GCAGCGGCGCTGGCGACGAACGGGGGGCACGCCGCCGCGCCAGCGCTCAACGGCAGGGAGACGCCGCCGGCGTTCAGCGACAGCCCCACCCCGGTCGTCGTGCCGCACAGCGCCGAAGCGGCAATTGCCGCCGCCCATGCCGTCGTCCATGTGATGCCGGTTCCTGATACCGTCGAACCCGCGCCGACTGATGCCGCTGTGGCGAATGATCCTGTTCCTGCTGTGTCGGCGGCGGAAGCCGCATCGTCATCCGCTGCTGTCCCCGCGCCAGAGATCACCGCCGCGCCTGCCGCTGTGCCGGTTGTTCCGCCTGCGCCGCCGGTTCCTGCGCCAGAGAAACCGGCAGGACACCGGCTGTTCTCCCCGGATTGGGCGGCTGCCATGCGCGACTCGATCAACGGCAGCAGCGCTTACCGCGCCGCCTCGACCGGATGGACGGCGGGACCGCTGGCGCTGGTCGTTGACGCCGCGCCGCAGCATGGCATCAAGGAGCCTGCCGCCGTGCTGCTCGACCTGCATCGCGGCAGCTGTCGCAGCGCTCGCTCCGTCTCGCTTGCCGAAGCGATGCGCGCCGCTCATTTCGTCATCCAGGGCGGCTACGATGCCTGGTTGGATGCGCTCGGCGGGAATCATCCGCCGCTGGTGATGCTGACGACCGGTAGACTTCACCTTAAGAAAGGGCTGATGCTTCGCCTGGTCCCCTTCACCAGGTCGGCAAGCGAGCTGGTCCACTGCGCGCAGCGCGTGCCGCTGCAGCGCTGATTGTGATATTCGTCACAAAGCGGTGGTGATGATCGGCATGGAGTCGGATCAGCCGTTAGTGCTACGTTTATTATAGATTGCAAGCACATTGTCCTGGAGGATAAGCCGTGCCCACGAAGAAAGCAGCGCCCGTTGAAGAAGTCGCGAAAGTGGTGGAGCCAGTGAAGAAGGTGACGCCCTTCGATGAGTTCATGGAACACCAGAAGACGTCGATGTCGGAATTTGGCAAAGCCGTCGAAACGCTCATCCCGCAGGGGGTGCGCGATCATGGCGAAGCCGCCGTGCGCGAGAGCGTCGAAGGCTATCGCAAATTCTTCAATGCCACCCTCGACAACCTGATCGAGCGCATCGAGCGCGCCAAGCTGACCGACGAGGAACCCCTTTCCGAGAAGGTTGACAAGGCGGTCAGGATCGTGCGCGAGACCGTCAAGGATGTCGTGCCGTCGTTGAAGAAAGAGGAACCCGTCGTCTGAGCGAAAGACTCGTCCGGGGAAGCCAGCGACCGCTCCGGTCGTCTGATTCAAGCGCCGCCAAACCGGCGCCGCCCGCTCACCGCAACGCCGGGAGCGGGCTTTTTGTTGCCGGTCAGTTCACCCCGGTTTGTCCGAAATTCGCCGCCCACTGCAAGAAGCTGCTGCGGAGCATCCCATGCCATATGAGGATGGACATGGACTCGATGGACGATTGTTCGTGCTTTGACCAACCGCTATAATGCAGTCTGGTTGTCGCCAGGTGAGCGAATTCGCATTGAGAAGGTAAGCATGTCCAGACGTCCTCCGGTCTACCCGTTCACAGCCATTGTCGGTCAGGATCGCATGAAAACCGCGCTGATCTTGAACGCTGTCGATATGCGCATCGGCGGCGTCCTGATTCGCGGCGAACGCGGCACCGGCAAATCGACCGCTGCCCGCGCGCTGGCAGCCCTGCTCCCGGAAATCGAGGTGATTGCCGAATCGCCCTTCAGCGATGATCCGAGGCAGCCGGAAACCTGGTCGGACGTGATCCGTGAACGCAAGGCGCGCGGCGAAGAGCTGCATACCACCCGCCGCCGCATCTCCTTCATCGACCTGCCGGTGAGCGCGACCGAAGACCGCGTGGTCGGGACGCTCGACATCGAGCGCGCCATTCAGAAGGGCGAAAAGAAGTTTGACCCCGGCGTGCTGGCGGCGGCGAATCGCGGCATCCTGTACGTCGACGAAGTCAACCTGCTGGATGACCACGTCGTCGATCTGCTGCTGGACTCGGCGGCGATGGGGGTGAACGTGGTCGAACGCGAAGGCATCAGCTTCTCGCACCCGGCGCGCTTCATCCTGATCGGCACGATGAACCCGGAAGAGGGCGATCTGCGCCCGCAGCTGCTCGACCGCTTCGCCCTGTCCGTCGAGGTGCGCGGCATCACCGGCGCGCGCGAACGCATGGACATCGTCGAACGGCACATCGCCTATGAATCCGACCCCGAAGGCTTCCGCCAGGCGTGGGCGGCGGAAGAGGAAAAGCTCGGCAGCGCCATCGCCTCTGCCCGCGAGATCGTCGATGCGGTCGAATATGGCAGGCGCGATCTCTACATGATCGCCACCCTCACCAGCGCGCTCAAGATCGACGGACATCGCGCTGATCTGGTCATCCTCAAGACGGCGCGCGCCAACGCCGCCCTGGCGGGACGCAGCCGCATCCAACCGGAAGATATCCGGCTCGCCTTTGAACTCACCGTGCCGCACCGCTTGAAGCGCGGTCCGTTCGCCGACGCTCAGATGAGCATGGCAGAGGTGGACAAGCAGATGCAGCAGGTGCAGTCGGAATGGGGCGAAGGCGACGAAGCCGATCAGCGCTCCAGCGAGGGCGAACAGGAAGCGGTCAAAAAAAAAGCCCTTCCGTAGCCACGATTAGCGACGACAAGACGCCGGATCTCGGTCAGACGGACCCCAGCCCGCAGAACATCTTCGACAACCGCGATGCGTATTGGTGGGAAGGGGGCAAAAAGGTCGAGACGGGCAGGGAATTCGTCCCCCGCAAGCTGCAAACCACTCTGGATCAGATGACCCGCCGTCAGGCGGGTCGGCGCAGCCGCACGCATACCGACCGCAAGCGCGGACGCTACATCAAGGCGCGCCCGGTCGGCGGCGAACGCCCGACCGATATCGCCTTCGACGCCACCATCCGCGCCGCCGCGCCCTTCCAGCGCGCCCGCGAGTCGATCAAGCGCGCCAGCGGCATGGCTTATGCCATTCAGCGGCGCGATCTTCAGCGCAAGGTGCGCGTGCGCCGCACCGCCAACCTGATCCTGTTTGTCGTTGATGCTTCGTGGAGCATGGCGGTCAGCGAGCGCATGAGCGCCACCAAGGGCGCGATCATGTCGCTGCTGACCGACGCCTATCAGCGGCGCGACCGGGTGGGGCTGGTGGTCTTCCAGAAGGATCGCGCGCAGATGGTGCTGCCGCCGACCAACTCGGTCACGCTGGCGAAACAGGCGCTTCAGGTCATCCCGGTCGGCGGCAAGACGCCGCTTTCGGCAGGGCTGATGCTGTCCTTCGAGTGCGTGCAGCGGGAGAAGACGGTACACCCGGACATCATCCCGCTGGTGCTGATCCTGACCGACGGCGCGGGCAACGTCTCCCTCGGCGATATGCCGCCTCAGGAAGAAGCGCACCGCATCGCCGATCAGTTCCGTTACGAACACATCAAGACGGTGGTGATCAACATGGAGCATCAGGCGTTCGACCAGGGATTGGCGCAGAAGCTCGCCGACCGGTTGGGCGGACCGTGCTACTCGCTTGGTCAGATGAAGGCGGAGGCGCTGCTCGACACCGTGCGCAGCGAAATGACGAAGTAGGGGATAGGTCGAGACGGCGAGAGGGGGGAGACGATGATCACGCGCATTGAAATTGACGGCTTCAAGTCGTTTCACAATTTCTCGGTCGATCTCAAGCCGTTTCAGGTCTTGATCGGTCCGAACGGCGTCGGCAAATCGAATTTATTCGATGCCATCACCCTGCTCTCGCATCTGGTCCACGAGAATTCGCTCTATGAAGCGTTTCGCCACAGCCGCGGCAGCGTTGAGGAGCAGTTTCCCCGTTTTGGTGACGGAACACTTTCTACAGAAATGCGCTTCGCCGTCGAGCTGCTGCTGCCCCGGACGGTGAGAGACTCCTTCGGAAACGAGGAGGAAGTCTCGGCGACGCGCGTCCGATACGAACTGCGCATTCTGCGGCGTGAGGACAACGGACTGGGACGGTTGCACGTCTCTCACGAGTCGCTGAATGCCATCACCGAAGATGATGACCGCTGGTTCAGAGACGCCATCCCTGCCAAGCATCGAAAATCATGGATCATTCGTGGACGCCGAACGCCATATATCTCCATCGCTGATTCCAGAGATCGCATCTATGTACATCAGGACGGACGCAGCGGACGAAAACAGCAGATCAACTTCCAATCTGCTGCCAGAACGGTGCTCAGCACCATCAGCAGCGTCGAATATCCAACCGCCCTGGCGGTGAAGCGTGCGATTTCGGAATGGCAATTCCTTCAGATCAATCCCGAGGCGCTGAGAGCGCCGAGCGATATTTATGCTTCCGAGGAGATGCTGTCGGATGGCTCAAACCTTGCCACCGTCCTTCATCGTATGGCAAGTGAAGCTGAATCTGCGCTCAACGACGTTTCTTTGACAACTGCTGGCGCTGTCCCTGGAATCAAGCGAGTTGGAGTCGAGATTGTGCCGGAAGAGCGCAAGTACCTGATCTCGGCAGAGATGACCGATCAGCAGGAATACTCTTCCAGGGTACTCTCCGATGGCACGCTGCGGATTCTGACCCTCGCCGTGCTTCGCAATGATCCTCGCCGCCGAGGCGTGATCTGCCTTGAGGAACCAGAAAATGGCGTCCATCCCGATCGCATCCCCGTGATCATCGACCTCCTCAGGAGCATGGCGACGGATTTCAGCGATGCGCCGGAGGAGATGCCGCTGCCCAGGCAGGTCCTCATCAACACGCACTCGCCCAGGGTCGCCGCCTGCGTCGAAGACAAAGCGATCCTGATGGTCTACATGCCCGGCGGCAAGCGACGTGTCACACGCATGATGCCTGTCACTTCGCGACCGGAACTGCTGCCGGAATCAGATAGACCGCTGGCATACTTCACGCGACATCAGCTCGACCGTTATCTGGATGCGCCGACGGAGCGCGAGCGGCTTGAAGTTGTCGGGATGGGTGAATAGGGCGTGGCTCAGACATCCTTCGTATTCGGCTTATTTGGCGAGGGACCGACAGAGCGCGACTTCCTCCTGCCGCTGCTCCGCCGCACCTTCGTGGAGTTGCTGCCCGGTATGGACATCTATTCAGAGGCGGTGCTGCCGGAACGCGGCGCAGATACTTTTTTGGACCAGGTGGTAAGCGTCGCCCGGCAAGCCTATGGCTACCATCTTCTGATCTGCCACCTGGACGCCGATGCGCCTTCTCCAGACAGTATACGCGCTCGAAAGTTCGACCCGAGCGTAAAAGCTGTTGAAGATGCTCGGCGTCAGGGGGCAGCGTTGATCGACGTGATCATCCCGGTCATCCCGGTGCGCATGACGGAAGCCTGGGTATTGGCGGATTTCGAGGCATTTCGTGCGGCAGTCGGTACAAAGCAATCGCTCGATGAAGCCAGGTTTTCGCAAAAACCCGATAAGGTGGAAAGGATTGAGCATCCAAAGCAGATTTTCGAGGCGGCGCTGCGAAATTCCCGTCCTCGCCGCAGCCCACTGCCGCGCGAGGTCTTTCCGAGACTGGCTGAAGAAATCAACCTGGACCGTCTGCGAGTCGTTCCAGCCTATCGGCAGTTTCTTCATGAAGCCCGAAACGTCTTACGCAGCTTACATTTCCTGACGCAGTAAAAGGTCTTTACTCCGTTCGCTTCGCCGCTGAACAAACTGCGCAGAAGGAGTGAGTGACTGTCCACACAGCGCCTCGCCGCCCGGCTATGCCACCGTTGTGCCGAACAGCGACCCGACGACCGCGGTGGCAGCCATCGCCAGCGCGCCCCAGAAAGTCACGCGGACGCTCGCCTTGATCGTGGAAGAGCCGCCGATCCACGCCGAGAGGTAGCCCAACAGAGCGAGAAAGACCAGCGAAGTGGCGATCACGGCGGGGACCAGTGCGGTCTCCGGCGCGAGAAACACCGTCAGCAGGGGCATCGCCGCGCCGACGGCGAAGGATGCCGCCGAAGCAAAGGCTGCCTGAACAGGGCGGGCGCTCATCACCTCGGAAATCCCCAGTTCTTCGCGGGCGTGGGTCTCCAGCGCGTTGTGCGCTGTCAGCTGCTCGGCGACTTGTCTCGCTAAAGCCGGCTCAAGTCCGCGCGCAACGTAGATGGCGGTCAGCTCGGCAAGTTCATAGTCTCCATCAGTCGCCAGCTCCTGGCGTTCGCGCGCCAGCTCCGCCTGTTCCGTATCCGCTTGCGAGCTGACCGACACGTACTCGCCGGCAGCCATCGACATGGCTCCTGCGACCAAGCCGGCGACCCCGGCAATGAGTACATCGCCGCGCGCTGCGCTTGCCGCTGCGACTCCGACAACCAGACTGGCGGTCGAGACGATGCCATCATTCGCGCCCAGGACGGCAGCGCGCAGCCAGCCAATGCGCCCTGTACGATGCGCCTCCTGGCGAACTACAGACATTTTTGCCTCATTTGAAATGGAATTCTCCTCTATGAAGGGCGACAGCGAGTCCTGATGCCGTCCGGCGCTATAACCTGTTATGAACTTTTCTCCTCTCAACCCCCCAGCCCCTTCTCCCACAAAAACGGGGAGAAGGGGGAGTCAGGTCCCCTCGCCCCGCGCGCGTGGGAGGGGGGGCGAGCAAGGCTCGCCTTGGGGTGAGGGGAACTCCTGCCGCAGAAGTTCATAACAGCCTCGAGAGCGTGTTTGATAATTCATCAACGCTCTCGTAGGGGCGGCTCGCGAGCCGCCCGCGCTGCCTGAAAAGATCGTCACGGTTACGGCGGGCGCGTCGCGACGCGCCCCTACCAAGGGCAATTTTCAAACACCCTCTAGTCCCGCCTGGAGATGGCGACGCTTACCAGACCGAGTAGGGCGAAAGCGACCGCGCCGGCGGTCGTGAGGGTTCCCTGCGCGAACACAAACATCAGAACTGCTCCCAGCAGCAGGAGGATGCCGACGATGAACCGAGACTGACTCAACTGAGAACGGGTCACAGCCGATCTCCTTGAACTCATCTATGCTTGATTATAGAGCAAGAACGGGGTTGGGGGGGAAATCCTCTGATGCCCCCTGGTCTGCACTTCACGCTCGCTGCGCGGCGGATCACTCGTTGAGGAAGGCTTGCAGGAAGATCACCAGGGCGTCGATATCCTCCGGCGGCACGCTGTAGATCAGCTGGTGCGCGCTCGGCAGTTCGAACACCTGCCGCAGAATGACGGCGGAACCGTCATGAAAATAGGGCGCGCTCAGCCACAACCAGCGCAGCGACGGCGTATCGAACCTCCCGCCGGTTCCGACATCGTGCCCCTGCAAATCGGTCCCGGCGGGTCCGACATGACAGGCGGCGCACTCCTGTTCGGCGAAGACCTCTCGTCCGCGCGCGAAGGGCTGCGGCGAGACCGAAGGAGTCGCCGCCGGGGGCTGCAAACTGCGGAGGTAATTGGTCAGCAGGTCGAGATCGGGCGACTGCCCTGCCAGCGTCTCGCCAGACGGCTCCGGCAGCGGCGCTGAGTCCAGCAGCCCGGAACCGGCTTGCAGGCTGCGGACCTTGTGTTCTACGTCGGCGAGTTCATCCCATGAACCGGTCCAGTTGTAGGGGACCGTTTCGGGAAGCTGGTAGAGCAGCGGCGTGTTGCGCGCGCCTTCGGGGAAGCCGACCCACACCCTGCCGTCGGACATGCCATCGAAGTGACAGGTGGCGCAGCTCACCCAACCGTCGGCGCTCAGACGCGGGTCGGTCGCGCCGTGGAAAAGCTGCGCGCCGAGCAGCACGTCCAGCGACAGCCGCAGATCGATGATCGGCAGCACCTGTATGGGCTGAAGCAAGCGCGTATCGATGGTCGTGACGGTTCCATCCAGCGCATTATGTACATAGAGCAGCGTATTATCACGGTTGAGCAGCAGCCCGCGCGGGTTCGCGCCGACGGGGATGTGCGCCCGCGCTCGCCCGGTATTGAGGTCGATGACCGAAATACTGTCGCTGCCGGCATTGGCGACGTAAAGCCGCTGGGCGAAGCGATCCAGGGCGACGGCGAAAGGCATATTCACCGGCTGATCCGCCGTGTCCAGGGCGATGCGGGCGGGGCGGGTCAGGGTGAGGTCGCGCAGCCCGACGACGTTGACCACCGGCAGCGCTGTGGTATCGAAGGTGAGCGCCGGGCTGCCGTAATTCAGGCGGGTCTGCGGCAGATAGGCGATGCCGCGCGTGATGTCCAGTTCAATCGACTGAAACAGCGCAGTATCGACGCCGGTCGAAACGGTCTCAAAGGTGCGCGCGCGCGGCAGATAGACCAGGCTGACTTCGCCGGTCCAAAAGTGCGTGACGTAGAGGAAATCGCCCCACAGCGCCAGCCCGGCGGGCGCATCGGGCACATCGATCAGGGAGCGCACGCTGCTGCTGCGCAGATCGACGACGGCGATCTGATCGCTGCCCATCAGCGAGACATAGGCGGTGTCGTCCGTCCCGACGACGCCGTACGCCCACAGCCCGCCCAGGGGGATAGTCGCGACGACGGCGCGGGCGCTGATGTCGATCACCGAAAGGCTGCTGTCCAGTCGATTGGCGATCAGGGCGCGGGTGCTGTCCGGGGTGATCGCCGCGCTGCGCGGGTCTCGTCCTACGGGGATTTCGGCGATGATCTGATCGAACGCCGGGATGAACAGGGTCGCCGAATCGTTGATCATGTTCGCCGCGACCAATGTGCGTCCATCGGCTGCCAGGGCGAGGGTGCTGCTGCTGAATGCCCGGTTGATGCGCGCATCTGGCAGCGCGTACAGCGGCAGCGGAGTCGGCGTGGCGTCGGTTTGGGCGCGCGTCGCCGCCGGCGCGGGCAGCACCAGCAGCATCAGCCCGAACAGCAGGAATCCCAGGAAGAGCAGCGCACGCGCGCCGCGAAGGGCTGAACGCCGGATAGGCGGCACTGACGGCTGAGCGTTCATCGATAGGTCACCAGACGATCATGCAGCAGGGTAAAAGTCCGCGCGCGAATCGCCGGGCTGCCGGTCTCGTCCGTTCCGGTCGCGACGAACGTCAGCGTGCGCACATCCGATACCCAGCTGCCGCTGGTGCGCGCATCCCTCTCCAGGATCGAGATGTCTCGCCCCAGGGCAGGCGCGATGTACTGATAGCTGAAACTGCGCCCGCTGACCCGCAGCGGTTCCGCCTGAAGGACGTATCCCGGCGTGGTCATGGTGAAGGTTGCTCGAATATCCGTCCAGCCGGGTGGCAGGGTGAAGTTGAAATTGTAGGGCAGTCCGATGGCGATCACCGAGTCGGTCAGGGCGCTGTTCCAGGGCAGCGGCTCAGAGTCCGTCGGCAGGACGTAGAAGCTGAAGCGCCCCTCGGCAATACCGGCGATTCCGCCGCTCAGTCCCGGCGCGGCGACCACGCCCGCCGAGGTGCGCCTCTGGTAGATGATTTCGACCTGGGCGGACCAGACCCCCGACTCGTCGGCGACCTGCAGGTGAGTGGCGTCGTAAAACGCGCCGAAGGCATTCGCCGTCCCCTCAACCGTCACCGTCACGCCGGACGGCTTGGTATAAGTGACGCGCACCTGCATGGGCAGAGTCGGCGCAAGCTGACCGGCAAACAGGAACGGCGCGCCGGTGTCCAGCACGTCGCCGGGCTGCAGACTGGTCGGCACAAGGACGGCATCATAATCGAGATCGTTGAAGGTCAGCAGCGCGCCGCCATCGCCGCCGCCATCGCGCCCGCGCCCTGGCGGGTAGACGCGCTCGCCGAGATCATCGGCAGGGTCGATCACCACCGCCGCCGCCGCATAGCCGGACGCCGCCGGTTCGTCTTCAGCCGGTCGCGTCACCACGCCGCCGAACAGAAAGATCAGGTCATCGGGCAGCGCGCCGTCGATGCCCGCGCCGATCTGCCGGTTGAGCGGGTCATCGTTGTTCCAGGCGGTCTCCAGCCCTGCCAGTCCGACGCCTGCACCCTGACTGATGAACTGGCGCACGGTGACGTTAGGACGGACGGCGCTCACGTAGATGGCGCTGTCTTCCGGCGCAACGGGCATTTCCTGCCGCGCGATCCCCCGCGCGATCTGCGCAGGGTCTTCCGTGAGCGCCAGACTCGCGCCCTGGCTGCGCAGCATTGCTGCATAAGCGCCGCCGCCGTCGAACAGGCTGAGCGCCGGGCGCAGATCGCCGGATGCGCCGTCGTCCACCCATGCCACATCGCCGCTGTGATAGGGATAGGTGAGCATCGCGTCCTCGTCGTCGAACGCGCCGATTTCAGCATAGCGCGCCAGGTCGAACCAGGCAGGTTCGAAGGCGGTAGATAGATCGTCCACCCTGTCAACCCCCCGCCGTCCCATCGCCTGCAGCGCCGACTCACGCGCGGCGACCACCCCGACACTGCGCAGGCTCGCCGCCCACAGGCTGCCGTCCGCCGCCATGTAACGGGCTTCGTAGTCGATCACGTATTCGCCGGGCTTCTGGAAGATCAGCGGCATCTCGCCGGGCAGAAACACCCCGCTGCGATCCGCCTGTCCCGTCAGCATCTGCTCAATCACCGGCGATCCATCCAGCGGGTACACCCGAATGGTCACGCGCACATCCGCCGGGAAAGCCGGGGCAAGGCGCAAGCCGGGGTTGAAGACATCGCCCACGCTGAACGGCGCACCCGACAGCACGCCGGGGGTCAGGTCCAGCAGCTCGGCGACCAGCACATGGTACTCACCGCCGCCGCTGTAGGTGTTGCCCCACACGTCGCCGATCTCGGCATCGAGGGTGATGACGTATTCGCCGTACCGGTCGAAGCTGTACTCGTTGAAGCGCGGTTCTAGCGTGGTCAGGCGGTAGGTATCGACCGGCGCGGCGCTGCCAAAGAGCGCGCTTTCGTCATACTCGCCGGTCGAAAGCTGATTCTGCAAGAACGGCGCTGCGCCCAGGTCATCAATTCGCCCATCAGGGTCGCGCACCCGTCCCATCAGCCGCCCGCCCGGCAGTTCAAACGGGATGAACGGCGCAGCCGAAACGTCGAAGCGGTTGACCAGGACGTTCGGCAGATAGGGTTCGAGCGCATAGAGGATGGGGCGGCGCGGCGCGGTGTTGGTGTAGGGCGGCAGGATGAGCGTCGGGCTGTTGGTGCGCACCCGGTTGGAAAGGGCTGAGCGCGCGGCATCTTCGCCCGGTAGGATACCCCGGCTGCCGTCGCTGGCGTCGTCGATGAAGAGCGCCATCGGCAGCCGCGCTGTTTCGACGCCGCCGACATTGACGACGACCGGCAGGCGCGTCAGCAGCGCCGTGTCAGGCTGGTCCCAGCGCAGCGCGCCGCCGGACCACTGCATTTGGCTGCGCAGCGCCGGCACGTACAGACCGGCGGGGAGGCGGCGCGGGATGGCGGCGCTGAAATCGAGCGGTATCAGGGTGTCGTCTTCACGACGGACGATAGCGCTCGCCTGCGCCTCGGCGTGGGCGAAGGCGACGGCGCTCGCCTGTCCATCGATGGGCAGACCGCCGGCGGTGAGCCGATCTGACCAACCGTTGTTGGTCGTCTCGCCGCTGACCGCTTCGGCGATCTCCCCGTCCGGCTCCACTTGTGCGACGGGCAGGAAGACCATTTCAGAGACGATGCGCGCGTCTGCCGGCAGATCGAAGCCGGTCAGGGCAACGTCGATCTCGACGCTCCAGGTCTCGCCGGGGTTCGCTTCGACACTGCTGAAGCGTCCGCTCCCGATCCAGGTCAGGCGTTCCTCGGCAAGCGCCGCCGCGCCGCCGATGGCGAAGGCGGGAGCGGCAGGGGAAAGGCGCGAATCGGTGCGGACGATGCCGTCGCGCTCGTCCACAACAGGGATCGGGCTGGCAGCGGCGTCCTCGATCTGCGCCGCGCCTTCGGCGTTGAGCCAACGCACCGCCGTCAGCTGCACCGCATCGGCGCGGTCGGTGAAGCGCAGCGGGATACGCGCCTCGACGGCGCTTTCGCGCACGGCGCTGACCGGCGCTGTGCCCAGCTCGCGCTGATTCGGGTTGAGCCGGCTGATGGACGCCGGCGCGTTGGCGCGCGGGTCGAAGCGCAGCGCGTAGACGATGCTGTCGATGATCAGCTCGATTTCGATCTGGGCATCGCGCGGCAGGCTGTCCGCGCCGTCGATGGCGATGTACAGCGACTCGCTGTTGCGCAGCGCCAGGATGCGCCGCGATTCGGTTTCGATCAGCATCGAGTCGGGGTAGCGCGCCCAGTCGGAGACACTGCCATCCAGGGCGATGGCGATGACCGCATCCGGCGCGGCATTGACCCCTGCCGTGTTCGGCATCAGGATCGCGCCCGGGCCGCCGGGCAGGGAACCAGGGAGTCCGCGTGCGTCGCGCGGCGTTTCGATCTCCGCCGGACTGATCCAGTAGGGTGTCTCGACCGTGCCCTCGACCTGCGCCGTGAACCCTCCGGTGATCCCCGCCCGCGTGTAGACGGTGACGCCGCTGAAGAGGTTGCGCACGGCGACATAGGCATTCGGGAAGACCGCGCCCGCCGACCCGCTGAGGGTCACCAGACCGAAGGCGTTCGGAGGCGTGACCTCAATGCGCGACAGCACCGGCGGATCGCCCACCTGCGCAGGGCGTGTCTGCGCGGAGACCGGCACGACGAAAGCGCACAACATCAGGAGGAGGATCAGCAGACGGGGCAAGGATTGATCTCCGTAGGTGAGACATCTGCGAGTATAGAGAAGGCGGGAAAAACTGTCAATTTTCGCGGCGGCGCGGCGGCAGGCGGGGTACAATCGCCGTCGTGCGCCTTTGCCGGCGCGTATTTGGATAAGGAGCAGGAGACATGGGACAGCGGCTGGAGCGCAGCGCGCCTGAAGCGTTGGGCATCCCTTCCCGGACGATACAGACCTTCATCGAAGCGGCGGACAGTCAGATTCACGAGCTGCACAGTCTGATGCTGATGCGGCATGGCAGCGTTGCCGCCGAAGGCTGGTGGTCGCCTTACCGCGCGGAGCGCCCGCACATGCTGTTTTCGCTGAGCAAGAGCTTCACCTCGACCGCCGTCGGTCTGGCGGTCGCCGAAGGGCGCCTTTCGCCGGACGATCCCGTCATTTCGTTCTTCCCTGATCAGGCGCCGAAGACGGCGAGCGATACCCTGAAGGCGATGCAGGTGCGGCATCTGCTCTCGATGTCCACCGGGCATATCGAAGACCCGACGTTTCTCATGCGCCAGCGCCCGGACGGCGACTGGATCAGCGAGTTTCTGGAACGCCCCATCGAGCGCGTACCGGGGACGCACTTCGTCTACAACAGCGGCGCGACGTTCATGCTTTCGGCGATCTTGCAGCAGATCACCGGTATGCGCCTGCTCGACTACCTGGAGCCGCGCCTGATGCAGCCGTTGGGCATCACCGGGGCGACCTGGGAGCTTTCGCCGCAGGGCATTCATACTGGCGGATGGGGTTTGAGCATCACCACCGAAGACATCGCCTGTTTCGGTCAGCTCTATTTGCAGAAGGGCAGATGGGAAGGGCGGCAGATCGTGCCGGAAGCCTGGGTGCGCGAAGCTTCCTTGCCGCAGATCGCCAACGGCAGCAGCCCGGAAAGCGACTGGGAACAGGGTTACGGCTATCAGTTCTGGCGCTGCCGTCACAACAGCTACCGGGGGGATGGCGCATTCGGTCAGTTCTGCGTCATCCTGTCGGAACAGGACGCCGTCCTGGCGATCACCGCCGGCGTCGCCGAAATGCAGCCGGTGCTGAACCTGGTCTGGGACATCCTGCTGCCGGCGCTGAACGGCGAGCCGCTGCCGCCGGACCCCGCCGCGCACGAGGCGCTGCACGGTACGCTGTCATGCCTGAAGCTGACCCCGCCGCAGGGTGAGGCGTCGTCCACCCTGGCGGCGGCGATCTCCGGCAGGACTTACGCCCTGGCAGCCAACGAGAGAGGGTTCGACGCGCTGCGCTTCGAAGCGGTCGATCAGGACTGGGAGGTGACGTTCTTGCGCGGCGCGGACGCTTTTCCGATTCGATGCGGGGCGGGTGTCTGGTGCGAGGGGGCGAGTGCGCTGCTCGGCTTCGAAGGAGGAGTCGCCGCCAGCGCCGTGTGGTCCGCCGATGACACGCTGCTGCTCACCATGCGCTTCACCGACACGCCGTTCTTCTACACGCTGCCCTGCCGCTTCGCGGGCGATTATCTGTCCATCGAGGGCAGGGTCAACGTGTCTTTTGGTCCGACCCGCTTCGACCTGCTCGGCAGGGTGAGGTAACAAATCGCCCCCGGACCCTTCTCCAACAGCTTCGCAAGAGACGAGGGTCCGGGGGCGATGCTCTGCATGTTTCAGGCTCAGGCGGATGCGCCGCCGTCGATGTCGGTCATCGCCGCCGCCGCGCCGCCGCCGAATGGTCTGGCTTTTTCCACGCCCATCATCTCTTCGAAGCCATGCCGGTCGAGCGTCTCCTGCTCGATCAGCACCCTGGCGATGTTCTCCAGCTTGTCACGGTGATCCGTGAGGATCTGCTTGGCGCGCTCGTAGGCGCTTTGCAGGATGCGCTTGACCTCGGTGTCGATCTCCTCGGCGGCGTGTTCGCTGTAGTCGCGCTGTTCGTACAGGTCGCGCCCCAGGAACAGCGCGCCCGATCCGCCGCCGAAGGCGCGCGGTCCGAGCCGCTCGCTCATCCCGTACTGCGTGACCATCGCCCGCGCCCGCTGAGTCGCCTGCTGAAGATCGCTGCTCGCCCCGGTGGTGAAGTGCTTGAAGACGATTTCCTCGGCAGCCCGCCCGCCCATGATGGCGACCAGCTCATCTTCGAACTCCTCGCGGGAGCGCAGGAAGATGTCGCTGTCGGGCAGCGCCAGCACATAGCCGCCGGCGCGCCCGCGCGGGACAATGGTCACTTTCTGCACCGGCGCGGCGTGTTCCAGCATGTGATGCAGGATGGCGTGCCCTGCCTCGTGATAGGCGATGGAGTGTTTCTCCTTCTCGGAGATCAGCCGGGTCTTGCGTTCAGGACCCATGATGACGCGCTCCATGCTGTCCTGCATGTCGCTCATACTGATCGACTTCTTGTTGCGGCGCGCCGCCAGGATCGCCGCTTCGTTGATCAGGTTCTCCAGGTCCGCGCCGCTGAAACCGGGGGTGATGCGCGCCAACGCCTCCATATCGACATCGGGGGCGAGCGGTTTGCCCTTGGCGTGTACCTTGAGGATGTCCTGCCGACCGCGCAGATCGGGGGCGTCCATGATCACCTTGCGGTCGAAGCGACCGGGACGGAGCAGCGCCGGGTCCAGGATGTCCGGTCGGTTGGTGGCGGCGATGATGATGATGTTCGTGCCCGTCTCGAAGCCGTCCATCTCCACAAGAATCTGGTTGAGGGTCTGTTCGCGTTCGTCGTGACCGCCGCCCAGCCCCGCGCCGCGGTGCCGCCCGACGGCGTCGATTTCGTCGACGAAGACGATAGCCGGCGCTTCGGCTTTAGCGCGCTCAAACAGATCGCGGACGCGGCTGGCTCCGACGCCGACGAACATCTCGACGAATTCCGAACCGGAAATGCTGAAGAACGGCACGCCCGCTTCGCCGGCGACGGCGCGCGCCATCAGCGTCTTGCCCGTCCCAGGGGGACCGACCATCAGCACGCCTTTGGGAATGCGCGCGCCCAGGCGGATGAACTTCTCGGGCTCTTTGAGGAATTCCACCACTTCGGCGAGTTCCTGCTTGGCTTCATCTGCGCCGGCGACATCGGAGAAGGTCACCTGGGGGCGCTCCACGTCGCGCACGACGCGCGCCCGGCTGCGTCCGAAATTCAATGCCTGATCCTGGCTGCCGCGCACTGAACGCATCATGCGCCACAGCAGCCAGACGATGATCAGCGTCGGCACGACCGCGATGAGCAGTTGAAGAAGGACGCCCGTTGTGTTATCACCCTGGCGTTCAGAAAACTGGATGTTGGCGAGCTGTTCGCTGTTCACGCCGTATTTTTCCAGGGCGCTGAACAGGTCTGTCTCGCGTTCTTTGTAGTAGTAGGCGCTGGTGCCGTTGTTGAGTTCGACGAAGACATCATTACCGCCGCGCACGATGATGGCGATGACATCGCCCTGTCTGATCTCTTCCGCCAGGCGGTCGAGTGAGATGGCATTGCCACGCGGCGCATTATTGGGTTGGGCAAACATCACCAGGAACAGCAGCAGCACCACCACGCCGACAACCAGCCAGATGCGCTGGATATTGCGCCCGGCGAAGGGCGAATTGTTGTTGTTTGCGCCGTTGGGATCCGAAGGCTTATTACTGCTCACGCTCAAGACTCTCCGACATCAGGCTAACGATGAATGGATGGGGTGAATAGGACGAGGTGGGTTCGGGACTCACAGATGATCATATCCATAGGTGTGACGCTAGACCATTATACACGAACTCTTTCGGAGTCTTCACTTCGATGAATTTCCGGGTTGTATGTTAGAATGATGCGCGTGAACAGGTTTTTCTTTCGTTACGAATTGTCGTGAATGTGACAGGCTCAGACTCCTCGCACAGATGCCCTTCATGCTCGCGCCAGGTCAGCGACTCGGCGGACGTTTGTCCCTACTGCGGCTATGACTTCCTTGCCGACAGCACCCTGGTGCTGGATGAGAGCGAATCTCAGGAACTCCTGGGCGGACGCCTGGGTACGGCGCGCTTCAATCAGAAGATGCGCCTGGTGATGCGCCTGGCGAGCGGCGGCGCGGAATTCTCTTTCGACCCTGCTGAGATCGAAATGCTGGTGCTGGGACGGCGCGACCCGGCAAGCGGCGAAACGCCGCAGGTCGATCTTGCCGACCACAACGCCGAATCTTTGGGGGTTTCCCGCAGACATGCGGTGATCAAGCGGGGCGAGTCCAACGCGCTCAGCCTGCTGGATCAGGACAGCGTCAACGGGACGTTTCTCAATGGGCAGCGCCTCATTCCCGATCAGCCGCGCATCCTGCGCGACGGGGATGAGATTCGCCTGGGACGACTGGCGATTGCCGTCTATTTCATTCCTGTCGGGTAGATCGGCAGCGCGATGAGCGAACGCACTGAACGCACCAATGAAGCATGGCTGGCGGCGCTGCGCGGCGAAACGCCAGATCAGGCGGAGGCGCTGGAAGACCTGCGCAGCCGGCTTCAGCGCGGCATTTTCTACTACCTCAGCCGCGAACGCAGCGACCTGTCAGGGCTTTCCAACCATGATGTGACCCAGATGGCGCAGGATATGGCGCAGGACGCCCTGATGCGCGTGATCGAGAACCTGGAAAGCTTTCGCGGCGACAGCCTGTTCACCACCTGGGCGATGCGCGTCGCCGTGCGGGTCGCCATCAGCGATCTGCGCCGCGCCCGCTACCGCGATTTCAGCCTGGATGCGCTGACGGCGGAAAGCGAACCGGCGTGGCTGTCGCTCAACCCGGTCAGCGGCGACAAGCTGCCTCTGCCGGAACGCGCCACCGAACAGCGCGAAGTCCTGACTCGGCTTCAGGAGTCCATCCACGAAGCCCTGACCGACCGACAGTATCAGGCTTTGGTCGCCGTCGCCGTGAACAATGTGCCGATGGAAGTCGTCGCCGAACGCATGGGCACCAACCGCAACGCCCTCTACAAGCTCGTCCATGACGCCCGTCGCAAACTGCGCGCGCACCTGGAGTCGCAGGGGTTGTCGATGGATTATATGATGCGGTTGTTCGAAGACCGCTGAACTTGTGCGCCGCCGGACCATCGATTTTGTAAGAAAACCCGCTGCCGCGCGTCCAGAGTGATAGATTGAGGGACCATCGACCCGTGAGACTAACATCTTGGATGAGCAGCTCCACAAACTGATCGCGTGCATCTTCGACCAGCACGCAGATAACAACCCGATCGACTGCGAAACGTGCAGCATCCACTTTCACCGCCTTGCCGAACTCGTCGCGGCGGGGGCTTCGGTCAATGAACTGCTGCCGGAAGTGCAGCAGCATCTTGACTGCTGCCTGGAATGCAACGAGGAATTTCAGGCGCTGCTGTCCATCATCGTCGCCGAAAACAGCGGGCTGGTCGCTTCGGAGTGACGCCGTCCGCATTAAATGCCACACCTGAATCATGCTGAATTGTAAGGAATGAAGCAGAGATGAAACGAGTACGTGTCGTCATCATTGGATCGGGACCTGCCGGCTTGACTGCCGCCATCTACACGGCGCGCGCGCAGCTGAGTACTGTCGTCATCACCGGCAACCAGGTCGGCGGGCAGATCGCCACAACTCACGATGTCGATAACTTCCCTGGCTTCCCCGAAGGTGTCACCGGGCCTGATCTGACCGATCGGATGCGCGCTCAGGCGGAGCGCTTCGGCGCGGTCTTCGATTACGATCTGGTGACCGAGGTCGATTTTGCGTCGGGCAGCCCGTTCCGCGTCAAGACGCATGGGCACGAGTACCTCGCCGATTCGGTCATCGTGACCATCGGCGCCAGCCCCCGGCGGCTCAACGTCCCCGGCGAGACCGAGTTCACTGGGCGCGGCGTGAGCTGGTGCGCCACCTGCGACGGTTGGTTCTTCCGGGGCAAAGACATCCTGGTGGTCGGCGGCGGCGATTCGGCGCTTCAGGAAGCCATCTTCCTGACCAAGTTCGCCGAAAAGGTGACGGTCGTACACCGGCGCGACGAGCTGCGCGCCAGCGTCGCTCTGCAAACGCGCGCCTTCAGCAACCCGAAGATCGCTTTCCTCTACGACACGGTGATCGATGCGATCAAGGGCGAAGATATGCGGGTGACCGGCGTGACTCTGCGCAACCTCAAGACCGACGCGACGACCGAGCGCAAGACGGACGGCGTCTTCATCTTCATCGGCTATGACCCGAACAGCAGCCTGTTCGGCGGGAAGCTGGAGATGGGACCGCAGGGCTACGTGGTCATCGACGAGATGATGTCCACCAGCGTCCCCGGCGTGTTCGCCGGCGGCGAGATTCACGACGACCGCTTCCGCCAGGCGATCACGGCAGCGGGACAGGGCTGCTCCGCCGCGCTGATGGCGATCAACTGGCTGGGCGAGCGCGAAGGGCAGGGGCTGCTCCAGGATTTGGATGCGTCGGAAGCCGAGACGATCCCCGCGCCATAGACCCTGACCGCGACCCTGTAGGACGACGCAAAGCGGTATACTCTGAGGATGTTCGCAGCAGGTGCGAGCATCCTCTTTTTTTAGGTTGTCGTATTCTGAAAAGAGTTCGCCATCATGGATTTTTCCCTTCCTCCACACATCGAAGCGCTGACTGCCCGCGTGCGCCAGTTCATCGAGACCGAAGTCATCCCGCTGGAATCACAGATGCACGAGAACCCCGACGGCATCCCGGCGGAGGCGCTGGCGGAACTGCGGACGAAAGCGAAAGCTGCCGGCGTGTTTGCGCCGCAGCTTCCCGTCGAACTGGGCGGGCTGGGGCTGTCGCTCAGCGAGATCATCCCGATTTTCGAGGCGGCGGGGCGCAGTCTGCTCGGTCCGCTGGCGCTGAACTGCGCCGCGCCGGATGAAGGCAACATGCACCTGCTGCACCTGTTCGCCAACGTCGAGCAGCGGCAGCGCTTCCTGGAACCGCTGGCGGCGGGGGTAATTCGCTCCGGCTTCGCCATGACCGAGCCGCATCCCGGCGCGGGCAGCGACCCGACCATGCTGCAAACCCGCGCCGACCCGGACGGCGACGACTGGGTGATCAACGGGCATAAGTGGTATACCACCGGCGCGGATGGGGCGGCGTTCCTGCTGATCATGGCACGCACCAACCCCGACCTGCCGGCTCAGAAAGGGGCGACGATCTTCCTGGCGGACCTCGACACGCCGGGGATCGAGATGGCGCGGCGCATCCCGGTCATGGACGCCAACAACCCCGGTGGGCACGGCGAGATCTATTTTCGCGATCTGCGCCTGCCGTCCAGCGCCATCCTGGGCGAGGTCGGGCAGGGTTTTGCCCTCACCCAGGCGCGGTTGGGTCCGGCCCGGCTGACGCACTGTATGCGCTGGACGGGGATCGCTCAGCGCGCGTTGGAGATCGCCACCGCCTATGCCGTGCAGCGAGAGGCCTTCGGCAAGACCCTCAGTGAGCATGAGGCGGTGCAGTGGATGCTTGCCGACAGCGCGCTGGAACTGCACGCCGGGCGGTTGATGATGCAGCAGGCGGCGTGGCTGCTGGAAAAAGGCGATCAGGCGCGGTCCGAGACATCGATGTGCAAGATCTACGTGGCGGAATCGGTCAACTGGGTGCTGGATCGGGCGATTCAGATCACCGGCGGGCTGGGCATCTCGCACGATATCCCCTTGAGTACCTGGTATCAGGCGGCGCGCGCCTTCCGCATTTACGACGGCGCGTCGGAAGTCCACCGCATGGTGGTGGCGCGCGGGGTGGTCAAGAAATATGGGGCAGGAAAAGTGAAGGGCTGAGCGCTTCAGCCGGGCGATGGATCACCGGGCGGGGCAATCGTCTTGAGCATGTTGCCGTCCCACATGCCTGCTGCATCGATCACCTTATACCATCCGGCGTGTTCGTAGAAGCGGATCGCCTGGGCGTTATCCTGATCGACCGACAGGTTCATGACGCGCGCCCCTCGGCGCAGCGCCTCTGCCTCGGCATCCTGCATCAGCAGCCTGCCGACCCCACCGCCCTGCACCGTCGGATCGACAGCGATAGCCAGGATGCCAAATTCTCGCGGCGGGGTGATCGCCCTTTGGGCGGCGGGCTTCATGGGACGCCGCCGCAGGAGTCTCAGCGCCAGCGCGATACGCGCGCGGAACAGATCGTTGGTCAGCAGCAGCCAGGGGCGGGCGGCGACTTTGGCGATCAGAAAATTGCGGTTGTGCTGTAGAAAGCCGGACAGCGCGCCGTTGTAGCGCCCGGCGAAGTTGAAGCCGAGCAGCCGTTCTCCGTCAAACGCCCCCATGCGGTAGGCATGAGGGTGGACTTCAGCGAGCAGCCAGGCATAGTAGCGCGCCACCGCTTCGCTCCCCAGCGCGGTCATCGCTCTGCGCGGAAAGGCGCGCATGTGAATGGCGCTGATCTGCGGAACGTCGGCGTGGGTTAATGTGCAGAGTGTGACTGACGAGCTGCTTGCTGCCATTGCCTCGTTCGTTCCTGGTTGGATGACTTCACCTTGATCAGCTATACTGTAGCGTGCTGAAGTGCTTCTGTCCATCACAATCGAGTCTTGATCCCGAATGCGCATTCTCATCCTATCCCGCGAATTCCCGCCGGGTCCCGGCGGAATCGGCACGCACGCCTATCAGCTGGCGCTGCGGCTGCTGGACCTGGGCTGGCAGGTTGAAGTGATCTCGCGTCAGGATGCTGCCGACGCCGACGAGATCGCCGCCTTCAACACCGCACAGCCCTTCAAGGTCCGGCATCTCCGTCCGGTCGAATCAACAGCCGGCGATCTGATCTACCGAATGCGCGTCGTGATCGATGCGGTTCGCACCTTCCAGCCGGACCTGATTCTGGCGAGCGGAAGACGGTCGGTCTGGCTGGCGGCGCTGCTGGCTCCGGTGCTGCGCAAACCCTGGGCGGCGGTTGGTCACGGCACGGAATTCACGCTGGGGTCATCGGCGAATCAGCGGCTCACGGCGCTCGCCTTCTCGCGTGCCGCCGGCGTCATCTGCGTCAGCCAGTTCACCCGCCAGCGGATGCTCCGCTCCGGCGTGCGCCCGCGCGCCGAATGGGTCATCCCCAACGGGGCGGATGACACGCGCTATGCGCCTGTTTCGGCAGAGACGGTGCGCGCTTTCCGGGCGCAGCGCGGCTGGGAAGGTGCGCGCCTGCTGGTCACGGTCGGTAACGTCAGCCCACGCAAGGGACAGGATATCGTCATTCGGGCGCTGCCGCAGGTGCTTCGCGTTCATCCCAACACGCACTATGTGATCGTCGGTCTGCCCAGCAAACAGAGCGAATACGCCGCCCTCGCTGAATCGCTCGGCGTGGGCGATCATGTTCACTTCCTGGGACGCCAGCCCCAGGAGGAGGTGATCTGCGCCATGAGCGCCGCCGACCTCTTCGTCATCACCAGCCGTACCACCGCCGATGGCGATTTCGAGGGGTATGGCATCGTGGTCGTCGAGGCGGCGATGTGCGGAACGCCTTCCGTCGTATCGCGCGAGTCCGGGCTGGTGGAAGCTGTCGAAGATGGCAGCACCGGCATCGCCGTCGCCCCGGAAGACCCCGACGACACGGCGCGCGGCATCCTGCGCCTGCTGGACGACGAACCGCTGCGGCGGACGATGGGGGAACAAGCTCGTGCCCGCGCCCTTTCCGAACAAACCTGGCGGCAGCGCGCCGCCGAATATGATCGTGTCTTTCGTGAGCTGCTGCGCCGATGAAACTGCTCATCATCTCTCACACCGGACATCATGAACGGCAGGGGGTTCCAGTAGGATGGGGACCCACCGTGCGGGAAATCAGCGCCCTGGCGAGCCTGTTCACATCGGTGCGCCATATCGCCATGCTGCACGAAGGCGAGGCGGCGGCGAGCGAGATTGCCTATGGAGCCGAAAACGTCACCTTCGTGCCCCTGAAGCCGAGCGGCGGCGCGGGGCTGCGCGCCAAGTTCGGCATCCTGGCAGCCTATCCGCACTATGCCACCGTCATGCTGCGCGAGATCGCCGCTGCGGATGTGGTGCATGTGCGCGCCCCTGCCAACATCGCGCTGCTGGCGATTCTGCTGCTGTCGCTGCTGCGCCGTCCCGCTAGACGGTGGATCAAGTATGCCGGCAACTGGAAGCCGGATGCGCCCGATGCCCGTTCTTACCGTATTCAGCGCTGGCTGCTGCGACGCGGCTGGCATCGCGGGCAGGTGACGGTCAATGGGCAGTGGCAGGGCGACCCACCGTTCATCCACAGCTTCATCAACCCCTGCCTGACTGACGAGGAATTCGCGGAAAGCCGGATCAGCGCCGGCGTCAAGCGGCTGGAACCGCCGGTTCGGCTGCTGTTTGTGGGTCGCCTGGAACGCGCTAAAGGGGTCGAGCGCGGTCTGCGCGCGGCGGCGCTGCTGGCGGAGGCGGGCGTTCCGTTCGTCTTCGACCTGATCGGCGATGGACCGGAACGTCCTGACCTGGAGGCGCTGGCGGCGTCGCTGGCGCTGGACGACTGCGTGACTTTTCACGGCTGGCTGGCGCGCACCGACCTCGCGCCGTTTTACGCCTGCGCCCACCTGATGCTGTTCCCGACCAACAGCGAAGGCTGGCCCAAGGTGATCAGCGAGGCGATGGCTTACGGCGTCGTGCCGCTGGCTTCGGCGGTCAGCGCTATTCCGCAGTACCTCACCGAGTTTCAGACCGGCATGGCGATTCCGGCGGAGGACACAGATGCCTTCGCCGCCGCCGTCCGCGCCTATGCCGTCGACCCGGCGCGCTGGCAGACAGAATCAAAACGCGCCGTCGAGGCTGCGGCGCGCTTCACCTATTCTCGGTTCCTGCAGGACGTGCGCGCCCTGCTCGACCTGCCTCCTACCTGAACAGCGCCAGGAAGGTCTGGAGGATGATCTGGATGTCTTTCAGCAGCGAAGCGCTGCGGGCATAGTCCAGGTCGATTGCCAGCTTCGCCGGCATGACCTCGCGGATGTACAGCGCCTCCCAGTCGTCGCCGGTCAGGATCGCCTCTTCGTTGCGATATTTGACCGACGCCGGGCTGGTGATTCCGGGGCGCACGCGCAGCACCTCGCGCTGTTCCGGCGTGTAGCAGGCGACGTATTTCGGCGCTTCCGGGCGCGGACCGACCACGCTCATTTCCCCGACCAGGACGTTCCACAGCTGCGGCAGCTCGTCCAGTTTGGTGCGCCGCAGCACCCGCCCGACGGATGTGATGCGCGGGTCGCGCGCGCCGGTCACCGCCGGACCGAGCTTGTCGGCATTGATCACCATCGAGCGGAATTTCAGCAGCCTGAACTCCGTTCCGCCGCGCCCTACCCGCGTCGAACGGTAGAAGATCGGTCCCTCGGAGGACAGCTTCACCCACAGCGCGAGGATGAGCAGGATGGGCGACAGGACGATCAACCCCGCCAGCGAGACCACTACGTCAAAAAGACGCTTGAGCATGGCGCGTTCCGCTTACGCCAGATGCCGGTCGGCGATGTCGCGCACGGCTGTGACGACATCTTCGACATCGCTGTTGGACATCCTGGAATAGATGGGCAGCGAGATACAGCGCATCCCCTCTTCGGCGGCGACCGGGAAATCTTCCGGCTTGTAACCGTAGGTCTGCACGTAGTAGGAATGCATGTGCAGGGGAATCCAGTGGACGCTGGCGCCGATATTCGCCTGACGCAGCAGTTCCATGAACTGCGAGCGGTTGATCGTCAGCGCGTCCAGGTTCAGCCGCAGGATGTACAGGTGGTAGGGATGCGTGCTGTCGGGCGACTGCGCCGGTGGAATCAGCGCCGGATGCCCCTCAAAAGCGATGTCGAAGGTCCGGGCGATCTCGACGCGGCGGGTATACATGCTTTCCAGTTTGCTCAGCTGCACCAGCCCCATCGCCGAGGCGATATCCGTCAGGTTGTACTTGAAACCGGGCGCGATGATGTCGTAGCGCCAGCTGCCCTCACCGGTGTAGCGCTTCCAGGCGTCTTTGCTCATGCCGTGCAGGCGCATCACCCGGCAGCGATCCGCCCATTCGTCGTTGTCGGTGGTGATCATGCCGCCCTCGCCGGTCGCCAGCGTCTTGGTGGCGTAGAAGCTGAACGAGGTCAGGTCGCTGATCGCCCCGACCAGCCTGCCTTTGTAATACGTCGGCAGCGCGTGCGCGGCGTCGTCGATCACCCGAAGGTTATACTTCCGGGCGACGGCGTGAATGGCGTCCAGGTCGGCAGCCTGACCGGCGACATGGACCGGGATGATCGCCTTCGTGTGTTCGGTGATCGCCGCTTCGATCAGCGTCGGGTCGATATTCAGGGCATCGCGCTGTATATCGACGAAGACCGGCTTGGCGTCGAAGTAGCGCACCACCTCGGCGGTGGCGGCGAAGGTGAAGGTCGATGTGATCACTTCGTCATCGCGCTGAAGCCCGATGGCTTCCAGCGCCAGATGCATGGCGGCGGTGGCGGAATTGACGGCGACCGCGTGCTTGACGCCCAGGTACGCCGCGAACTGCTTCTCGAATTCGACGGTCTTCGGTCCGGTGGTCAGCCAACCGGATGCAACGACCTCGGTCACGGCGTCGATCTCGCGCTGATCGATGTCGGGCAGCGCGAATGGCAGAAATGTTTCCCGAATGGGTGCCAGGGTCATCGTATCTCCTTAGGACTTCATCATGCGCTGTCCGAACCACTCGACTGTTCGCGCCAGTCCGGTATCGAAATCGACCACCGGGGCGAAATCGAGCAGGTCGATGGCTTTCTCAATGTCGGCGCGCGAGTGCAGGATGTCGCCTTTGCGCGCCGGGGTATGCATCGGCGCGTAATTCGTGCCGAGCAGCCGGTTCAGCCGCGCGACCAGGTCCAGCAGGCTGACGCTGCCGCCCAGGGCGAGGTTCATCACCTGACCGGGCGCGCTGGGGGCGTGCATCGCCAGCAGGTTGCCATGCACCACGTTGGCGATGTAGGTGAAATCGCGCGACTGTGTGCCATCGCCGTAGATCATCGGCGGCTGACCCGACATCATGGCGTGGATGAACTTGGGAATGACGGCGGCGTACTGCGACGTCTCATCCTGGCGAGGACCGAAGACGTTGAAATAGCGCAGCGCTGCCGTTTCCAGACCGTAGACATGCGTGAACACCTGACAGTAGTATTCCGCCGCCAGCTTGCTGACCCCGTAAGGCGAGAGCGGTTTTGGCGAAAGCGTCTCCGTCTTGTATTCCTGCTCAACATCGCCATAAGCAGACGAAGAGGCGGCATAGACCACGCGCCGGACCCCGGCGTCGCGCGCCGCGATCAGCACGTTGAGGGTCCCGGTCACGTTGACCTGATGCGTCGTGAGGGGATCATCGATGCTGCGCGGGACGGAGGGTAGTGCCGCCTGATGGAAGACATACTGCGCTCCAGAGAAGACCTGGCGCAGCGCGTCCAGATCGGTGATGCTGATCGCGTGAACTTGCAGGCTGCCGCCGAGGGCTGTGAGATTTTCGCGCTTGCCCGTCGAGAAATTATCGACAATGCGCACGCGATGCCCCTCGGCGAGCAGACGTTCAGCGATGTGTGAACCGATGAATCCTGCGCCTCCGGTAACGACGTAGGTTTCTGCCATCAAGTCAATCCTTCTACGGTTTCATTCAGCCTGTACCTTGTATTGTCCCACAACTTGACCGGGTGGTGTAGATACGGATGGAACTCAGCACGTGCAGAGGGCTGCGGCTGCGAGCGAGTCTCGCGTATCGATGCCTCGCCGGGCGATTGTATGAAATTTGCACTGATCTTATGAAATTTGTTGACGAACCCCCTGGCAGTCGTGTTATTCTTCATAGTGGAGCAGATATTTTTAATGGTCTCCCTGCAACCAATCTGCCATCCTGCGGTCGGCTTCTACCGCTGTTAGAAGGGTGTTTTGTGAGCAGCAACCACGCAGAGAATCCAGCGCCGCCCGCGCTGCTCGATTCCGAACAGACGGTCTCGCATTTCCTCGACGAAATTGACGATGGCTATTTTGAAACCGATTTGCACGGGCGCTTCACGTTCGTCAACGAAGCGCTGGCTCGTATCACCGGATTTTCGCGTGCCGAACTGCTCGATCCCCAGTCCAATCAATATTCAAGCTATCTCGACATTTCAACGTCGGCGCGCCTGAAGGGACTCCTCACAGCGATGTGCCAGAACGGCAGAGCCATCCGTTCTGTCGATCTGCCGCTGGGCTGCCGCGACGGCGTGATCCGCCATCTGGACGTGTCCGTCTCGCTCATCCGTGACGCCGATGGGCATGGTCAGGGGTATCGCGGTTTTCTGCGTGACATGACGGAACAGCGCCAGTTGGAAAGGGCGCTGCGCACCAGCATTCAGCAGCTTTCGATGCTTCAGCAGGTAGACAGCGAGCTGAGCCGGTATCTGGACCCAAATGCTATCCTCAATGTGGGACTGAATGCGGCGATGGCGATCAGCCGGGCGGATCTCGGTTTCATCGCTCTGTTGGAAGAGAATGGTCTTCACATCGTGCGTTCGACCGGTTTTGGAGGAAGCGACCAGGGGCGCAGACTGAGCCTGAATGAAGGGATCATCGGTCGGGCGCTGCGCACCGGACGCGCTCAGTTCTGCGCCGATGTCAGCCGTGACCCGGATTATATCGCCGATGTGGGCGGCATGGAGGCGAACATCGTCGCGCCGCTGATCGCCCGTGACCGCGTGATCGGCGTACTCAACCTGGAAGCCGCGCGCAGTGTTCGTTTCAGCGCGGAAGTCTACGAGTTCATTCAGCTGCTGACCGCCCGCCTGGCGATCTCGCTGGACAACGCTGTCCTGCTGCGAACCACGCAGGAACAGCTTTCCGCCCTTCAGAAGCTCTATGCCCACGTCACCGATCTGGAACACCTTAAGACCGATATGATTCGCATCGCTGCGCACGACATGCGCGGTCCACTTGCGGTCATCTCCAGCTATGTCGATCTGCTGCGCGGCGATCTGAACGGCAGCCTGGACGAAGCGCAGCAGGGGTATTTCGACGCCATCACGCGCGGTCTGGACCGCCTGATGCGGCTTTCGACCGATGTGCTGTCGCTGGAACGCATTCATGCCCGGCGCGAGAAACCGTCGGAGTCGGTGCGCTTCGACCACTTGATCCGCGATGTCGTTGAGCAGTTCAAACCAGAAGCCGAACAGCGCGGGGTCCTCTTCAGGAGCAGTATAGGCAGGACGCCGGTCTTTGTCGTCGGTGAAGCCTTGGAGCTTTCGGAAGCGATCAGCAACCTTCTCACCAACGCCCTCAAATACACGCCAAGAGGCGGCAGGGTCTTCGTTCAGGTGATCGCCGAGGCGGACAAGGTGCGCTGCGAAGTCAGCGATACCGGCTTTGGCATCCCCGAAAGCGAGCAGGCGCGCCTGTTCCAGCCGTTCTACCGGGTCAAGACGCAGGATACCGCCGCCATCAGCGGGACCGGCTTGGGACTGCACCTCGTCAAGAATATCGTCGAACGCCACGACGGTGGGGTATATTTCGAAAGTAAGCCCGGCGCAGGCAGCATGTTCGGTTTCACGCTGCCGCTCGCGCCGAGCGCAGGACGTGTGGACGCTTCGGCGCAGGCTTGCGCCGCCTCATAGATCGGGAACAGCCATGCGCGTGCAGATCGACGTGTGGTCAGATTTCGTCTGACCCTGGTGCTACGCCGTCGCCCTCAGTCTGAGGGCGCTCCAGCAGACCCACGATATTGTTTTGCGCTGGCGGTCGTTTGAACTGCGCCCCGCCGGCGCGCCGCCCCTGCCCGACGACTACCGGCAGTATATCGAGCAGGTCGGACGCCCCCGCTTCAACCAGATGATGCGCGAGCAGCACGGGATCGAAGTGCATTCCGGTCCGTTCGGCATCAACAGCCGCGACGCGCTGATCGGAGAAAAAGCGGCGGAGGCGTACGGCTTGGGGGCGGTTTACCATGAACTGGTCACGCGCGCCTATTGGGATGAGGCGAAGGACATCTCCGACCGCACTGTGCTGTGCGCCATTGCCGAGACGAGCGGCATCGATGGCGGCGTCTTCATCGCCGCACTGGATGATCCCGGCTATGATGCAGCAGTCAGCGAGGATGTGACGCTGGCGCAGCAGATCGGCATCACCGGCGTGCCGGCGCTGATCTTCGCCGGGCGCTATCTGGTCTCCGGCGCGCAGCCCATCGAGACGCTGCGCCAGGTGGTCGAACGTGTGACCGCCGAATTCGGGGCGTAGCAGGCGTCAGCTTCCCGCTTCGACCGTCGTCTCCAGGGTCGCCTCGACATCGGCGGGAACTTCGGTCGGGAAAGCCGCCAGCGTGGGGATAGGTTCCGTCGCCGGCGTGCGCTGCGCTTCCTGGTTGCTCAAGGTGATCAACACCCAAACGAGGATCAGTACGATCAGCGCCAGGAAAAAGGCGACGATCAACGCCAGGTCCAGCTTGGTCCCGCGCTGCCTGACCTGTTTTTCCGGCAGGCGGTTGATGGCGGGCTTATCGGAGGGCGAATCCTGCTCCTCCTGCTTGGAGGGCAGGTTCTGTCCACGTGGAATCACCGCCTGCCGCTGACGGGGCTTACCCAGCGAGAACTTCAGACTGTGCCGTTCGAAAGCGTTGAGGGCATCAATGCCGGCGGAGCGCAGCGCTTCCTCGAACGCCGCGACCATCTCTTCGCCCGTGTCGTAGCGGTGATCCGGTTTCTTGGCGAGCGCTTTCAGCAGCATGGCGTCCACGCTGCGGGGGGTCTCCGGGTTCAGCGAGGAGGGCAAAGGCGGCTGCTCGGCGCGGTGCTTGTGGATGATCTCGGCGACGGATGTGCCTCGGAAGGGTACGCGCCCGACGACCAGTTGATAGAGTAGGACTCCCAGCGAGTAGAGATCGGCGCGGTCATCGACGGCTTCACCGGGCGTCGCCTGTTCCGGCGAGATATATGCCGGCGTGCCGACAATGCGCCCGCTCGTCTCGGAATCCTCGATTGCCTGCGCCAATCCGAAATCGCCCAGATAGGGCGTCCCCCGGCGGTCGATCATGATGTTGGACGGTTTGATATCGCGGTGCATCACCCCCTGCCCATGCGCGTAATCCAGGGCGCTCGCCATTGCGGCGACGACGCGGCGGATATCCGCCAGCTCAATCGGTCCGTCTTCCAGGGCAGTTTGCAGCGAGATGCCTTCGATGAATTTCATCACCAGATAGCGATTGCCTTCGTAGTCGGCGTAGTCGAAGACCGGCACGATGTTGGGGTGATCGAGCTTGGCGATGATCTGGGCTTCGCGCTCGAAACTTTCGATGAAGTGCGGGTCATTGACCAGGAATTGATGCATCACCTTGAGCGCGCCATAGCGGTCGAGGAGGGCATGCTTGGCTTTGTAGACGGTCGCCATCGCCCCCTGCCCCAGAAGCTCGACAATCTTGTAGGAGCCGACGTGCTGCCCTGGATAAAACGTCATAGGGTTAACCTGAAGATGTTACCGAGTCCGTTCAACACAATATAGAGTATCCAATTTCGCCTGGAACACCAATGGATATGCTGGTGCATTCGTGAATGGGGGCGGAAGCACGTGGTGGTCCGCCGCCGGACAGTTAGAAATGTCCGGCTATCCCCAAGGACGTGAAAAACCCTCTGGAAGAAGGTTTCGCCGGCGGCGCTCGTGCTGCTTCTGGCGACTCTCCCCCCTGCGGAACCGACTTTGAGTCGGTTTCATGCGCCTTTGGGGATAGCCGGAGAATTCTATTCTCCGGCGGTGCATCGACCAGGATGATCGCCCCCCCAAAAGCGATTACACCCCCTTCGACAACAGTCTGGCATATGTAGCAAGTTAGCGACCGATCGATGCAACCCGGACATCATTTGTCGCGTGATCCGCCGGGTGTTTAAACACCCGGCTACCCGAAAAGACAGGTC
>JABWBO010000047.1 GCA_013360465.1 Anaerolineae bacterium | reverse complement strand
ATCCGAACAATCCCCTAGCTTAAATCGCTCAACTTTTATCCAACGCATTCAATTCCCCTATCACGCACATCTCGTGCGCCTCTCAACCCTTAGCTAGATCGGCTTTTGCGGTGAGAGGGAGAGGTCGCCGCCTCCCCCACTCCCCTTGAAGCTCGCTGCCCGTGCCAGCGGGGCTCCCGGATGTCACTATAGCACACCTCCGAGAAGTCCTTGCCAGCCACAGCGAATTCGACAGTTTGTTGGGTTACTGGGAGGAAAAGGCAATGACTCGTTCGTTCGTATTCACCAACCACAAAGGGGGTGTCGGTAAATCGACATCCGCCACCAACATCGCGTTTGGCATCGTCAATCTGCTGCGCCGCGCTGATGCCCCCAATCCGCGCGTGCTGATCGTCGATACCGATTCACAGGGACATGCCTCACTGGTCACGACCGGTCGCAAGGACTACGGCGCGGATGACAGTCTGTACACGGTGCTGATGGCAGAACGCCAGAATGCACCGCAGACGTTGATGAACTGCATCGTGCAATCAACGTGGGATGAAAACCTACATGTTCTCCCTGCTTCCCCTATGCTCGAAGGCGCAGAACGCGAGTTGATGGGTGTGGCAGGTGCACCCTATCGCCTCGCTGATCCGTTGAGCAAGATCGCGAACCAGTATGGCGCAATCGTTATCGACACTCGTCCCTCGTTCTCACTGCTCACCGAGATGGGCTTGATCGCCGCAACGGACGCGATCATCCCGGTTGAGCCACGCTATCTGGAAACAGTCGGTCTCACCAGCGTCATTCAGAAGATCAACGACATTCGTGAAGGTTGGCGACATCCCAATCTCCGTGTGAGCGGTCTGTTGGTGACGAAGATGGATACCCGTGTGCGTGGTCACAATCACCTACTGGCGGAGCTTAAAGGGCACGCCGTCTTGGGCAAGTTGCTGCTTGGCGTGATCCCGTCAAACGAAGCGGTGTCCTACGCACATCGGAATCATCAGAGCTTATTCACCTACGATCCACGCTCGTCAGCCAGCAAAGCGTATATGCAGGTCGTCGCGTCGCTCGTCCGCTATCTATCCAAAGGCGGCGAATGATGGCACGGGCGAATAATGACAATACATCGCGCATTGATGATCTGCTCGCATCGGTGACAGGTGACCTGCTGGGTGATATGCCGCAGACGTTCACGGACAATTCGATTCGCGTCGAGCGTATCCTGCTGGAGATGGTACGCCCCGATCCGGTGCAGCCGCGTCGCGTGCTACCAGAGAGCATTCATCTGAATTTCCACAACAACCGCGTGACCCCAACGCAAGCGCTGCGCGAACTGGTGCAGATCGTGCAGATTGCCGCTCGTCAGCGTGGACGACCGTTTAACAACGTGCTCGAATTGCTGCCGAACGGCGACGATGAGCGTGAGGATGAACCAGCAGTCAACCTATCTCCCGAAGAAACACTGCTGCGCGATCTGGTTAATCTTGCGATGACTATTCGGGATGACGGTCAGGTGAATCCGCTCACAGTCGTGGATGTGTCTCAGGGCGTGACGCGCTTATTCCGTATCGAGACGGGAGAACGCCGTTATTGGGCGACGTGGCTACTGCGCGACTTTATCCCCGGCTACACGGGTGACGGCATGATCCCATGCATCATCATTCCTGCAAACCGCTCATCCGTTTTTCGTCAGGCAAAGGAGAACACCGCACGTTCTGGTCTGACAGCGGTGGCACTGGCGCGGCAGGCGGCTCTGTTGCTGCTCACGGTGCATGGGTACGAGATTCCAGCATACGCGGTCGGCAACGACTTCTTCCGGCAGGCGCTCGACCTCAACCTACGCGCCCGCCGTGAGTACACCGATGTGATTCTCAGTGCAATGGGCGGCATGGAACGAACCCAGTTCAGCCGAATCAAGAACCTACTACGCCTGTCAGATGAAGCGCTTGAACTCGCGGATCGTCACGCCATCGATGAATTCAAACTGCGCTGCGTGATTGCAACACCGCAGGAGTATCACGCGGAAATCGTGCGCCAGATCATCGACTTCAACTTATCCGCCAAACAGGTCAAGGAAATCTGTGAAGGTGACACCGCACATCAGGAAAAGAATATGGATGACGTTTCGCCTTCCGCTGCGAAAATGGCAAAGGTGACACAGACGATCAGCGCGACGACACCGCAGGAGTTAGCGCGGGCACTGATGCGTCAAGAAGGGGATGCCAGCATTGCGCGGGCACGGTTGCAGGCAATGCAAAAGTTGCTTGGCGAAGCCGAGCGGTATCTGAAGAATGAATAATTGTTGCCGCGCGGCAACAATTTGGAGGGACTTGAGATGAAGCGCACACGAGCACCGCCCTAGAAAAGGAAATGCCCACTGCTGGTGAGGCGCGTGGGCGGCGGCATGGGATACAGTTGTGAACTCGACACTCACAATGTATCACAGCCTGCCCCCATGTGCAACTGAATTTACCACCTTAAACCGTGTTTTTTGGCACGAGTTCTATTCAGTATTGCCTGGGAGCTTGTCATCATGAACCTGACCGAACACGATGCGTATGCACTGCGGCGTGCCGTATCGATGCTGGATATTCCCGCCGGATTGATCCTCAGTCCGCTGGTGGAGTCGCTGCTGGCGTCCCTCGATTGGCAGCACGACCGCACCCACTGGTCAATCTTGCAGCAGATTTTGACCCGTGATCCTGAACTGAGCGCGCAGGTCTTGCGCGTCGATCCCAACGTCCCGGTGCCGACTTCGAGTCATTCATCAGAGGACGCCTATGTACCGCCGCTGCCCAAGTCGGCGCAACTCACCGACAAACTGCGTGCTTCTGCTGAAACCGTCGGCGCATTTCATCATGACTGCCTCGCGTGGTTGAGCCAGCGCTCGCCAATGACGCCGCGTATCTTTCTGGAGTCGGGTCCGCTGTGGGCGGTCGGGTTGGCGGTAGCGCGGCGCTGCGTGCTGCGCTTGGGCTTCGGTGACATCTACCCGAACCTGTACTACCTGTGGGTCGCCCCGACCACCTACTATCACAAATCGACCGGGTTGAACGCGATCACCGACATGGTGCGCGACACGATGCCTCATCTGCTTCTACCCGCGACGACTTCACCGGAGATGCTGGTCGCCAAGCTCGCGGGCGAAAAACCTGCCAACTACGACAAGCTGCTCCCGTTCGAGCGCAAGAACGAAGACCTCGCGGCACGCTTCGCCGGTCAGCGCGGCATCCTGATCGATGAGGCGAGCAAGATGCTCATCCCGAAGAAGTACATGGAGGGACACACCGAAACGATGATGGAAATGTTCGATGCGCCGCGTCGCTTGGAACGCGAATTGCGTGGCGATGGCAAGCTGATCGTCTACAACCCTGCACTGGCGATGATCGGCGCGACCACGCCCGCACGGTTGGGACGTTACATCACCGACGGTGAGTGGGAGGACGGCTTGATGGCGCGCTTCCTGTGCCTGACCCCGACGGAACGTGAAATCAAGTGCGTGCTGAATGGACACAATCTCGACACGCATGAGTTTCCATCCGACCTGAAAACGCGATTGCTGCGGGTGTACAACGCCTTCCCGATGCCGCCGGACGAGTTCGCGCTCCACGATCTGGACGAACCGGTCAAGCATCCCGCCATCGGCGCGACGATGGAAGCAGCAGTCTTTGACCACTTCAACGCCTATTACGCTGCGCTGCACGATATGACCGATCCGCGCCGCAACCTCGATGACCGCCTGCGCGGCAACTACGGACGCTTCTCAACGATGGCACTCAAGCTGGCGCTGATTTTGGCGATTATGGATTGGACGGATGAGGGGATGCCCAACGCGCCGCGCATCACCACAGCACACTGGGTACGCGGACAGATGCTCGCTGAGGAGTACCGTGCGTCGGTGCATCGGCTGCTCGACGAACTGAGCATTGGTGTGGACGTGAAGAACGAGAAGAAGGTGTTGGACTTCATCGCACGCCATGGCGAACGTCCGCCGTCAGCGCGGGACATTCTGCGTGGTGCGGGTGTGAAGTCGCGCAAAGAAATCGACGCGACACTGGCGGCATTGGTCGAGGATGGGGTGATTGAGGTGGTCGAGCGCAAAGGTACAGGCGCGGGTCGTCCATCGAAAGGCTATCGACCGACCCCGATCATTTCGTCATAGCGGCTTTGCCATAATTCCCCGCCTCAAAACGAGGACTATGACACGATTTTCGAGGGTGTGTGACGAAAACTCGCCGCTAGGCTGAGGGGAAAACTGCCCTGCACAGCAATTTCGACACCGCGATGACGAAATGACGAAATGACAGAATTCCGAATTTTGGCATTTCGTCACAGCACTGACGAAATTCATTTGGGGGAAGTCAGCAACATGATTGATGTAGAGAAACTCAAAGCGCAGCTCGACCTGCGCCATCTCGTCGAGCGTGACCTCGGCAAGCCGCGCTTTCGCGGACGCGACTATGCCGCATTCAAGTGTCCGCTGCACAGCGAACACAAAGGCTATTCACTGGTGGTCTACGCCCACCACTGGCGCTGTTTTGGCAAGTGCCACGCGGGCGGTGATGCCATCGCGTGGGTGCAGCACTACCACCAGCTCACCTTTCATGAGGCGTGCGAACGACTGACAAACGGCGATCTGCCGCATATCGAAACCGTGAACACTGCACACCGCGCACCCGAACCGATGGCACAGCCACCAGATGCGAAGTGGCAGACGAAGGCGCGGCGTATCATCGACAAGGCGCGTGAACGCTTGTGGTCGCCAGAAGGGCAGCGCGCGTGGGGTTATCTGGTCTGGGAGCGCGGTTTGAGCGAAAAAATCATCGAACTCGCTCAACTGGGATATCTCCCCGGCGCACCAACCGCATGGCGGGAGATCGAGGGGCTGAACGTGCCGTGCGGCATTCTCATCCCGTGGATCGTTAACGATACCGTTTGGGGGATCAAGGTGCGCCGGGCGGCGGGTGAGCAGCGTTATCAGCAGGTGAGCGGTGGCAACATACGCGGTTGCCTGTATCTGGCGGATCGTATTTTGCCGCGAACGCCGCTCATCATCACGGAAGGCGAATTCGACGCGCTGATCGCCATGCAGGTCAGTGGGGACTTCGCACGAGCAGCAGCCATCGGCAGTGCCAGCCATGCCCGCATCGACCGCCATTGGTACGGGGCGCTGCTTGGCGTACCGCGCGTAATTGCCTGCATGGATGCGGATGCAGCGGGGACAGGGGCAGCGGCACAGTTGGCGGCGCTCTCCGGGGCAGTCAAGTGCGTGCAGGTGCCGAACGGCAAAGACCTGAATGAGTTCTACCAGCAGACAGGCGAAAACGTGGTGAAAGCATGGCTGCAAAACGTGATTAGTGAAGGAGTGAGATCATGACAATTCAAATCGTGACCGCAGGACGCAAGGACGTGGACGAGTTTTTCAAACTGAGCGATGTTTTCACAGCGGAACGGCTCAATCACACGCCGCTACTCGTGTTCATCGCGACTGAGGATGCCGTACAAGTACGACTGCTCGACCATGCGCACGACCTACTGTCGTTACCGGATGAAACGTCAGTGATGGGGCAGTGGCGCGGGACAATGCACAGCGACTTTTTTCAATTCACGGTGGGACAGTACCGTGCTTACGCGGAGGCGGCACTCGCGCCGCTGAAAAGCGCCACGCAGGTGGTCAAAGTCGTCGGACGGCAGGGCGGGATCAAGCGGCTCAGCTTCGAGTATATCGATGAACGGGGTATACGCGTCTCGAAAAGTGTCATCGGGAAAGCGGAGATTGAACGGCTCACACTGTTCTTTCATGCGGAAGGGATCCCCGTTGCCCTCGAGTTGAGTCGATAAGTCAGCCGTGCTGGTGCCAGACCCTCGAAGTCCCTATATGAGGGACTTCGATATATCTGCAAAGCCTGTGCGTTTAATTTGAAGCATACATCATATGGAAGGGTCTACCTATGCGGTCAAACCGCTGGATACGGTATGTAGATCGATAGAGTCTCATACGAGTTATCTGACATTTGCCAGAGAACGCTTGTGCTAAGTTTGAATCCTGCAATAATGATGGAATAGGCTGAAGCGATGAGGAAAAACGTGTTAAGCAAACGCCAGCGATCAATCCTGATCTTCCTGAATGAATACTCTGAGCAGCATGGTTTCTATCCAACCATCCGTGAGATTGGCACCGGGGTGAGCATAACTTCTACCTCGGTCGTCCAATACCATTTGACGCGCTTGACAGAACTGGGCTATCTGGCAGCAACGAACCGTCGGTCTCGCACTACGCGATTAACCGAAAAAGGCTATGAAGCTGTCAATGCCGCCCAAAAACTCGATCCACTTACCAGCGGCGACACAGCGGCACAAGAAATTCGACGGTTGAAGGCACAAATTGAGCGCCTGCGCCACTCGTTTCAAACAGAACTTGACGCAGTTCGACGTGAACGGGATGATCTGCGTGGGGCGTTGATCAATTTGCAGAATGCCGTCCCTTAGACGAATGCACACGAATTCTATCTGCTCCTGACGGTGATCCGTTGTAAGCGGATAGAGAACTGTAGTGGTTGAGCGAGCAGAGAACGAAATGACAAGAGGTAAGAAGAAGGTCGCAGGGCATTACTGCCGTATCTGTGGTCGTCATCGTGCAAACGAGAAGTTTGGCGGGCGGGGACATGCCCGCCATATCTGCAAAGACTGTGAAAGTGCCATGAAACGGGAAGAACGCCAAAAGGCGAAATTGAACACCGATCAGCTTCAAGCGCCAGAAGAGGGCATTGATGACGAAGTTGAACTTGGTAAATTGCTACATTGCAAAATTTTTGATTAAAAACATTATTCCGCTTGCGCTTCTCCCGACAATGAAACGTTTCTTACTATAATCGCAGTTACAAACGGGATCTGTAGCCATTTCAGAGCACAAAGCCGATGTCCACCATCCCAAATTTCCCCGTCAGGTCCAATTACAATAGGCGGAACCTGCCAATCCATATCCCGAATCGCTACAATCATTGCCGCTATTCGATAGATATGGTCTGCTTCTGTATTTTTGAAAACAATCTTTGCTCTGAGCTGTGTACATGACATGCTCAAGAGTTCCCGTAAATGTGGAGTATCAATGAATTCCGCGAGTGAATGTATAGTGCCTGTATAGTTGTACGACCACCAATGTCGATCTTTGTATTTGTCCCATAAGTCATCTACAGATCGGCACTCAATCTGATGTGGCAAGTGTGATGCCAATAATTCTGATATGTCCCATTGCGTTCCGCGTGCATCGATATATATTTGCTTCAGATGTGATGGCTTCCATTCGTTGTTCATCATTCAATCCTAAAGGGAAATCTCAATGGATCAATCGACGCAAGATTGTCTGTTTTTTATTCATATACCAAAGACTGCTGGAACTTCAGTCATTGACTTTCTTGATCGCCATTATAGTGCAGATGAAATTGCACCTGCTATGCTGCCTGAACAACTTGTATTGATCCCTCAGGGGGAAATCGAGAAATATCGTTTGTTGAGGGGACATTTTGGCTATAAGTATCGAATGCTTCTCCCCAAAAACACCAAAACCATTACAATTCTCAGAGATCCTATAGAGCGCATAATCTCATACTATTACTATCTCAGGCGGGAAAGTGCACGCCTGCCCCGAAATCGCGTACCTGAACATGTGCGTGTGGCTACGAGCCTTTCGCTTGAGGAATTTGCCAGTAGCAAGGAACTGTACTTCCTTACATCAAATTGCCAAGTATCCACGTTAATCTCAACACCTCGTCAAAATATTGACGTTTATTCTCATTCACAAATCGTCGATCTGATAACGACTCGCCTATCAGAATTGTTCTTTGTCGGATTTACGGAAATTCTAGAAAGTTCAGTTGAAACACTTTGCACACTCTTAGGATGGTGCAATGATGTATCGGTTCAACATCTGAACACGAACCAAGATCATCCTTCAGCTAAAGACCTGCCTTCTCAAGTACGACAAACGATTCAAGACAGGAATATATATGATTACTATCTATATAACCTAGCAAAGTCAATGTTCCCAACATCGGTGAAAGCAGAAGCTACCCCTGACAGAAACCCATGATATTTGTCACTTTTCATGTATGTATTAAATGCGCTATCTTGATCAGTGTATTCAGACTCCTTGGACAATACTTTGAAGCTTCTGCAAGATTTGTGCCCAAGTTATGAAAGTGAGATTTTTAGTACCCAACTAGACTTAATCCGTTCACGACATCGTCACGCCTATGAACTTCTCCTCCTAGCTGAACACTTTTATCAACAAGATGCCAAACAAGCTATAACTCTTTCTGAATGCTTGGCTTTTTTAAAGACAGTTAGCTTGCCGTCTTCTGTTAAGTCTATTCATGACGCGGTGTTTGTGTCTTTTGATGGAATTAACGGAGCAGGGAAATCTAGCTGCATTTCCAAGTTGCCTAAAAGCTTGCCTTATAAAGTGTGTTTAGCAGCAGAACTACGGAAACACAGGCGTTTCCTTGTATTTTCAGAATTATTTGAACGCATCTTTACGACACATCAACAACACGTACTGGTAGAGTTGATAATCTGTCTTTCCGAGCTTGCGCTACTCCACACAACGTTCGTCCCTGAAGACTATCCCGTGGTTGTCTTTGATAGGTATTTACTCTCACCAATCACAAGTGCAGGCGCGAGACTGTTTGATCTTCAAAACGATGTAGACGATCTTCTGTATTTCTACAATGTATTCACTGCAAATACTTTAGTTAGATTTCCTGATCTGCCAATCGTAATTGATGTATCGCTCGAAACTGCAAATGGTCGCCGCAATGTAGAAAGACCAAATGTCTTCAAGAATCTCTCTAAGCTACAGCAGGTTGCTCGAGTGTATGAAATCCTATGTAAGAACGACAGTAGAATTGTCGTACTAGATGGTTCCGCTATGCCGGACGAAGTCGTTCGCACAGCAGCTGCACATATTGAACGGATTGTTAGAAATCAATTGGGGTATGTGAATGATTAAAGTCAATTATCCACACGAAGTAATAGTTGAGACGGTTAAAGCATGTAACTTGCGTTGTAATTATTGCTATATTAATCATTCACGTCCATTTGATGTTGGTGCATTGCAGATACTCTCTGCGGAAGTTCTGGATCGATTTGTGCCAGAATTTCTTGAATATAGTGGTTCTTTTGCGCGTTTTGACTGGCATGGTGGCGAACCACTTCTTGCCGGTATTGACTTCTACCAGCACGCTATTCAATTGCAGAGAGAGCACGTTCGACCAGGACAGCGCATTTCCAATGTTATTCAAACAAATGCTACGCTAATCAACGCTCAGTGGATAGAGTTCTTTAAATCCAACGATTTCCGTGTCGGTGTGTCCTTGGATGGTCCGGAATGGCTTCAAGATAAACATCGTCAGTCAATTTCTGGACGAGGATCATCAAGACGTGTAATGAAAGGTATAGAACTCCTACTGGAACATGAAGTAGACATTAGTGCGCTCGCTGTCGTCACTGAAGACTCAGTTGGACATGAAGAAGAGATAATTGCCAACTTTGCCTCACTAGGTATCAAGCGCATTGATTTTCTTCCATGCACCGTAGTTTCAGAGGATCGCAATCACTTATTACCCCCGTCCGTATCTGATACGTCGTATGGAAAGTTTCTCGTCAAATCATATGATGTGTGGCGTTCAGGCAAATACGACGTGTCCATAAGAACGTTTGATATCGTACATGCTGGGTTGTTGCGTCGCCGACTGTCCGTTTGCCAGTATGCCGGTGCCTGTCATCAGATTGTCGCTCTGGATTTTGACGGTAGCATTTATCCGTGTGGTCGCTATGTTGGTCAAACTGGCAAGAAATTTGGCAATGTCCTGAGTGAAAACTACGACAGAATCATTCAGGGATCCCAAGCGCAAAATCATACTGATGAGCTAGAGAGATATCGCGTCAATTGCCGAGAGTGCAAGTGGTATTCTATCTGTCATGGTGGATGTCCTGCCTATATAGTACTAGGGGATAACGGTTCCAAAGAGAGTCAATGTGAAGCGCGTCAGATGCTCTTCGCCCATGCATACGAGAGTCTAGGTTCCTACATCGAGGCGAATAACCTTACGAATGAATGGCAATTGCTCTCCATTTAGAAAGCTTGGCGAACCAATGGTGAGAGGAAAGGAATAGTAGGTGAACAACAACATACTGCTTGCCCCTATCAGGAGTCAAAGACGTGACCCCTACGCTAAAACGCTTGAATGGTTCAAATCACTTGCGTTTATCGATGACAAGAACGAAAGAATGCCGGCGGATCACGACTACACGTACAATGATAGTCCCTATGCAGACGATCCACACGCTTATAGCCCTTCACATTCCTATACTTCCAACTAACCTTCGCACGCCACTGCATATGATTGAAGGCATGTACATTGTGCTCATTCGGGGCCAATGATAATCTAAAGGAGTAGCACACATGCAGACTAACAATTTGCCCGTTAGTGACAACAGTCAAACAAAGGACACTTACGCCGAAACACTTAAAAAGCTCAAGATGATTGCATCCATCGACGCTGAGGGTGCCGAAGTGCAGGCGGAGCATTCATACACAACGGACAACACCTCTTACATCGATACTAACTAGGTATTCAATCGGAGCAATCTAACTTAGGCATGACCATTACAAGATGAGGTTGCCTGAACAGGAGATCTCATCTTGTAATTGTTCGTACTAGAAGTTTGAAAAGACTGCGGAAGCCCATGCTCAACTTGCGTGATTTAATTCAACCTAACTCCATTGATGTCTTCCTAGATACATATTGGCAGCAACAGGAATTAATCGTTAAGCGTAATGCCGTAGACTATTATCGCGATCTTTTGACGCTTACCGATATTGATACCCTACTTACTACCACAGAACCACTGGAGGGGCATTTCCGTATTGTCAAAGATGGGGAACAACTTGAACCAAAAGATTACACATCTTCCATTACTTGGGGCAACAGAACTAGTTCGCGTGTGATTGATGTTCGAAAGGCTATAAAATATTATAGTGAAGGAGCCACTATAGTTATTGAGGCTCTCAACAGACGAAATAAGCACCTATCGGTACTCTGCGGGTCACTAGAACAAGAACTATTTGCCCGTGTACAAGCGAATGTATACCTTACCCCCCGTAATGCACAGGGTTTTTCCCGACATTACGATACGCATGATGTATTTGTCTTGCAAATCTATGGTAAGAAATGTTGGCACCTTTTTGATACTCCGGTTGGTGTTCCAGATGAATCCACCCCCTATCACCAAAGAGTTGGCACTGGTCACATGAGTTCTCCAACTACCTCGGTGGTGCTGGAATCTGGAGACTTTCTATATATTCCTAGGGGAATGGTTCACGAAGCGTCCACATCGGACGAAACGTCGTTGCATGTTACACTCGGAATCTATACTTATACTTGGTTCGACTTCTTCCAAGAAACTCTTCGAATATGTCGGGAAGATAGTCGCTTTCGTCAGTCAATAACATTGAGCGATCTCAAAACCCGAAAAATGAACGAAGTTTCAGAGTTACTTTTCGAAACTCTCGCCGAACAGTTCATTGCAATTGCGCGAGATTCATCAGCTATTTTGGAAAATATCAGTGGACGCCATATCGCAAGCAGAAGAGCGCAGTTCGAAGGTGTTCTGCTAAATCTCGAATCCGTTCCCAGTCTAAAGCCGGAAACCTTGATACGAAAACGGTTGAATAACCCGCTTGACGTTATTCAGACAGAAGAAGGTGTTCTCATTTCAAATGGAGGGTTGAAGATAACCTTTGACGAACGTTTTGCCGCTGCCGCAGCCTTCTTGTTGAGTTGTGACGAAGCATTTCCTATCCATGTTCTACCTCATCTCACCTGGGAAGACCAACTGTATTTCATTACTACTTTGATAAATGCTGGCGTTATCAGTCCGGAGTGATGATCTGCGATACTTTCTCATCGAGCGAGTCTGTATAGGGCAACTCAACAGCATGCAAGTTGCTTACAAGCTGTTCTTTGCTGGAGCATCCAATTACTAATCCCGCTAGGTGTGGCTTGTTGAGCAACCAAGCCAAGCTGAGATGATTTGCCTCATATCCGATTTGATGGGCTAGAACATTGAGTCGATCAACAATTGTTCGAGTTCTTTCAATCTGATCGAGTAGTTGCGGCATATAGGTGACACGACTGTTAGCTGGAATATGGTTCAAGTACTTCCCGGATAGAATCCCACCACACAATGGGCTCCAAGCAACTAAACCGATTTTCTCACGCAGTAGGAAATTGTATAAAACGGGTTCAACGACCTGGCGTTCGAGAAGATTGTACAATGACTGCTCAAACAACGGGCGATTGGATCCACAAATTTCAAGCGCCGCGCTGATATTACTGGGTTTCCACATGCTGGTACCCCAATATCGAATTTTCCCTTGGTCGGTCAGTTCATTCAAAACTTGTATAGTCTCTTCCAAAGGTGTTTCTACATCAAAACGGTGGCAGTATAATATATCGAGGTAGTCGGTATTCAATCTCCTTAAAGATTCGTTGACTGAGGCCAGTATATGTTCACGTGATAAACCTCTTTCGTGTTGAGCACCGCCAGTCGGAAAGTAACACTTAGAGCTTACGAAAAGACTAGATCTCGATTGACTTTTCAGAAATTCTCCAACAATGCTCTGTGCTTCTCCCCGGGCGTACACATCTGCGGTGTCAATATGATTGATACCACTGTCAACTGCACACGCCAAGCAATCTAAGGCATCGTTCTTGGCGACTCTATCGCCAAAAAACCAAGTTCCAATGGCAATTCTGCTAATGGGGTTGGCTATTCTATGGACAGATCTATATTGCAAGTTCCGTAACCAATTCCTCATCTTATGCTTCAACCACAGAACCAACTATATCATTTCCCAAGGATGAGCGCCTGTCTGTATGCGTCTTCCTTATGAAGAAATGAACCAAATTTGTCGCTTTTCGAGCCGATGAACGAGTTCAATATTCACGACTGATGACGACAACTTGAAATGGTTTCTCCATTAGGGCATCACAACGATACCAGCCTGCTTCGTCACTGATTTTTGAGGTGCGACTTCATTCGCAATGTGGCACATCAGCCCACCAGCAAAGCCGGTCGATGCTGTGCATCGCTGCGGCTTCGACTCGGAGGGCGGTTTGGGCTTGTGCCGCTTCGCTCAACCGCCCTCCGGTCGCCCTTCGGGTGCTGGTAAGCGCCCAGATGTGCTACAGGCGTTTGCGAAAGTCGCACCTTACCAAAAATACAGCGGTGTATCGAGCAGACGGATGTTTCGTGCTTAGGCTGCGCCGGATCGAAAGGACGGCGCTGTAAAACTGCCCGGCGTATAACGCCGACGAACTCCTACAGCTGCTCGCGCTGCACTGACTGTATCAAACGTCCCCGAATAATTCGGTTCGGAACCCGTACACCGTCGTGGATGGGACAGCGAGCGCCTTCGGCGCACACAAGAAGCTGTGCCACCGGAAAGGTCAACGTTTTGTCTCTGCTACACGGCAGGATGGAGCGCATCCAGGCGGCAATCTATGGTGATGGGCGTATACGACGGATTTTTCTCCGCGCTGCTTCTCAGCTTCACAGGCTGAGAGGTGGCGCGTTTTTCATTTCCCGACCTGGTGCACTTCTCGAGGAGGTGCTTATGCATGTTCAGACGACTACGCACTTGATGATCGCAGGCAGTCGCAATGCGACTCGCGAGATGCTTGTTTACGCGCGACGCGCGGTCCAGCGCGCCCACCAGCTCGGCTGGACAATCCTCGTGGGCGACAATCCCAAAGGCGTGGATATGGCGGTGGTGCAGGAATGCCGCCGTCTCAAGGCGAAGGTAATCGTTGCCGGAATCGCCAACTTCCCGCGCAACTACGGCTGCAAGCATGGGAGCTATATCAAGGTCACGCGCGATCTGTATCGCAGTGCAGGCGGCGATCTGCTCGGCGGCTACACGGCACGTGATCGCTGGATGGTGGACAACGCGCAGCACTGTCTGTTCGTGTGGAATGGTGACAGTCCCGGCACAAAGCAAGGATACGAGTACGCGGTGCAGCGCGGCAAAGAAGCACATCTCATCAACTTCGACCGGAGTCCACAGCCATGAACGCTCATATCGTCGCAGTGGACACTTACGGCTCAATGAGAGTCACCGCACCACAGACAGGCAAGCAGGTCAGCGCGTACAAGCTTGGGTATACGACAGCCGTCACCGCCGTGCTGCTGGCACTGTACGGTGAGAAGGCGCGTGATGTATCGCCCAAACAGGCATCGTACCGCTACGTGCAGATCGACAGCGAAGTTGTCGTGCGGCATGGGCATATTTTGCTCACGCTTACCGCAGATGAATTGGCAAAGGCGGAACAATTCACGCGCCAAAGCCATCGCGCCGGCGTGTTTCTGTGGCGTGACAAAACGTGGTGGGCGTTTCCCGACAGCAGCCATCCCGACTACGCCGAACCCGGCTACCGTGTCGGTCCGAACTTCGACCCGACGGGCTTTCGTCCGCCGTCGCCTTCGACGGGTGAACGCGAGACAGCGGTCACTGGCATTACAGCAGAGAGAAGCCAACGAAGTGCCTCCGAGAAACCGTGGTGGTGGTTAAGTGGCGAGACCTACCCGCATCGGGAACTGCTCAAGCGGCATGGCGCACGCTTCAGTTCGCGCCGCAAGCAGTGGTATTTCATCGGCGCGGAGTTGCCCGCCGCGATTCGGGCGCTGGTGACAAGCGAAATGCAGTCCGATGCTGAAGCCTCCGACGAGAAACACGAGTCGCCGCTTCTATCAATCTTTGGCGGGCGGATCATCGGCAAAGAGCGCGCGGCGAACGGCGATGTGATCGTGAAGGGCGAGAATGGCATCTTCGCCACGCGCACGACGATGGACAACCGCTTCGGAGAGACGAAAGTCCTCTGGGTGTTCGACTTCCCACCGCAGTCGCGTGTCGGTAATCCACTCCCTGCGCTCCTCACTGCATTGCAGCACAACGGAGCCGTCTACGCGATCTATAACCAGCAGTGGCGGTTTGAAGAAGCGGAGCGGGTCGCCGCCGTCGATGCGCTCGTTGAAAGCGTCCCGCTCACCGATGACGAACCCTGCACGGTCGATGAAGCGGCTGCGATTCTGGGGATGCAGATCAAGTCTGCTCCTATCGTCGAACCACCACCGCGACTGTTCGCATTGCATGACACCGCTTATGCCCGCCACGAACTCGAAACGGCGGACAGCAAACCGATCCCAACGGGGACACGCGGGAAAGTCGTTAAGCTCTACCATCACAATGTCAAACACGGCTGGAGCTATGACGTGGACTTCGAGCAGATCGGCATCTGCTGGTCATTCGAGCGTGAACTTACGCCGCACGAACCGATCCCCGGCATCAAGATCGTGCGCGGCGCGATTGTGCCACCCGGCGCAGTGCTGCCGCCCACCGATGCCGAGATCAAGCGGACGATGATTGAATACGGTCAGCAGCTGCCCGCTGAGGAAATCAGCACCGATGTTGAACCGGAGCGTGAGCTAATTTCCACGCCTGAGGAAGTGCAACCACCAGCGATCCGCATCCTCAAGCCCGTTTCCATACCTGCCGACGGTGAACCACTCGATGCAGTGCAAACTGCGATCCGCTCAGTCAAGGCGCAGCCTATCGCCGCAGTGCAGGGTGCATCGCTCACGAACGGACGCACGGCACGCATCGATCAGGCGTATGTTGGAGAACTGACGGGCAGCATCACCGGGCAGGTCTTCTGCTATGGATTTGCCGTTCACGAAGGCATCTGTATCTACGTCAATATGGCGGGTCCCAGAATGGGTGTGGAAGCGATCCGCGCAAAGCTGTCGAAGGGCGATCAGGTCTCGGTCGTGCCGCCGGACGCGCCAGCTGTTGAACTCACCGCCGGGGAGGGCAATTCAGGCATGTATCACCCGTACCTGCACTACCTCCCTGAAGCGCGATTCGCCTCGCTCATCCTCGTGCATGACTGGGCGGCCACACCGAACTACGGCGGCAAGGCGACCACGTTCATCTTCCGCACGAGTGAAGCACAGGCGATTGCCAAGCTCAAACACCACGTCATGCAGCTCGTGAATATCCCCGTGTTCGATGCCTGGTCAGCGTACCTGTATGAAGCGGGGCAGCGGGCGATGCTCGTCCGCAAAACGCGATCAGCGGGAGGGATCGATCTCGTGAGCCTAGATTTAGATCTGGATTCGTGGACACACGTGATCACCGGCGGGCTAGAACAAGGCATCATCAGTCTACCCTAATCTGAAATGGAAACAATCAAAATCAGCAGCCCCGCGCAAGACGGGGCTTTTGCGTTTGGAGCGCTGCGATGTCTCGTCTATCAAACCGTGCAGTCATGGGATTTTTCCCTTTAGAGGAGCGTCACTATCCGGCGCTCCTTTCGTTAGTCACGCCCGCGACACCTGCCGTGCGGTTGCTCGATCCGTTTGCCGGGGAAGGTGCTTTCCTCGAAGCGGCGGCGAAGGCATGGAATGTCACGCCCTACGCCAACGAACTCGACGGGGAGCGGGCCGCGGCGTGTATCGCCCGTTTCGGCGCGACGCAGGCGGTGCGCTGCGATGTGGAGCGGTTGGTTGCTTCCAATAACGCTTTCGGTGCGGCGTGGCTTAACCCGCCCTATGACCACGATGCGGGCGCGTCGGGTAGCAAGCGGGTCGAGTTCCGCTATCTGCGTCATGCGTGGAAGTGGGTGCAGGACGGCGGGCTGGCGTTGTGGTGCATCTACCGCCAGCACATCACCAGCGAAGCGGCGGCATTTTTCGCCAAGCACAGCAGCCGTGTTGAAGTGTGGGCGCTGCCGGGGAAGCATCTCGGTGAGTACGACCAAATGGTCGTTACCGCGATCAAGGGCGTGCCGCTCGACCCAACCGCCTTGTATGAACAGATTATCCGCGACCGTGATAATCCGCTGCCGCTCACCGTCCAAGCGGAGCCGCTCTACCGTTTGCCCGCACCGCGCCCAATTCAGCGATTTGTGTTCGCGCCGGATATGCTCGATGAAACCGCCGGGCTGAAGCTGATCGAGGAGCAGGGTGCGTGGAAGACGGGCGGGTTTCAATCGCTCCTAGAAGTCCCACCGCTGCCCACCGAAATCGAACCCGTCGTCGCGCCGCGTCCGGGACACCTCGCACTGGTGTTGGCGGCAGGTGTAGCGGATGGCGCGGTCATCGAGACGACAGAATACGGACGGGTCGCCTTGCGCGGCAAGACGCGCCATGTCGAGCAAATCGCCCGTGTCGAGGTCGAAGCCGATCCGAACGACCCGGAACGGCAGGTTAAGAAAACGACGCTCCGCCTGAAGCCCTCGACCACGCTCTCGCTCTTGAGCGGGGACGGCACGACGGTTGAGATGGAAGGCGATGAAGCGCTGCTCGGTTTCATCACCGCCAACAAGCGAGCCTTAGCCGGATATTTGAATGCGAAGTTCAAACCGATGTACCGCTTCGACTTCGCGGGAATTGGTCACTGGCTGGATCGCATCCGACTCAAGGGCAAATACCCGATGTACACCGCGCAGAAACATGTGGTTGGCGCAGTCGCACGCGGTTTCCAATCGCGCAACAGCATCGTGCTCATTGGTTCGATGGGTACGGGAAAGACGCTGATGGGCGGGTCAGCCGCTGTCAGCATCGCGTCCGGCATTGTGAAGGCTATGGCGAACGACATGCGCCCGGATCAGGTGGTACTGATCGTCGCGCCGCCGCACCTGATCGAGAAGTGGAAACGGGAACTCGCCAGCATTGCGCCGAAAGCAGTCATTGAACGGCTGGATCGCCATGAATCGGTCAAGTCATTCCTCCAGCGCGCCGAAACCTTGCCCGCGCATGTGCCGAAGATCGGTCTGATCAAGCGTGATCTGACCAAGCTCGGCTGTGCGTGGGAACCATCGGTTGTCTGGCGGACGGAAGCGGTTGCGCTCTGGCGGCACGGTGCGCCCGTCCCGGATGGGTATTTGCCCAACCAGCGTATCCGGCGGGAGCGTGTACCGAAATGTCCACACTGCGGAAACACCGTCATGCAGGAGAAGAAGGGGGTGAGCGCACCCGCATCGCTGTCGTGGCTGGAAGGCGGCAAACGGTCATGTGCGGTTTGCAATGCACCACTCTGGCGCGAAAGCCGAGATCGCGGTTCGCAGCCGAAACCCGGCGAGAAATACGCGACCAAAAACCCGCGCTACCGCCTTGATGAATACCTCAAGCGCATGTTCCCGGATCGCGTGTATCTGCTCATCTGGGATGAGGTGCATGAAGCGCAGCATGGCGACACCGGCAACGGCGAGGCATTTTCACGCATGGCAGGTTTAGCGAAAAAGGTCTTGGCGATGACCGGCACACCGTTCAACGGACGCGCCTCGTCGATCTTTAACCTTGAGTATGCGCTGAATCCGCGTGTGCGCGAACGCTACAACTGGGGCGGTGGCAAACGGTATGCACGCAAGCAGCGCGGCACACGCACATTTCAGGAAGTCGTCAGCGAGAGCACCAATCAACGCGGACGCGCCGAATCACGGTGGGTTGCCGATATGGGCGTGAGGGAACAGGTTGTCGAAGAACGCCCCTCGTATGACCGCGATACGGGCGCATACACGGGAACATCGACGTACGAACGACCTTACGAGGAGGCTCCCGGAATTTCGCCGCTGCTGGTGACTGAAGTGCTGGATCACGCAATCTTTTTCAGCCTCGGCGATCTCGGTAAGGCGCTCCCACAGTATGAGGAGATCGCGCTCCCAGTTGAACTCGATGCCGATGTGTACGCCGAATATGACCGCACCCGCCAGCGCCTCAAGGATTACCTGATCCAGCGCCGATGGGAGGGCGACACCACGTTTCGCGGGTCATATCTTCAATGGTCGATGGGCTGGGTGAATGCGCCGTTTCGCCCCTATGAAGTCATTCACAATCTCAAGCATCCGGTCACCGGCGCGAAAGAGCCGTACACCGTCGCGTCGATCCCGTCCTACGGTGAAGACCGCATCTTCGCCAAAGAACAGGCACTCATCGACCTCGTGCGCGACGAACTCGCGGCGGATCGTCCCTGCGTGATCTACTTCCGTCAGACGGCCACGCGCGATATACAGCCTCGGCTGGAGAAACTGCTCCGCGAGCATATCCCGCTGGCACAAACCTTCATTCTTGCCAACACGGTCGATGCCGAGCGACGCGAGGCGGTCATCGAACGTGAGATTGCTAAAGGCACAAACGTGGTGCTGTGCAATCCTGAGTTGGTCAAAACGGGTCTCGACCTCATCCACTTCCCGACGCTGATTTTCTTCGAGATCGTGTTCAACCTATCGACGATGATGCAGGCAGCAGCCCGCTCGTACCGCCTCAACCAGACCCACGCACACTGCAAGGTGTACTACCTGTTCGCTGAAGGGACGATGGAACAGACCGCCGTTCAGCTCATGAGCCGCAAACAGCGTGCCGCGAAACTGCTCACCGGCGATATTGGCTTGACCGGACTGGATGCGCTCACTGAAGGGGAATCGGGTTTCGAGGAGGCATTGCTTGAAGCTATTGGGCGCGACGAGACGCTGCTCGATCCGACTGAGTTATTCAAGGCGGAAGCAAAAACGGGTGAGATCGATCAGGAAGACGCGGCGTACTGGAACGTCGAGGAAGTAACCCTCGCCGCCGAAGATATGGTCGCTGATGAACCCGATGCGCTCATCGCTGCTGCGCTGGAGATGGGCGCGACGATCACGCCGATTGAGATTGTCGAACAGCGAACGGCTGACGGCGCGTTACGTCCGGTCGAAGCGATTACGACGTATCTGGAGATGGTTCACATCATCACCGACGAAACGCTGTGGACACAACGACGTGGGGAACTGCTGACGCTGCTCGATGGTGGGACAGCAGACGAGATCGCGGCATGGTTGAGCGAACAGCGCATCGTCTTTCCGGGCTTTGAGCGGGAAGTCGCGGGGAAACTCGTCGCTTTGGCGAGCGATCAGCCCGACTCCACGCCTGCACTGCACCTCATCATACCAACTCGTGCGACGGCAGCGCCGAAACGGGAGCGCAAACCCGTGCGTGAACCGCTGGTGTTTCCCCGACATGAAACCGTCCCCGACGAAGCCTTCACTCAGCAAATGGCGCTCTTCTGATGCCATGCACGACATGGATCAGCGTCAAGTCTTCTTCGACGCGCTATTCGCCCGCTGCACAGGGAACGCTGATGCCCACCTCACGTTCACCGCCATTCATCCAGACGGCAAGCACTCCACACCCTCTCGTCACATTCCACTGCATGATACGACTGCATTACGCGATGCGCTGACAGACCTTGAACGGGCGAATGCGCTCGGTTGGGGCGTGTACTTCGCGGTTGGATTGCGTCGTTCGGGGCTGAATCGCTGGCAGCGCGGTGGTGCAGCAGATGTCGTCGCGCTCCCGGCATTGTTCGTCGATGTCGATGATCCCTCGACGGAAGCCTTCATCCGATTGCAACGCGCCGATCCATCCCCATCATGCATCGTCGCCAGCGGCGGTGGATATCATGCCTACTGGTGGCTCGATGAACCAACTGCCGATCTGCGAACCGCGCGTGATCTGCTGCGTGGCTTGGCAGTTGCGCTGCATGGTGACCACCTCAGCGTCGCACAAAGTCTACGTGTTCCCCTCAGCCATAACAGCAAGCCGATGCGTGGCAATGCCCTCTGCCGGGTACTGGAACTTCACGATCACCGGTATGCATTGGATAGGTTCAAGGCATATCTGCGGTCAGATCGCCCATCGGTTCACCGATCATCAACAGCAATCACTCCTGCCGCTCGTACACCGAGCGCGCTCAATGCCGACACGATCTCGTGTGTCGCCGATGCACTGCTTGCGTCCGGGTGCAAACCACGCGGCGATTGGCTGAACGGCGCGTGCCCGTTCCCGGAGCGCCATAAGCACGCCGACCGCCATCCTTCGTTCGGCTTCAATACCAAAACCGGATACGGCTATTGCCACGTCTGCGGCACGCTGCTGCTCAAAGACCTGTGTCCGACCCTCGGTATTTCCTAAGTTCTGTGAGAGAAAGGATTGTTCCATGAGTTCGAAATCGTCCACGCCCAAGCCGACCGTGCTCACGCTGACCCTGCCCGAAGCAGACAGCGAAAGCAAGTCCGGCACCTTGCTGGTGCAGCGCGGTGACCTCGCCCGTGTGCATCAGTTCACCTACGAGCGCATCGCTGACCTGACCGAAGTCATCGCCGATGCGCTCATCGCCTTCGCCGCCGTCGAAGCCGATCCGCCCATCATCCCCGATCAGACTCCGCCCAAACCGCAGTCGCGCAAGCAGGCAGAACAGCCAGCGCCGCCGAGCGAACCGACCGTCGATATTCCGCTCAAGAAAGGGAATAAGGCAGTCAAGATCAGCCATCTTAAGATCACGGGCGGCGAAACCGATGCCGCAGCCTATCGCCAAGCCGTGATGATCGCTGGGAAGCTGATCGACGGCAAGCTATGGGATGGCGACAGTCCCATCCGTATCGATGACGTGTATGCGCTGGCGAAGAAGATGAAGCACCTGACCGAGCGTGATCTGTCGCTGTTCGCGCTGACGGATTTTGTACGAGTAGGTGATGCGTCTGCCTCAGATGCGGAGGCGTTGCCCGATGTGATGGAAGTACTCGACTGACACGCCGTGACTCACCGGATGCTTGACGATGAAATACCGCGTATGGGCATCGGCGGTCGTGTGATACGGCTGTCCGTCAATTTCGCCTGTTGCAAACGACCGCCCCGCGATCTGCTCCCACCACTGCTTGTACCAAGTATTCACGGTGTAGAACACAACAGCAGCGGGACGGTGTTCCGCGATCTGCTGGCGGATGTGAGCCAGCCGCTTCGCCGCATATTTCTCCCGATACACTTCTCGCGTGGTCAGGTGAGGAACTGCCGACAGGTTGCTGTAGAGCCAATCTCCGGTGGAACGCGAGGGCAGCGGCAGGAGTTCCATCAAGCAGGTGTCCCCATTCCATCTTCCAAAGCGATCCCGCTGATATGCCTTGACCACTTCCAGATCGAACGGCACGCCACTGGCACTTAGGGCAATTCGAATCAACTTGTTCCATGTTGGCTGCGATTTCACCGGATCGGTAAACAACTGCTGTTCACCTAATTGGAGGTGATAGGCAGCAACATCCTCAAGCTCATGCTTGCCCCGGTCGCTCCAAATCGAAAGGCGACGTTGGATTTCATGAATGGTTTTGCCACCTCCCTCCTCCATGCCGACGAACCACCAGCGTCCGCCGTAGTTCCCATACCCGAAGAATCCATTGATGTACTGCGAAAGGAATAGTGGATCGATCTCGCTCAGTTCCGCCATGTTATCCCCAAGTAGCCAGAAGTTTATCTATCAGGAGTATAGATCATGACCGACCAGAACCCGACCCAACCGTCCCGCGTATTCAAGATCGGCGCGACCCGGATCGTCGCTGATGCATCGATGATGGCGCTCGACCCGGAGCAGATTCGCACGCTGCTGAAGATCAGCTATCCCGAAATCACGCACGCGACCCTCCGCGAAACCACACTGGAGGATGGCACGCAGCTCTTGGAGTACATCAGCCAACCCGGGCGCAAGGGATAAATCCCATGACCCTCGCCATTTGGACAGTCGAAGACCTGCGCGACTGCCTGCTGGCGCTTCCGCCGCTCGAACTGAAAGGGATGGCGATCCTCCGGGAGCGTCGTCCAGCGGATGGATTCTTTCCGGCAGACATCCCACGCGCGACGATGGTAGAAGCCATCACCGAAATCACCGCCTATACCGAACGCGCCCGCCGGATGGGTGAGGCGCTGGCAAATCTCGCGCCGATCCCGCTGCTAACTCAGCCCGTGTTGGAGTACGGCTTATGAAGGCGAACCCGCTGCTCGATACCTACACTTTTCTAGCGGGCGTGGTGCGAGATGATCCGTTTCTCCTGCTTGCCAATGCCGTCGCGTGGCTCGACCCGCTGTGGACGCTCGATGCCGACGACATGGGGCTTGAGGAGGACGGCTTGGGGATCGCGTTGGTTGTCACTCGCCGGGCATTCCCCGATATCTACGCCGGTGCGGTCGAACGCATTCGCGCTGGCGAGTCGGAAGCAGTACTCGATCGCTTCATCTGTGGCGAGATCACGCGGCGTGGCATCCCCCTCGATAATCTCGAAAGCATGTCTTACGGCATCCCACTCGACGCGGCAGGTATTTTGCTCGAAGACCCGGATTTCTACGCGCAGCACCCGGATGTCCTGCCCATCCTTGCGCTCTTTGGCATCGATCCCGAACGAGAAATGTACACCGTTGAAGTTCCCGACGCGGCGTACCAAGTGGGACGTGCGGTAGCGGACAGCCTGTTGAAGCAGCCGGATGAACGCTGGCGGCAGGTCGGTTGGGCGCTGGCATGGCTGTTTAGTTGTTCGGGCAATTCGGTTGTGGACTTGGATTATGAAAATATGTCCGAAATCCCGCCGCTCTCGTGGGAGGCGGAGGATGTCGCCTTCGCCATCGAACTGATCGAAGAGGCGAACGGCATCATGGCGGATGTCAGCGCGGGTTTGAAATGGCTTCAGACCACACCTGCCGCATTTGATCTGTTGGCACACAACGTACGCCGCATTTTTCAGAAGATGAAAACGATGAAAGGCAAAGCAGGCGATGACCCTCGCATCCGATTGGAATGGACACCTGTTGGCGACGGCGATGGCGGAGCAGCCGTCGCTGATCCTGAGTTTCTACAGCTTCGGCGTGATGCTGCGTAAACAGGAGGGCGCGGCAGTCTCCGAATACCCGGTCGATGCCGCGCACGTCGCGGCAGCGCTCGCCTCCAAAACGCGCTTTGACACAGGATTGCTGGATGGAAACACGCTGATCGTCCGGCAGGAAGGCGTGAAGCGGACGGTGGTGGAGTACCGTCCACCGGGGAAGACGGGCATTTTTCTGGAAGGTTCAGAGGCGGCGCTGCGTATCCCGCTGCCGCCGCTCATCCTCATCCGCGTGACGACGGACGGCGCGCCGCAGTACGGGCTGTATGCGGTCAAAAAGCGTCCGTCGGATATGGATGAACCGCTGTTTCATGCCCCGCTGCCGAATGTGTTCTCCAGCGGCGCGATCTGCTGGGGCAGCGTCAAACGCGTGTCGGACACGGCATTGGCAGAAGCGACGCTCAAGGAGGATTGGACGATGCTGCTCGGTTCGCCATTCGGCGATCACGCCTGTTCGGGCAAGTCGAAAACGCATCCGTCCGACATCCGCAAGCAGTTGATCGAACTGGAAGGGAAAAAGGCGCGTGTCTATCCGAAGCGCGACCTGATCCCGGTGAAAAAGACACTCGGACAAGTCTTGGGAGAGGCAGCATCATGAACGTGTTCGATCCGAATCTGTACATCAAAACGGTGACGATTGTTGGTTTGGGCGGCACCGGGGCGCAGATCGCTCGCAGTGCTGCCCGCATTCTGTACGACATGAAAGCGCGGCGGATGCACACCCCGCAGCTCGTGCTGATCGATCCGGATAGCGTCGAGATGAAGAACGTCGGACGGCAGCTTTATACCGCCGGGGATGTCGGACAGCCGAAAGCGCACGTGCTGATGCGGCGCTTCAACTGCGCGTTGGGGCTGAATGCGGTGGGCATTGCCGAACCGCTGAACGCTGAAAAGCACTTCGAGCGGCAGGGCGGCGTGATCGTGATCGGTGCGGTAGATAATCATCTTGCACGGCAGGAATTGAGCCGCGTAAAGGGCGCGCTATGGATCGACTGCGGAAATACCTACGACACGGCACAGGTAGTATGCGGTAACGTGTCAGATCGTGACCTGATGCTGCGGCATCTCGAAGGGAAAGACGGCAAGTATGCCTATCTCCCGAATGCCGCGCTTGTGTTTCCGCAGCTGCTCGAACCGGAACCCGCAGCGCCACAGCCGACTCCGCCTGTCTCATGCGCCGCACTCGTCGAGGAAGGCAGCCAGCACCTGCTTGTGAATGATTGGGTTGCCGTCGTCGCTGCTCAGTATCTCTACAAGCTCATGCACAGATCCCCCATAACGTCCTTCCTCAGCTACATCAGCAGCGATGGGATTGGGATTCGGAGCATCCCTATTACAAAAGATGAGCTTTCTGCCTACTTGGTAAGGGTGTGAATTCCAACGTAACTGTGGAAAAGCCGGTTTTTCCACCATAAGTGTAGAAAATGTGTGATACAAAACGGGCGTTTGTTTCGCTCGTCATCTCAAAGTCGCTGCTCTATCTGTCTCACAGTGCTTGCTCCACCATGATCTCGACTTTTTCTCAAGTTACGCTGGAAAGTCGGCGCTTTTCTCAAGTTGCGTTGGATTTTTCTACGGAGGAAAGGATGCAAAAAACAGCAAGTCTCTCGTATTCACCGTTTTTCTATTCCACAGTTACGTTGGAATCCACAAGGGGAAATTAGCCGTGCTCGACTGCCGTAGACAGAATATTCACCGATCAAAGCTGCCAAAACCGGGCGCGATCGGTCATATCGTTGGGTTGAGTACGGTCAATCCCCGCCGCAAGTGCATTGTCAGTCACTATCCACTCTGCGACAACGTGCTGCCCTACAGCATCGGTATTCACACGGTCTGGGTGCGCTTCCTCGACAACGGTGAGTTTGCGCGCTTCAGCGGCATCTGGTTCGAGGATCTGCCATGAATACGCTCACCCACCTCAACTGGCAGCCCGTCATACTACTCAAAGTCGTTCGTCTGCCATTCAGTGATCTCGGCGGACTCTCCCTGAAATGCGCTTATCTCGCGCACGATAATGGGCGTGTGCTCTATGCGGATTGGACACTCGATGCCGCCGAGCGTGCGGAGCCGCTAGTCTTTGCCACCGGGTGGACATTCACATCCATGCCGATGCTGCCATTCCTTTTGCACGGAGACGGCGCAAAACGTGTTCCGAGCGGAACATGGGTGCTGCCGTACAAGGACAGCCTGTACACACTTTACAGTTCTGCAAGCGCGGTTCTCGCGCGTCTCCTCGCTCAGATCGACCAACAACCGACTGATCCGAATACCATTACCACCCTCATTCGTCTCACTGAATCTCTCTAAACAAGGACAAGCTCATGATTCACGATCCGAAAGCTACCGCCATGCAGCGGTATCATGACCGTTTCGACGCGGCGCAGTACAACGCCATCGGCGAGTTTCTCGCCTCCAACCTGAACGCCGATCGCGATGAATCGCGCGTTGTGGACATCCTTGTCGCCTTACAGAATACGGCGTTCGGTCTCTGTGACCATCCCGATTTCGCCACGGCATGGCATCCGCTGGCGGCGCAGTGCGGACAAAATTTCCTGTCGTTTCACACGGTCGATGCGATGCGCGATTTTCTGCGTCGCTTCGCCCCGGACGATGTTCGCATCGATGACTTTGAAGCAACCGCCAAAGGGATGCTGCGTGCTTACAGCGGACTCGACGATCTCAAGACGGCGACGGCACATGCCAACGGCGTGCATTCATGGCAGGGGCGGATGGCATATGAACTCCTCGCCGCCGTCGATTACCTGACCCAGACCGCCATCCAGATGCTCGCACATGGCGACGAAAGCTACGCTCGCGAGAAGCTGCACAAGGGCTTGAACCGTATCACCGGCGCGCTGTACGAAGGCGTTCGCCACAGCGATCAGCCTAGCCTCTACAACTTCAAAAGCACGTACTTCCCCGACGAGCGCGACCGCTGAGCCTCATCCGCCGGATCGTTCCCCTCGCTGACCAAACCGTTCTCTGGCATGTGCAGTCCGAGTTGCATCGATCTGGCTCGATTGGCGTGCAGTTCCGTCCGTACAGACGCAAACCGCCGTCTGCTCCAGCTTTTGTGGACATGCCGCTGACTCCGCTGTTCCAGCGCCGCAACCCATCCTTCATTTCCCCCCGCATCGCGTCGATCTGCCAAGAGCCGCAATTCCTCACCACTGGCACACAGTTCTGCCTTTGTGCGGTCACACATTCGCCCGTCGCGCCCAACCGTCTCCTTCGGCGCGGCGATTCGTCCATCCGACCTGAAAACGTGTCGATTTGTCGCTGACCATCCTAGCAGGCGCGCCCCCCATCAAAGTCCTGCGGACTTCGCTTAACCCGATTGCTCCGGGCTTGCGCCATGCTCAGCTTCGCTGAGCCTTCACCGCAATCGGGTAGCGCCCCTTGGGTGATGGTTGGCGTGATCGCCTGCTTTTGTCCGGTCAGAAATCGACACAGGGTCGATGAACAGCGAAAGCGCACAAGCGCGAGGAGTTCACAATGGGCAGCTCGTTGAATATGCAGGTGACCGGGTACGTTGGCAGTGATCCGCAGGTGCGGCAGGTGGGTGAGCAGACGGTCGCGTCGTTCTCGGTGGCGGTCAGCCGCAAGAACCGTGCGGGCGAAAAACAAACCGTATGGGTGCGCGTCAACTGTTGGAACCGCCTGGCAGAGATCGCCCAGCGGTATGTCAAGAAGGGCAGCCTGATCCAAGCCTCCAGCGATTGGATGCGTCTGAGCGCATGGACGGATCAGGGCGGCACGCCGCAGCCGAGCCTCGACATCGATGCCAACCGCCTCGTCCTGCTGGATCGCGCCGAGAACGGCGACAATGGTCACAGCGAAGAATCCGATATCCCGTTTTGATTTAGCGCAGTTCGCAGCAGTGCTGTTGGGTGACTGACAGCACCGCTTTTCTCAAGTTATATTGGATTCGTCTTCAAGTTACGCTGGAATTCGCAATACCTCTATCTTGAGTTGTGATCTCCCGGCTATCACTTGGTCTGATCTGCAATTGGGAGTTGTTTTGACCGTTTCTGAGTAATCTCGGAAACGGTATTTCCGTGCTTTCACCGGTCGTCCACACGATCGAATACTGCTGCATCAAACATGCAGGGTAAAACCCCGGCTTGGCTACACAAATCCATGATCATAGCCTCAATGAATGCGTTGGCGCAATTCGTAGGGACGGCATTCTTGCCGTCCGCCGTGTCGGACGCGATTAATCGCGTCCCTACATCCCGCCAGGTCTAAACCTATTCTCCATTAGAACACTTGCATTCAGGACAACCAAATCAGATGATAATTGGCTGCGTAACCATTGGGTGACTCGACTGTCGAACACGCCAGCATAGCGTGTAAGCCCTAAATATTGCCAGATGTTTCGTGATTGTTTGGGTCCAATTTCCTTGAAGACGAGCAAATATTCTGCGGCTTCTCGCTCAAGCTGATAATGAGTAGTGGTACAGGATTGTAGCCTTTGGCTAAGTAGTTGATCGGCGTATCGCTTGTAAGCAACCCACTCGCCTGCTTCAAGGCGCTTGATGGCATCGATGACCGCCGGAACAACCTTCTTTCTTCGCCCAACTTTAACTCTTAATAGCGTGTCGTTGACAAAACTTTCCAGACTCGATATTCCACCAAGTGCTTCAACTTCTTTGCAAGCAGCATATGTAAGTGTAAAAGGCTTAGCTTCCATGAACTGGGAGACGTTGCTGCCTGTGCCAGATGCTTGCTGTGTGGTTACAAACCCTAATACTAAAGCATGCCAAAGCGACTCTTGCGTGATGTTAGATGTCCACGGAAGATCGATATTTCTACTTTGACGCTGCTGAACAGTGGGTCGATTACGCGCAATCTGCGTGTTCACAACGTCCCGGACATCTGCGACTTCGTGTTCGGTGAACGTCCATGTAATTTTCAAAGTTCCCTCTATTGTATTTGTAGGGATGGCACCCTGACATCACTTGGCAGCGAGTTGAGCCACATCGCTCGTTGCCTACCAACTACAATTCGCCTTTGTAGGTAGATGACCACCCAAACAGCGCTTTGAGGCGCTGACTAGGATTGAACTTGAAGACGGTTCCTGTATGCCGTATATCGATGTAGAACGTTCCGAAATTTCGAATCGACACACTTTCTTCGTGCTTCAACGCGGCGTAAATTTCCTCGAATGCAGCATCGATCATCGGAGAAATCTCGGCAGAGTCTTTTGACAGCCGCTTAGCGATGCGCGTGACCAATTCTTTTTTGTCGATAGTGTCACCCATGCTGTTTACTCCTCATACGCTGTACGCATGTCTTCTGCGGCGGCGGTGACAACCACATCGAGATGGCATACGTTGACGCCGATGCATCGTTCCCGTTCTAGACTGAAACTGGGAGCGCACATCGATTAACTGCACTCCCAATCTTATGCGAATACCTCATAAGCAATAAGTTGAAGCTCTTCAGCGCGGATCTGCTCAAGTGTCGATCTGGACTGGGGCACATCCCGATAGAGTTCGTTCTCGATGAAAAACTCATCAAGCGCTTGAATGAGCGCCGCCTGATCCGTCGTTTCTTTGAAAGCATCACGGATGCGCTTGAGTGCCTTGTCTCGCTTGAAAGCATCCAGCGGCACATTGACAACAACTTGCTGCACGCGCTCCCGTAATGCGCGCAGCGCCTCGTTTTCTTCGCCGCTGAACAGCGTGGACTGCGTAAGCGACGTACTCAATTCCAGATTGAGGCTGCTCATGGGTGGCGGGACTCGCTGTGCGCGAATAGCACTGTTGATTTCTTGCAGCACGCTTTGTGTCGCCTTATCCAACAAGTCGAAAACCTCAAACCCAGCAGGCATTACGCGCGGTTCATCGGGAGAAGTTTGCAGATAGCGGAACAAACGGCGTTTGTCCTGTATCACTTCTCCATCCGCCGTGTAGAGCCGCCAGAAATGCCGGTCTCCAGCTTGAAATGCGAAAAATACCCCTGATGGATGAGGAGGTGTGGTTTTACCCATTCCTGAGCCGATTCCACGTGGTATGGCACGGATACGATCCATGCCGACCTGCTGCAAATAGAGTGTGAGCGGGAACTTCATTTCATCGGTTGAAACAAGTTCTCCTTCGCGTTCCAGTTCGTCGATCACGGATGCATCCCCGATGCGCAGCTTCCGCAGTTGTTCAAGAGAGCGCGTGCCGATCACTTCGCCTAGCACACTGGCATCCAAGCCAACCGTACGATCAATGTCGCGGATGCGATCCTGTAAGCGCTGCACCAAACGCAGTAAATTCTCTAAACCCTGCTGAGGGAAGCAGTTATAGATGGCAAGTTCCTGATGGTCTGATCCCAAACGGTCGATGCGTCCCGCGCGCTGAATCATGCGGATGGGTGTCCAATGCAGATCGTAGTTGAGAATGACCCCTGCATCTTGCAGGTTTTGTCCTTCACTGAGGACATCGGTCGAGATGAGGATGTCGATTTCCGGGGTCTTTTCACTGATGGGATCGGGTTCGCCCGGCGGTGTGTTCGCTTTCGGCGCAAAACGCCGCACAATCAACTCACGCTGGTCGGGGCGCGTGCTGCCGTTGATTAAAGCAATCACCGGCGGATGTTCCCATCCAACCGCCCAACTCACGTCGCTGACCAACTGCTGATACACATATTCCGCTGTATCGTGATAGTAACTGAAGACCAGCACTTTACGTTTGCCGCCGGGAAGCTGTTCCCCCAGTACCTGCTTAACTTCAAGCAGCTTCGCATCCTGCTGAGACGCATCCGATAGCCGCTGCACGGTTTCGACCATCTCCAGCATCCGATCCAGCGTCTTGATGTCGGTATCGACGGCGCGGCGAACGGCGCGGAGGTCATATTCAAGAATGTCAATCTCGTCGAGCGCGCCGACAATGGCTTCGATTTCATCGGCGTTCGTTCCGTTTGTGCCGTTCACATCTTCCTGGGCTTCGAGCGCGATCAGCTTACGATTGCTTGCCGGATCGAGCAAGCGCTCTTGAAGCAGCAAATCGTAGAAGCGTGATTGAAAGGCGCGCTGGCGTTCAATACTGATGCGGAATGCAGTGAGAGAACTTTCCAGACGCTTGAGATACAGTGTCTTGAGGATGCCGATCAATGCCTCTGACCGCTGGCGTGCGGTTTTGACTTCACCAGTTTCTTTCCCTTTTCGGAAGCGTTCAATATCGAAGCTGCACAATTCGAGGGTTTCGATCAGGGCGACGATCTTCTGATAAAAGCCGTCATAGGTCGTATCGAGGTCATAAGCGATGGCGTGCAAGCGCCGTTCGGGGAAACGGATGACGCCTTTGCCGGGCAGACGGATCTCTTCGCCCGCCTCAATGCGCTGCTTGACATCCTGGCGACTGCGGCGCACCATTACCTGTTCCAGTAGGGTGAAAATGTCAGTGCTGCCGTCCTGAATCGCTTTGAAGAATCCCTTGAGATTGCGGATACCGTACTCACGGAAAAAGCTGTCTTGCCCACGTGTGAGAAAAGCGACCTGATGGTATAAGTCCCAGATCGAATTATTGATCGGCGTTGCCGTCATCAGTACGACGAGCTTGTTGGGGTTGCCCGTCCCCAGCAGCTTCATCAGGTTTTGGTAGCGCCCGGTGCCGGGATTGCGGAAATTGTGGCTCTCGTCGATCAGCACGACATCATAGGCGTTGAGGCTTTTCCAGTCGAAATCAGCACGACCGAGGGCTTCCTGAGAGATCACATCAGACTTGATACCATATTCGTTTAGTTTCGGTTCCCACACGAGATCACGAAGCTGTGCCGGGCAGATGACCAATCCGCGCGGGATGAAGCCTTTGCGCCGCTTGCCCAAGACGTAATGTTCCAGCAACCCCATGCCAATATAGGTTTTGCCCAACCCCACCGCATCGCTGACGATCACCCCGCCGTGCCGGTCGATCAGGCGAATGGCTTCGCGCAAGCCTTCCTGTTGAAAGCTCGCCAGTTCCACGCCTAAACGGGCTTCCGGCGCATCGGGCAGCAGGCGATCCTTGAAATACTCGTACAATACCTTGATGAACACATCATGTGGTGTCCAGCGTGCGCCGCCGAACTTGCTCTCGGCTAGGGTATCGATCAGCGCGTCTTTTTGATCGGTCGAATCTGCCCACATGCTCTCGAACCAGTTGTCACGCAAATCGCGGATTACCGCTTTGGTCTGTTGGACAAGGTTGAGTTCGGCTTTGCGGGTCATCCCTGACGGCGTGAAATTGCTGCTGCCGACGATGGCGGCATTCGGCGTGAGATATGCCTTCGCGTGCAAAAAGTCACCCCGGTAGAAGCGCACCGCTACTGACTCGCGGCGAAGAAAGGCGATCAGATCATCAATCAGGTGGGCATAGTCGCGGGTGAGTGGCAGGTCTTCGAGGTCGGTACGCAGTTTATCCCGATACAATCGGGTGAGATCGACCAGCCCGGCATCCTCATTCGGGTTGACGATCTCCGGTGGGCGACCGAGCAGCAGTCGGAACGCCGACAGCGGCTTGAGCGCGTCCCCAAGCATGGACCACACCTGCGGCTCAAAGAAACCGCTGGCGATGTCCAGTTCTTTTTCGCCCCACTCAATCAGTAGACAGCGCAGCACTTCGCGCAGTTGACGGTCATTGGTGATGTTGTCGATGTAATCGGGTGGGTGATACATTTATCCCTCAATCATGCGATAAAGTGCCAAAACACAAATGACGCCGATAAACGACAACAAGGTGCTGCTCACGAGCCATATTGCTACGAAAGTAATGGTAAGCCCACTGGCAGTGTTGAGTGGAGAAATACCATCAACTGTCATAAGTTGGTGAACAATGCCGAAGCCAAAATAGAAAACCGCGCAGCACCATGCGGCTGCAATCGCGGCAAAAACACGTCCCACCGTACTATTCCTTTGTCTACCACGATACGAAAGCGGCGGGTTACTCACAATGATCAAGTACCATCGAGACCAGAAATGCCGCTACATAAACCGCAATTAGACCTCCCAATCTTCCAGAGCCAGCCCCTTAATGCGGCTGAATTCGCCGGTGTTGTGAGTCACCAGCACAAGCTGATTGGCAAGCGCAATCGCGGCAATCTGCATATCGGGATGGCTGATTGGCTTACCCTGACGTTCGAGCGCGACGCGCAGCAGCGCATACTGATCGACCGCCGCGTCATCGAAAGGAAGTACTCGGACGCCTGCCAGAAATGCCTCTTGTTTTTCACGCGACCGCTGAGGGGTTTGGCTTTTGGCGGAACCATAGAACATTTCGGCTTTGCTGATGATGGAGACGGCAATTTCGTCCTCATCGAGCGCAAGCAGTCGTTCGCGGATCTTCGGCACACGTCCGTTCAGATAACGAATGCACACATTGGTGTCCAGCAGGTATTTCATTCAACCTCATCACGCACGGGCGGCGGCAGGTGCGAATTGTCGATTTCTTCCAGCGGATCATCGGCAAGGGAACCATAGGTCGCGTTGATGAAGTCAATCCATGACTCGCGTTTTTGGGTTGAACTCAGTGCTTCGTTATCGACGGGTTCTTCAGTTTCCCGCTCAATCAGCGCACGTACTCGCCGTTGAGCCATTTTATCCAGTTGGTGAAACTTCTCGATGATTTCCTGTTCGAGAGTTGCCATTGCACACCTTCCCTCCTGCTCATGAACGATCTTCACGCGCAAGTTTCCATTGAATCAAACCATAACCTGTTAGGGTGAACATTTCTACCAGCACACCCAACGCAAGCAGCATTTGTTGAATGGTCGAGGTTGTCATCAGAGCAAGCGCACTGTAAGTGAAAAATGCTGCGATACCAACATATCCCACTCGAAGTTTCAATACCCTCAGAAGCTTTTTTTCAGAGATAGCCATCAGATACCAGTCAAGACGCACCAAACCGGGGACAGAGTCGAAGTCTTGGTCGTGACTAATCAGGATGCATCTGTGAACAAGAGCGGTTGCTGCAATCTGAGTGTCCGCTGTTTTCAAATTCTTGTTGAAGCGCCGTTTCAGTACAGCCGAGAGTTTGCCTGCCCGATCACTCACAGCATCACCCATCGGGATCATTCGTTCTTCAAAGTGAGCCAGAATGCGTATCAATTCAGCGCGTTCACTTGGCGAAATTCTCTCACCTTCCATCCACGCCACAAGCTCCTGCTTAGTCGTGGCTGCAATGGCGCATTGATCACGGTGCAGTCGAAAATGACGCTCGACATACTGAAAAGCGGGATCATCTCCTGATGCAGCACGAACGATATAGTTGATGGTATTTGTGTCGAGCAGAAATTTACCGACTTGTTTCATTGATTGCCTATCTCAGCTTCTTGAACATCCCCATACTATTATAGCGAAAATGCGTTCTATACAGCGGGGTTTAATTGGATTTACTTTCCCATCACAGAGTCCAGAGATTCAAGTTGATTCGCACGGTTTCTCCAAGATTGTCTTGCCAATAACGACAACGCTTTCTCGAAACTGCTGCTTTCGCTTTGGGTATCGATAAACCTGTGTACGCTTCTTCACCAACTGCCGAATACGTTCCCGGCTGAGATTGAGACTGTCGCCAATAGCTTGCAGCGTTTCAGGCTTTCCGGTGAGCAGCCCGTAGTGACGCACCATCACATCATTTCGTCGTTCACCATCGTGTTTATCGACGGTTTCGACGATGCAGTCAACCGCCTGCTGAAGAAATTCAGCCAAATGCTGCTGTTTGATCAAAAGGATATCGGCTTCGCTTATCCCGCCTTCGCTGAGAATGGTGCTGAAGCGGGTATCCTCACCGAATACATCCTCAAGCCACTCATTGAGCGCATTGAGTTGGCTAAGCACATCAGCGTGTGGCACAGGCATTGGCGCTAACCCTTCTTGTTTCTATGGATGCCTCGATATCAAACACCACGTCCGTCCAGATGAAGAAAATTCAAGAAGTATTCCAACTTCTTCAGAAAGGATCACACATCCAAGATTTTTCGTAGATTGTCGATTTTCTGGCTGAGTCCCCGATCTTCTCGTAATCTTTCCGGCGAAGTTTTATTTGCTAAGGCTTTTTGAACATCTTGGATCAATTCCTTGACAGCCGGGTTCGCAACTTGCGTCACCATGAGTTCAAGGAGTTCAAGGTATTTCTTTTGGCAAAGCGGGAATTGGAGCTTACTGGCAATCGTAGGGCTTCGAAAGGCGACTGCCGCAATCAATGACTGCCTCGGATCAAATTGCTGCATTAGAGCTACATATGTTGGTTCAGCATTCCAAGCGATTCCATTTCCATTCGTCAAATACACTTCTACGACCCCCAAGACATAGGGTTGGATCACTTTCGCTGGAATTTTGCCAGTTTGACCTACTAGACGCTGAAGTTGGCGCGCAAATGCAGGTTCATTATAAAAGTTATTCAAGTTGCGATGGGCGTTCAGTAGATTCTGAACAGCATCTTCGATTTCGGCTGCTAGAATATCGTCAGGGACATACGAAAACGCTGAGACTGTCTCTAGGAATTGCCGAGCCAATAGTTGACGTTGCTGCTCGTTTCGAGCCAAGAATTGCGCGTATTTAATGCCAAATTGAAACCGTGTGGCTTCATCTACACGATCCCAAAGATGGGGCAAAAGTAACCGAATGTTTTGTTGGGTTTGAGTAGTGGTATCTGAGTCCGTATAAATCCCAAAGAAACCGGAACACAGTACATTTACACGGTCTTGAGTCAAATCAGTGAAGAAGACTGCGATCTGCCGAGCATCAGGTTCGGTTAGACGATTAGTTTTGATGTTCGTTAAAAGCTCTTTGATCTTTACCACTACGTTTGATAGTGGCAAATTGATCACATGAACAATACAGGTTTGGAGCCAACCGATAAGCTGTAACCCTGTGATCTCATTTTGGTTAGGATGAGCAGCGCTTGCCCGATTACGCATATAGCGAATGAAATCCAGATGCTTGAAACCAAACTCTGAAATGAGTTCGATGTCAAAGGCACCCTTAATCAGCTCGCTATCCTCAATCTTCTCAAGATCGGCTTCGGTAGAAAGTTTTTTGCGGCGGTTTGGGTCAGGAACTACCAAATCGAAAAAGTAAGACAGATCATATTGAGCAACACGTCGACGTAACTCGACAATGGTTTGATCCCACATATAGTTAAGCGCAGCATCGAAAAGCCCCGCTGCAGCGGCGGCAAGAAATTTAGATACATAGATAGACTGTGGGAGCAGTTCGTTAGGTATGCGACCAACTACATTGGGAACATTTTGAAACACATCCATACGTTCGGCAACAGGGACAAACACCGAGTCAGTTGGCAGTCCAAGACTGTCGATATGCGCGAGTAAAGTGCTTTCGAACCGCTGAATATCGACTTGGTTGTTTCCTGCCGGAACAATGCTTTGTTGAGAAGAATCAGTCATACTTTCCTTCCTTGAGTTGCATGTAGGACGCTCGATGCTCACATGTATTTGACTTACGGTTTTGGACGCATCTGATTGTGGGGCTTTCCATAGTCTGAATACTCAACGTACCACCCATTGTGGGCAAAATACGCATCGAGATATCCGCCTGTGATCGCCATTTCTTTGTAGATTAGATTGAAGTTGGACGCACAATTTATTAGGTCATCTTGTGCTTTTTTATAGGCATCCAAATCAACTTGAGCATCGTTTGCGGGATCAATGACCAGATGAGCTTTTTGGCTGAAATTACGGTCAATAAAAAACTGCCCCTGTTCAATGCCATGCCAAATTAACCAGTAGTGATCGAGCTGATTGCGAATTTCAAGCCTTTGTTGACAATCTCCAAACGGAGTCAAAATTGCAGGAATCGTCTGCACGACTCCCTTTGCATCTCCCGGATCATAGTTCCGATTACCTGCGGCGTTCTTAAAAATCGGTTTCTTGCCGACAACCATGCAGATAACATTGCTTAGCGCGGTAAAACTGCTGTAAAGGCTGGAGTACATCGCTTTCCAAGCACGCCTAACCTCGAATACACGCCAACCAGTGAAAGTAGTGCGGTAGAGTTCGTTTCGCATCTGTTCGAAGAAGCCGAGCGCCTCAGCGAGTCCCGTGTATACAGCATAATTGGTCATGCTTAAGGCAATCAGTGGTTTCCAGTCATCATCCGTGAGCGAATTACCATCGATGCGATGCCAGTGCGGGTTACCTCTCTCTTGCCCTGGACGGAGTACTTCACGAAAGTGCCACCAATAATCCATGTATTGTGCAGTGAAAGGTTTGAACATCTCTTCAACGATGTCACCGCCGTAACCGCCTCTGGTCAAATCAATATCAGGAGGCATCGTCATCTCCCCTAAACTCATCTGCTTCTGCCGACACTGATTTCCCGCCCACCGCAGCCTCGATCACTCGCACATCTTCCTCATCCAGTCCATACGCCTGATACACGAGCGCATTCAACGCCGCTTCCAGCGCGGGGAGCCGATCCGGGAACGACTGCGCGGCATCGAGACACGCCCGCGCCGCCGCCGCGATCCGGTCGCGCAGTTCGGCGGGTGGGTTGGGGATGGGGAGTTGTGCTAAATAGGCAGAACGCAATTCCAAACGTCCGCCTGCATCTGGATCGCCTATCACTGAACATACACTTTTAAGAAATCTCCAAGCAGCAGCAGAATTTAGAACACCTAACAGGAATTTATCATCGGACGGGATAATAAACCCTTTATTGTTAGTTACAATGCCTTCTGTATCAAAAGCAAATCGGGGATACATTGCCATTTCTGGATATACAATTTTGGGTTTACTAAATTCGCTGATGTAACCGGCAGCGTAACGTGCTAAACACCACCAGTTATAGCGTCCTGCTTTGCACTCAGGTCTTTCGGTGAGATGATCCTTCCAACGTAATAGATGTTCTTTTATGGCTGGATAAGCTTCGATGTCCAGTTCCCATGGTGAGTAAATAAGCCAGACCTTACGCTGTTGAACTCTCCATGTACGAATATCATCGCCAACAGCATAAGGTTTAATGATCTGTTCGCTTTTGGGATCGAGACGAATAAGTTCCTCTTTGGTTGCTTCATCAATCTCAAAAGCTGCGCGAAACCCTGATTTCACACCTGAATAAAAGTGTCCTTGGGTGTAGTCTGACAAAGTAGTGCTGTTAGTTTTCATCTTTGTCATGATTCGTGTTATATGTTGATCCGAAAACACCCACCCATCGCTACTTAAGGATGCATATTCAAACGGCTGAGAGTTATTACGTACAACTGCCCGCACATCCAGTTGGTCATCCCACTCTTTTACGATTGTGTATCGCATTGATTGGGGTTGCGGGGATTTTTTGCCAATCACGATAGCAGGAAATGTTGCCGCTTCACGAAATACTGGCAACTCTCCAAAATCCACTACATTTTCAATATCAACAGTTTTTAACAAAAGATCACGAAGCTTCTTTCCATATCCGACCTTGAAAAATTTGTTTGAGCTGATGTAGGCAATAATTCCTTTCGTCCCCGCAAGCTGAAGCCCTCGAACATAAAAATAGGTGTAGAGGTCAGCCATTCCATCATATACATCAGGAAAAGTCAGCTTGAGTTCAGGTTTTTGCTCAACAATTGACTCATGGCGAACGTAAGGTGGGTTGGCGACGACAATATCAAAGCCGCCTTTGCGCTCAAATACTTCGCTGAAGTGCATCCGGTACAGGAAGAACGGCAGCGCGGTATCCGGCTTGCCCATCGCCATTTGGATATCGCTCAAGCGCTTCAGGTGGTCAACGGCGGCGGTTAGCTTGCGCTGATCGGCGGCTTTCAGGACTCCGTTTGCCAGCGCCGCTTTGCGCCCGTACTCGTCCACCTGCTGCTGATACTTGTCGGCGCGTTCGCGCAAACTCGCCGCCACGATCTGCCACTCCTGCGCCATGATCTCCGGTTTCAACTGCTTGCGCCGCTCCGGTGATGCGCTGAAGTATTCGCGGCGCATCTCGTCCAGCTTGATTCGTTCCTGATGCGCCTCTTTTTCCTCGTCAAACAGCAGCATTCGCCCCTGTGTCGGGTTCGGGTCAAACAGTTGCAGTTGATCGCGGACGTGTTCCCACTCCACGCCGGAAGAGTCGGCAGGGTTCAGAATTTGCGCCGCCAGCGTCCCTAACACGGGTTCGCCGTCGATGGTTTCGATCAGGCTGTTGCCCGCCATCAGCTTGTAATCAAGGTTGGGCAGCGGTCGCGCCTGCTCCAACGTCTGATCGACCACCAGTGCCAGCCATAAGCGAAGCTGCGCGATCTCGATGGCTTCGGGCTTAATATCGACGCCGTACAACGTGTCGCGGATGATCGCTTCTTTCCAGTTGGAGAGGGTGGTCGCGTCCGGTTCGGCACTGCCATGAATCGCTCGATGCGCTGCCTGCCGCAGCCGCAGAATTTCAGTCATCATGCCGATCAGGAATGATCCGCTGCCGACGGCGGGATCCAGCACAGTCAGCGTATCCAGCGCGGCATTGACCCGTTCCGCTTGATCGGCGGTCAGCGACGATTCCACATCAGGATCGAATACGGCACGGGTTGTCTCACGGGAAATGTCCGCGCTTTCCTCCAGATAGCCCGCCAGCGCCTCCTGACACATGTACGCCACAATCGGGCGCGGCGTGTAGAAGCTCCCGCTTTGCCCGCGATCACGTTCTTCGAGCAGGTTTTCAAACACCTTGCCCAACATTTCGGGATCGACCGCGACATCCTGTTCCAGCGGTGTATCGTTCGCAATCGTGAAGTTGTAGCGGTTGAAGAAGCCGAGCAGACCGTTCGCATCATTGGGATCGAACAGCGAATCGGGGATCAGGATGCGGATACGCGACGATTTTCCGCCGATCATCTCCTGTGGATCACGCCCGTCATCGAACAAGCCGCCGTTCAGATACGGGATGCGTATCCCTTCCCAGATCGTGATATTGCCGGGGCGCTTGTTGTTTAGCGTGTCGAAGAACAGCGGCTCCAGTACTTCACTATAGTAGAAGTACGTTTCTCCGCTGTGCGACTCACCGGCATGGCGGCGTTGGGTCGTGGTGTAACGTTCGGTCAGGAAGCGCGGACGCTCACCGAGCCAGCCTTTGCGCTGCAAGAAGTATAGGAACATCAACCGCCCTAGCAACCGCTGCGTGAAGGCGTGCAGTTTGTCCGCGTCGTAAAAGTCACGCACGCCCGCGTTCGCCGCCTTGATCGCCGCTTTCGCTCGTTCATAATGGGCGTGGTAATCGTCATAGAACCGCCGGGTCACAGTCGTCACATTGAACGCCGCGCCCTGTGCATCGTAGATCTGCTGTCCGGTGCGGCGGTAGGCGTGGATCGCGTTCAGCGTGTCGAGGTCATGGCGTGTCGGCTCGGCGGTGACGATCTTGAGCTTGTTCACCCGCACGGCGCTTTTGATGGCTCTGCCAGCAAAGCGCGGATCGACAAACAGGATTTCACGGTAATCGGGTGTGGTCACGATCAGCAGCCCGGTGCCGCGCTGAAGCACATGCCAAGCCAGTGATCGCAGCCGCGCCGCACGCACATCCGCCACTTCATACAGGTAAATGGTGTGGCTGTTCAGCCGTGCCACAATATACGCCCGCGCGATGTTCGCACGATCCACCAGATCGAGGTCGAGCGCATCGAGATCGTCGCCCTCGAAAGGTTCAGGATCAAATACGGTATAACCCAACCGCTGGAAGAGTTCATGAACATCAGCGGCAGTGTGGAGGGCATTGAGGTGCAGCAGCGCGATTGATTGAATCGACATTCTTAACCTATTGAAGGGGCAGCTCGCATTGTATTATTCTAACAGGAACTCTTAATCCAAAACATGGGATTCGCTTTCCAAATGTTGACATCTGCTCCCTTTTTCGCCAGCCATTCCGCAGCAGCGCTTGTTCAGGAGACTCTGCATCCTGCTCAGGTGATTCGCATCGCCACCGCCTACTTTGAACCGTCAGGTTATCAGGTTTTGCAGGATGCGCTTGCTGGAAAACAAGTTCTGCTGCTCATCGGACGCGAAGAAGGCGGGCGTGATCGACTGGAAGCGGTGCTGGATGAATTTGTCGAGCGCTTTCTTGCCCGACCGCTTAATCGACGAACTCATGCCATGCGGCAGATGCTCAGCGCTTTGCAGAATAATCAACTGCTGATCGCTGTCGGGAATACTTCAGACTTCGATTCCGGTGCGCTGCTGGATGCACGCTATCTATATCAACACGCCAAACTCTATATCGCAGACGAAACAGCCGTCGTTGTGACCTCCGCCAACTGCTCCTATCACGGCTTGGTCAAGAGTATCGAAGCGGGCATTCGTGTGACTGATCCGGTCGATGTCTGCTACTTTGTCGCAAGGTTTGACGAATACTTTGCCCGCGCCGACTCGATCACCGATGCGCTGATTGACCGGCTGCTTCAACTCCTTGCCGCATATCGCCCCTATGATGTTTACGCGCGGGCGCTGCTCGAACTGTATGATCTGCCAGAGGATGAAGTTCCCGCGCAGCTTCCGCCCTTGTCGGGCTATCAGCGTCCGGTAGTGTCACGCACGCTCGACGCGATGCATGATTACGGCGGCGCGATGATGGTCGCCTCAACCGGGTTAGGCAAGACGGTCATGGCGGCGCACATCACCGCCTACCTGCGGATGCAGGGTGATATTGATCGGGTTCTCGTGATCTGTCCCGCTGGACTGAAAGAGAACTGGCGGCGGCATATGGGCATGGCGCGCGTATCGAGCGTGGAGTTTTCCTATTCGACATTTTCGCTCAAGGACGCGCAGAAGTTCTTCAGTTTGCGTCAGCTTGAGTACGAACTCACCGCAACGGATGAAAAGACGCTGGTGCTGATTGACGAAAGCCACCATCTTCGCAACCCTAAATTCGCCGCTAAGCGCCAAAAAGAGCGCTACCAACGTGTTTTCGATGCGATCCACAAACGCGGTGCCTATGCCTTGCTGCTCACTGCGACTCCATTTAGTCGCGGCATCAACGATGTGAATGCACAGCTGCGCCTGCTCCCGAAGTCAGAACACGCGACGAGAGGGGCGCTCATCCCGCACAAGGCGCATTGGTCGGTGCAGCACGCTGCCGAACTGCCCGAACTGCCTCCGTGTCCCACGCTGACCACGCCAACAGTTGTCCATCAGTTCAGTGAAACCGACGATCATGGGTATCGGTACGTGACTTTTGCCAAAGGTGGTAGGCGCTACTTCCCCCATCACATTCATCTCAAGACGGTCGTCTTCCCAAATGCGCTTGACACCGTGTTGATCGAGCTGTTGTCTGGCGATTTGCTCAATATTGCCGATGAGAATACCGTAACAAATGCTCAGCTTGCGTTTGGCGGCGCGGATTGGCAAGCACCTGCATCCGGGCGCGGCGCGGGACTCCGCAAAGCTGAAATCGTGAAGCAGTTCTGCTCATCTCCGGCGCAGATCAAGGATTTGTTTACCAAACTCGCCAAAGAGGGCGGTTTCGAGAAAACTCGTTTTGCGAATCAAGCCGAACTCACACGATTTGTACAACGTCATGCAAAAGCCATTGAGCGTCACAGCGGCGCGGATACCAAATTTAGGCATCTCGTCGAGATCATCAAGGCAGCCCATCACAAGGTCGTTGTGTTTTGCTACTATCGCCGAACGGCGCGTAATGTCTCAGAACAGCTCAAGGCGATAGGAATCAAAGCGGAAACCACCGAAGGGCATAAGGGCGAACAAATCGACACGCTGCTGCGCCGCTTTGCTCCGATTGCCAACGAAGTAATCGACGCGGAGACGGTCGATGAAAGCATTCAAGTTCTAGTCGTGACATCTTCCCTCGCTGAAGGGTATAACCTTCAAGATGCCGCCATGCTTGTAAATTATGATTTGCCTTGGACGGTACTCATGTTGGCACAGCGTATGGGGCGTGTGTTGCGTCCTTGGCATGAGCCGCGTGAAATCACCATCTATAACTTCGTGCCGGAAGCCATGCTCAATCCGAAGATTCAGATTGCGATGCGCTGGTACAGCCGTTTGCGGGAGCGCAGCGCGCAGCACCGGGCGCTCGCTGATATTCCCGTCATGCACTTTGGTAATCCCGATGAGGACGACGGATACGACATGGCGGCGCTGGCGCAGCACCTCCAAGCCGAACCCGAGTCTTCACTCAACCTTGACGAAGTACTGACCTTTATCGAGAAAACAGAGTCTTTCGGCACCAGTTCCTTTTTCACCGATTTGCTCCAAATCAAGCCCGAAGACCGTGAACGTATCATGGCACTGCCGCCCGGATTTCGGAGCGCACAACGGGCTGTCAACGGCACAAATCTCTTCCTGCTTGTACGTTATCGTCGGCGGTTATACGCATTGTTGTTTAACAAAGATGGCAACATCGTCCTTGATGCCGAACAGCGCGATCAAATCATGGCGAGAATACGCTGTACGCCGAACACGCTGTTGTCACCGCACATGCCAGATGATGATGCCTTTGATGCATGGATCGATGTAGCGCGAACGACGTGGTGTCAACAATACGGCTATCTCGATGATGAAGTCCAAGTCCTGTGCAGTATGGCGCTCATGGGTAGCTAGGGTATCATTGTCCGTTGGCGCTGCCTCGCAGCAGCGCCGCATCGCGTTCGCGATGCCGACCAACCCCGCCGCAATGCAGCCGTCGCAGACGGGCGCATTGGAGGCTGCCGACAGGGTATTCAGTGTAGCTGAATCATCGGCGGAGTTGGGCGACAGGTTTAATCTGTCAAGAGGGGAAGTCAATTTCAGGGAAGCAATGGGAGGGGATGCCATGAAAGCGAGCAGGAGGCAGCACAAACTATCCGCTCGAAGAGAGACCTTCCAAGCGCAGGGGAAAAGCAGGGATGCCGTGCGTCAGCCGCTAACCAGCGCGCTTGAGTGCAGGCGGCTTGGGCAGCGCACGCTGAGTGCGGTTGGCAACGTGAGTGGCTTCACAGTACCACTCGCGCCGTTGCCAGAGCGTCCAGACAATCTTGAGCCAGCGGTTCGCCAGAGCGCGATACGCCCGCGACTTGCTGTGCCCACGGGCGATCTGGGCATCACGGTAGTCACGCGCCCACGGACAGTAGCGGCAGCTCTGGCGGGCGAAATCGTCTGCGGCTTTGCGCATGGGATGCGAGCAGGCACGGCGGAACTCGACCATGTGCGACTTGCCGCTGCGGCGGGTGATGGGGACGGTACCGGCAATCGCTTGCATCACTTCGGCAGTCGGAAAGCGACTGCGGTCATCACCGACCCATGCCAGCATCCGTGCGGGCGTGAGCGGTCCGCGTCCACCGGGAAAGGCTTTCCACCAGGCGGCTTCGGGATGCGTCTGGAAAACAGCGACGACTTGTTTTTCGAGCTGCTCGATGGTGCGGACGAACTGGCGCACGATGGGCACCAGCACGTTCACCTGCGCGATATAGCCTTCGGGTACGGTGGCGGCCGGCGTAGGCAGATTGAGAATCTCGAGCAGTTGCGGGATACGGTCGTAGCGGTAGTAGTGATGCTGCTTGAGGAAGCGCTTGAGCGTGGTGGGGGGTGAGTTTACGGGCGGCTTCAGGCGTGGGGTAGTGTTCGAGAAACGCCAGCGTGATAAGGTGGTCGATGCGGGTGAAGAGCTTGGTAGCGTTGGGGAAGTATTGCAGCACGATGTAGCGCAGGCGGTTGGCGAGACGGCGCAGTTCCTCGACGGCATGATCCAGTGCGCGGACGAGTTCACGCAGATGCAGGACGATGGCGCTGGAACGGCTGAGCAACCGGCAGTCGGGGTCTTGCAGCCGAAGCAAGTAGGCCAGCAAATACGCATCCGTGGGGTCGGATTTAGAGCGGCGCGGACGGCGGCGAGCGACAACGATGGTCGGCGTGATATGCAGTGCCCACCCCTGTGCCATGATCCAATCGACGAGCAGTCCATCCGAGCGTTCGATGTTCAGCTTCACGTTGTCGACGCCATAACGCAGGACCAGGCGTTCGAGCTGCTGAAAACCGCTGAGCGACTGCTGAATAGTCATCTCTTTGACGACTTTACCATCGGCGTCCAACAGGCACAGGTCGTGCTTGTCATTCGCCCAGTCAATGCCCAGAAAATACATGAGAGACCTCCTGACTCATGGGAACGAACATCGCCACATCGCTACGCCCTTGTGCAGGCTAGGGCGCTCGCAGCGCAACAGGTTTACGACGGCGTAGAAATGCCCGGCATTGGCGAACACTCGCCACGGGTCCTCACGGGACGGCAAGCTAAGGGTTCTGGCAATGCAGGTGGCGGATGAACAAGTATGCCAGTTGTTCACCCACCCGGCACACGCGTGTGAGGAAGCGCAATGCAGGTGACCGCGCAGTCACCTGCGCTCCCGTTGACGGGAGCCCGGCTAACCTAAGGTGGCAGGGGCACGGCGGCGTGACCGTCCGTCTGCTCCCTTGTGCCCACCGGTTGATGAGCTTCGCTCACCACCTTAGGTTAGCCCGCGAGTTAAAAACTCGCCACCTCATCCGCCGGTGGAGGCTAATGTGCGCCTCTACGTGGCGCACCCACGCCGCACCATGCGGTGCAGCGTGGAACGTGGGCAGGCACATGCCCGCCCACCGGACACACCCCTTCGGGCTGCGTCCGAAAAGCATAACACCACACCCTCAACTGCATTGCAAACACACGACCCGGAATCCTCCATCCTGACTCTGTACGATTCCCAACCCACAGCCGGAATCGTACAGCCTTTCATCAGTCGCACTTTGCCACAATGGGAACAGCGCAAAGTGTGGAGCAGTTTCAATGGCGACCAAGACCGTCCGCCGCAGCATCAGTATGACCCCGGAAATGCGCGATCTGCTGGCGCAGATTGCCGCTAAACATGGGCGCGACGTCTCAGAGAACGACCTGATTCGTGATGCCATCCGTCACTACCTCGATCAGCAGTCGGATGTGGTTGGGAGCCGCCGGCACTTCCAGCGTTCGCTGCAAGCCCGGCTTGATCGGCTGGAAAGCACGCTGACGTTTCAGATGCTGATGCTGACGTTCCTACTGGCAACCGTGCTAGGGGACGAGAGCGGCGAAGCCATCGACGAAGCGATGGCAGCCGCAGCGCGCGATGGCGAGGCACTGCTCAAACAGATTGCGGCGCTCCGCCCACCGAACGGTGACGCATGAGCAAACCGATCATCATTCCGGATTGGGCGTACAAGGGACACAAACGCGCCGGACGCGGCACGGGGCGGCAGGGCTTGAAAGCCACGCTCAAATATTTGCAGTATCGGGATAAAAAGAACAACCACCTTGCACAAAACCACGCCTACGAGCGCTGGCAAGATCACGGCATGGGTGTGTCTTACGGCGAAATCTTCAAGAATTGCGATGCATTGCAAAGCAAGCATGTCCTTGCATGGACATGGGTGATCTCCCCCGCTCCCGACTTGATGGAACTTGTCCCGCAGAGTGAGCGTCGAGCGCTACTCTACGAACTGACCGAGCGCGTCGTTGAGGACTACTACACCGAGCGCGGCTTCGATGTTCCCGAATACAGCTTCCTTATGCACAACGCGAAAACAAAGGGCAAAGACGGTGAGCCGCCGCAGGAGCATTTGCACACGCATGTAATTCTGCCCGGCACAGCACCCTCAACGGCTGATCGCATCCCCGTCTACAACAACACGACGAAAGGTCATGACCGTCTATTCCGTGATATCGCTGCGCAGCACTTTGCCGACATACTCGACGAGCGTGGTATCGATTGGCGACCGCTGCGCGAAGAACCCCAAGCAGACATGCAGCGTAACGATGAGATCGATTTGGACGACTTTTTCTCCCTTTAGGAGGCGCAATGCAGAACTATCACTGGCTTGGATTGTTCACGCTGGTCACGCTCGTGCTGGCAGGAGCAGCCATCGGACGCATCTTTAAGTTACCCAACGGCGAAGGCATCTACCTAACTGTACTCATCACAGCACTGATCGGTTGGTGGATTGGACGACGCAGCCGCCGCCAGAAGGAGCGCTCATGATTTACTGGCTGTTTACAGATGGGCGGGACGCGCTCACTGGACTACTCTTTCCGCTGTTGTGCTGCACGCCAATGGTGATGCTGATTACTGCGACTTCGCTTGGAGCCAGCATACGGCGAACTAACGCTGAAGGCGCGAATGCCTCATGGGTGCAGCGCGTTCTACTCGCCATGACCTATGCGGTCGTGCTGCTGACGGCAGCGACAGGCTATTTGATGCTGCTTGGCGATCAAGCAGTGAAACGCGGACCCTCAAATGCCAGCGACGTGATCGATCTGCTGGTCGGCGCACCGCCGGGCATCCACACAATGCGTCTGTTCCTGTTCGGCATATTTTTGGCGTTTGTCTTGATGATGACCACTATCGGACTGCACAGCCTGCTGCGGAACGGTGGGTGGCTGCGCGAGAAGATCGACCGTCTGCGTGCGCCGATGATCAAACGCGGGGCGTTGGGGTCGTCCCACTTCTGCACCCTGCGCGAGTACCGCCGCTTCCGCCGTCCCGATCCCGAAGGACTGATCCTACTCGGTGCATTTTGGGGTGAGCAGAAACGGCGGCTCGATGTAGGGACGGGGCAATTCTGCCTCGGTGGAGAAGACGTAGCACGTGGCATCCTGACGCTCGGCGGTCCCGGTTCGGGTAAGACGCAGGGGATCATTCTCCCGGCGATTGCCGACCGGATGCTCTCCGGGCATTCGCTCGTCGTGGCTGATCCGCAGGGTGAAATTACCGCCCATATCCTCAAGTACGCCGCCGTTACCCGTCACTTGGTCGTCGTGCATGATCCGACCAGCGCCGCCGGACCGCGTTACAACCTCGCGCAAGGCATCGACAATGTGTCCGATGCGCGGGCGATTGCCGATGTGCTGGTGCCCTCGGCGCAAGGTGACAACCGCTTCTGGACGGACAGTGCCGCTGCGCTGCTCGCCGCCTGCCTGATCCGCTTCGATAATCTTGGCGCAATTTACAACGCCATGAACGACGTGAAAGCGCTGGCGAAGGCGCTCAAGTCGAAAAAGGACGATGCGGCACTGCTGGCGAACAGCTTCATCGCATCAGTCGGATCGGATGGCAAGGTCGCATCGAACGTGATTGCGACGCTGGCGACCGCCCTCACGGGTTGGGCATCCATCGACGTGCGCGCCAACACTTCTGCATCTGACTTCGATGCCGAACTGGTGGTCGAGCAACCCACCGTCGTCGTTCTGACCTGTCCGGGGCGAATGCGCGCGGTTTATGCCTCCTATCTCGGCGCGACGCTGCGCAAGCTCATGCTCGACCTCGATACCATCGGCGAACGCAACAGAGGTCCGCTACCCGTCCCGGTCGGCGTGATCCTCGATGAGTTCCCGACGTTGGGCAAGCTCGACAGCCTCGTCGCCGATGTGAACCTCGTCCGCAAACGCCGCATCTCGATCTTAATTGGCGCGCAGACGAAGGGACAGTTCGAGATGTTGTACGGGCGAGAAGGAACGCAGGCGCTGTTCACCGGGTTGGCAACGCAGGTGATCTACGGCGGCTGCGACGCGGATACAGCGGAGTTCTACAGCAAGGCGAGCGGCACGGCGACGACGGACGCCAATCAGGATGATCCCAACAGTCACCTGCGCCAGCGTCCACTGCTGACCGTCGATGAAGTGATCACGCCGCAGGTCGGTAATTGCACGATTTTCGCCCGGTATGTCGAAACGGGTTTTGCCACGCAGGTGATCCTGAATGCTCGGTTGACCCGCTTCTATGAGCGCGCTGACTGGAAACGGCGTTTGACGGGAGCGAAGGGGAGTGAACCGCTGCTGTTGGAACGCGGCATCGACTTCGACGAGTTTGAACCCGACACGGCAGAGCCGCCCACCGCCGAACCGATTGCGGGCAGCCCATCGTCCATCGCCGTCGCCTTTGAAAACGCCCTGCAAGCCAAGGTCATCAAAGCCACGGACGGCAAGGTCAAAACCGTGCCGTTGAGCCAACTTCGTGGGCAGTATCAGCGATATCGTCAGGAGCGAACGCGATGAGTCTGAACAAGAAAACGATGGTGCGTGAGATTGGTCGCCGGACGCGCCTGAGCAACCGCGATGTGGAGCGCGTGATCGAGACGTTGGTGGAGGTCTGGACGGAGGAATTGGTCAGCGGCGGGCGCATCGAGATTGAGCATTTCATGGTGCTGGAGATGCAGATTGTCGAAAGATACCGTGACAATCCGTTTCTGCGGACGAGGTTTCGCCAAGTCAAGCTGCGAGCGAGCAAAGCATTGCGTGAGAAGCTGAACGAACAATCCTAGCCGTCGCTCAGGCGGATCCAATACACACCGCGTTGATCGGGTTCCGAGCGCAGTTGGAAGCGATCCGGGTAATCCGCAATGAATTTGAGCAGACTTTTGTACTTCTTCCCCGGCGCACCTAATCGCTTCGGTTTGAGGTGATAGAACCGTTCATAGAGATGCTGCGAAACCCGGCTGAAGTTGACCCAAGATTCAGTCTGTGCCTGAATGAAATCGTGTGCCGCTTGCAACACGTCATCGGTGCTATATTCTCGTATCGCTTGCGCGGCAATCTCACGCTTGCGCTGAGTGGCGCGGGATTTGCTGCGCTTGTTCTTGGGCTTGAACTCGTGCGGCTGCTCAAGGAGTTCATAAGCAGCGCCGTAGTCACGAATGACGCGATCTCGTAGGGTTTCAAGCTGCGCGTCAGGTACTCCGAACGCATCTGCGGAATACTCCCAATCGCGCATCCGGATCAGATCACGTTCCAGCCTCGCGTAACAATCGTCGCACAAACCCAGATCATTTACGGGTAGCAGTAAATCGCAACCTCGACAAATCGCGTTCATGGTCACCACGGATCTACTTTGCCCTGAATGCTCCGTTATCAAGCAATTCTCAGGTGATGCGTTCGGCTATCAAGCTTATATAAGGGGAAGATCGCTTCGATTAGCTGCCCGAATTCCAGCGTCTATGATGAGGCGAGCCAGTTCTACACGCTTTGACCATTGATTTGCATTCTCTAGTTGATGGCGGTGATCCTCGTTTTCGATCTCGTAAATCGCGCCATCCGATTCATAGGTGCTAATCGTGAAACCGGCTTTCGATAGCAAAACCGGCCATTCCATATCCGTTGCTACGCCATGCGTGTTTGGTGAAGCATGAACTATTAAGTGTTCGACAGCGCGTCGACTAAATCCTCTTGAACCTGATCCCAAATCTACCGACTGGCCCAAGAGATAAGTTCCTACCAGATTGATGATTCGTTCTGTAGTTTTTAGAGCTTGTGGATATGACTCTAACACATGTGGTGAACGTTCGATAATCAGGCAATCGGCATGGTGCAGCGTTTCCAGCGAGACTTTCCAATCTTGGGGATTTTGCTCAATACGCGCAAAGGCATGATCACCATCACAATAGTGCATATAGGAGGCACATGCGAATTCGAGTGCCTGACGTAAGGCAAAGTAGCGCCGATTTTCAACTTGAAGCCTTCCTTCTGTCAGTTTGACGTTAGGAAATGAAGACAGTTGTTGCAATAAGTTCGGATCGCAATTGGGCGGGGTATAAATCGAAATACCACAATACAATTCTGATAAAAGCGAATAGTTTCGTCTGAACCGCTCTAAGCTAGAAGCTTGAACACGCCAAGCCAAGGCCAGTACCGTATCCATTTCGGTCTTCTCCCAAAAGGCGCTAAGTAACTCATTTCTATATACAGGGGAGAAACGCGAATCTCCCAATATTTACTATCATCACAATAATCGAGATGCCCGGCATAACCCGGGCACTCATTCTCATATCTCGATATCATTTTGCGGGTTCTCAAACTGCTCCTCTGCGTCCCGCTCTGCGTTCGGATTGTGCAGATGCCAATCGCTTTCCTCACTCACAACCGTGCGGTTACCACTCATGTAGTCCACGATGCCGCGATAGTCCATGTCCTCCCACTCACCGGACAACCCTTCGAGCTTCGCCACCTCCGGCGCGAGTTCGGGTCCGTCGAGCAACCCCGGCACCAGATACGAGCGAAACTCCGCCTCGAAATTGCGCGCATCATCGGCATTGGCGAAATGTGCCATCTCCAGTGTGCGCGCCTCGGTCGGATAGACCGAATCATCCATCCCGTTCGCTTCAATGTAGTCGTCGAAGTCGGGCGGAAGCTGCGGGAATTCGGTCACGAACAACGCCGTACCGAGTGGCTCACCCTCCGGCGTTTCGACCGGACGATAGTGCATCTGCCAGTAGTGCGGGTCAGACTCCGGTTCAACGCGATCCCGCTGCTGCGCGACCAGCTCGTCCCAACTTCCCGGCTCGGGTGAATCCGAATCAGGCACGCGAACGCCCGGCATCTCCGCCGTTTCGTCGTTAGTGATGTCGCGGAGCGGTTCGCCCATCTGTGTATCGTCCAAGCCCATCAGTTCCGCCTCACGCGCCGTCGTGAAGCGGTCGGTCGGACCGTCGGTGAACAACCGCCCGTCAGCGCGATCCGCGTTCAGTTCCCCGTTTGCCACCGCGATCCCCTCCGCCCGCCGCATGGCAGTTTCCAAGCCCTCGTCCTGATAAGTACGGTGCAGGTTCTCGCGATCCATCGCCGCGATTTCGCGCTCGATCTCGCGTTCCCACTCATACGATTCCATTGAGTAGGTCTTGAGCGTCTGCCCTTCGTGACCGACGTGCCCATTCGTTTCCAGCCACCACTTGTCGGCGGTCAGTTCCAGCGTCCATGGATCAGCCGCCATGACCTCGAATGAGTAGTTGACTGTTGGATCGACTGGCTGGAGCAGCCGGTACGCTGAATCTTCAAACTGCTTCTCGAAGGCGGCAACCGCCGCCTCTGGTTCGACAGGCGTAAGCCGCTGGGTATCTTCATCCAGCGACCGATCCCGCTCGGCGTTGGTGGTGAACGGGTCGGGCGGACCGTCGGTGAAGAAGCGCGGATCGTCGCGCCCATCGTGGAGCGCGCCGCTTGATACCGCCATGCTTTCGGCGAGATTCATCGCCGCTTCCAACCCGCGCGTTTCACGCACATCGTCCAGTTCCGCCTGATCGCGTGCCGCTTCTTCGCTCATGCCGTACTGCGCGATTGGCTGGCGGGCTTCACGATCCTGCGCGCCTTCGCGCCAGCGCTTGACCGCTTCGAGCGCCGGATCGCCGTCATCGCCCACGCCGACCTCAAAGGCATAGTCCACGCCCGTGTTGAGCGGCGGCAGCACCTCCGGTTCGGGGAACGCCAGCCCATGCGACCGCGCCGTCTGGTAGGCGAGTTCCTGCGCGTTGTCGAGATCACCGTCCATCAGCATGGTTTCGAGCGTCTGACGCGGAAAGGAATAGTCGCCCCGGCTGTCCAGCGGCATAACGGGGTGCGCGTCATGCACCAGCCGCCCATCGTCGGTCTGCGCGGCGCGGAAGTAGCGCAGCTCGTGCGCCAGATCGCCGCCGTCTGGCTCGTTCGAGACATCGACCGCCGCAAAGAAATGCACCGTTCCCTCCGCGTCCAGATGGTTCGGGACGTACTGTTCCTCGTGATCGAGCGGCACGAGCGTGTCATAAAGCGTCACGGGCAGCGCCGGATCACGCAGAGCGTGCGGCGGCTCCGCGCCGGTGAAATCGTCATACACATCCCAATCGGGATGCTCGGTCACGCGATTAGAGTCGGTCATCAACTCCCCTTTCGATTAAGCGCACCGGGAATTCACGCCCGGCGCGCCCACGTTCGACAGTGGTGAAGCGTCCATCGGCTGCCAACCCGACCGCTGCCCGACGGATGAGCAGGCGCAGCACGCCGGTGCGATCCAGCGCAAAGCGTGCTGCCACCTGTTCGAGCCGGAGGTGATCTTCTGGCGACAACCGCAGGGAGAAACTCTTGGAGGTGTCGCTCATAGGTCAATCTCCCACTGGTCACGGGTATACTCCGCCAAGTCCTGCGCTGCATCGGGTTCGAGTGGGATGCCGCGCTCGCGTTCCCACAGGTCACGCTGATCGGCGGCGAGCGCCATGCCTTCCGCCGCTTCAAACGCCCGCTCAATGCCGCCTTTCTCAACCACGCCGAGCAGGTATTCCGCCGCGCCGTATGCCTTGTTCCAATCGCCCGGCACGACCGGTGCAAGCTGCGCCTCGACTTCGCCCGTGTCCGGATCGCGTCCAAGCGAGAGGATGCTGGTCACGGCGTTGTCGGGGTCGCCCTTGTCCGGCTGAAACACGCCGATCCAGTACGCCGTGCCAGTATCGGGATCGATGAAGGGCGGCGGATCAGTTTCCGGGTCGAAGCCATTGGCATCAATGCCGATGTCGCGCAGCGCCCTGAAGGTTGCCGCGTCAGCGCTATTCGCCACATCGTGAACAGGCTCCGGTTTCACGAACAGCGCTTCCAGATCGAGATCGTCCGGCGGCAGATCGGGCGCAGACGGTTCATCAAGCGACTGCATTTCCTCGTAGGCGGCGTACTCCACATCACCCGCAGCACGCCACTGCGGAGCTTGGTCACCGCGTTCAGCGGCACGCTCCGCCGCTCGCTCAGTCGCGTAATCGACCAGTTGAAACGGGAGCAGCCCCTGCGTGTGGATGTCCCCGTTCAGTTCGTGGTAGTAGGCGGCGGCTTCGTCGATGTCATCGAACGTGCCAATTTCGAGATAGCTGCCGCCCAGATCGCCGGTGTGGGCATTGGCGTACAGATCAACTGCGCCGATGCTGTACTGCTCGGTTTCGCCATCCGGCAGCACCCGTCCGACGGCGATGAGTGCCGCGTCGTGCCAGCCCCAGCCGTCGTCACTGTCAAAAGTCGCAGCCGCCGCAGTCGGTGCGCCAACTTCTTCCAAGTCAGGCGGACTAAATGGTTCGAACGGGTCGTCGTCCGGCAGGTAGTCGTAAGTGTCCCCGCCGAACAATTCATCGGGAAAGGGATCGTCCGGCATCGAGAAATCGAGATCGGGCGGGGGCGGCAGTTCGTCCCAGTGCGGCGATGGCAGGTTCGACATGAGCTAGACCTCCTCCGCTGGACGCAGGACGATGGGCTTGTGCTCCGCCGCTGCACGGACGGCACGCGCAGGACGCAATACCCCTCCGAAGCGCGACCAGAAGGCGTGCAGCACCTCGACCCGCTGACGCTCACCCGATGCGATGTGCTCAAGATCGGCAGCCCACTCACGGGCAAAAGCGGGGGCAGTCAGTTCATCAAAGTTCGCCAGCAGATACGCCACGACCGTCTGCCCCACTTCGGTCAGGCTCAGTGAGATTTCGCCATCCACATATCCTGCCGCACGCAGTCCACTCAGCGCAGCGACCGCAGCGGGCACGTTGACACCGCACTCCACCAGCGCGCCGATCAGTGCCGCTTCGCTGAAGAGCATGGGCGGTTCACTCGTCGCCGCTTCAACCGTGATGCTGGTGGGTAGCAAAGCTGTTCCCTGTGGCAAAACCGGCAGTACCGCGTCTTGACGATCGGACAGCAGCACGCGCCGCCAGCCATCGAAGTAGAGCAGCGCCGCCATCGCCCGCAGTTCGAGCGGATAGGGCTTGTCCTTCGCTGCACCAACGAGAATCCGCGCGCCCATCAGTTTGTCCTGCGCGGGCGGCATGTGCGCAGCGATGAAGTGCTTCCAGATGAGCGCATAGACCGCCGCGCCATCCCCCGGCAGTGCTTCCGGGAGGCGGCTCACGTCAGCAGGCGCGATTCCGGCGGTGATATTCGGTTCTGCCGCCAAATATTCCGTGCCGAACTCGCGCCTAATGTATGCCTGCGCCGCTTCGTGCAGGGCGGGCGGTGCGATGGCATCCGGGTCACTGATCCAACCCGCGTCATAGAGTGTGGCGATCAGCGCCAGCGTGTGTTCTGGGGTGAGAGCAAGGTCACGCGCCGTGATCTCGATCAAGCCGTGCAGCGTGAGTGGAGTGGGCGCAGGCTGCGTTTTGAGCGTCTGCCCGGTTTTGTCTACCCAGAAATGCCCGCCCTTGAGCAGTGCCTCAAGCTGACCCACCTGTTCCGCCGTGCGAATCGCCAACGCCGTGCCTTTGGCGTTCAGCACATTGGCAGTGAATGGAATGCCATCGGACATGAACGACACACTTGCCCTCCAGCGCGTTTCGGACGTGAACGCGCCGATGTGCGCTTCGCCCTCAGCAAGCAGGCGCAGCGCGACCATCCCATCCACCGTCAAGGCGGTCTTGAAATCAAGCGCTTGGCGTGCTGATGCGTTTATGCTCCATCCCACCAACCGCGAGAAGGTACGTTCCGCCGCGTATGCCTCAATCAGCTTCATATCCAGCGGACGCGGTGCAGCGAAAGCAGCGCGGATCGCGTCGGGCGTGAGCGCAGTCAGCGTCACGCGATAAACGGACTTGTCCTTCATATCTGGCGAAAGCGCCAGCACATGCCACGCCAGCGCTTCGCCCTCACGGGTGGGCGGCGTCGCCGCGTAGACCGCTTCACAGTCGCGCAGCGCCTTCATCAAGCGGCGGATGAGATTGCCTTTGCCCGGCACAACGACGAAGGACGGGCGGAAATCCGCCGCCAGATCGATACCCAGTTGGTCAGCGGGCAGGTCGCGCACCATGCCGGAGCACGGTTCGACGCGCCAACCCTCACCGAGCGCATCACTCAACCGTTTCGCCTGCGCGGGCGTTTCGACGATCACGAGTTTCATTCAGCAGTTTCCTTTCCAACCGCGCCAGACGGCGGGCGTTCAGTTCTTTCAGCAGCAGTCGCAGTTTGCGGCGGGCGCTTGTCCGCTCGCGCGGCAGCCCCACGTTCGGCAAGTTCCCGCTCGCGCAGTGCCAGCCAGATCGGCCACTCGCGGTAGGCGTGGTACGCCTGCTTTTCGAGGTCTTGCCACGGCGCACTCGCCGCGTTTTTCGCCGGCATGTCATCTCTCCTCCCTCAACTTGCGATCACGTCGTGCGGAAACGCGCCAGCTCGCCCGGGCTGGATTTTCCAAATAGGTAAAAAAGTCCTTCCTCCTGTATATCAAGGACGAAATGGAAGCGCGGCAGCTGCGCGATGATGTCGCGGTGCTGCTGGTTGAAGTGGGCAAAAGCGGCATCGTCACGGAACACGTTCATGCCCTGCCGCTGCGAGAAAATCACGCGGATCGGGCAGTTCTCGAAGATCAGGCGGGCTTTCCCCTCAAGGAACACAGACATTTGTTGATCGACGGAGATTAATTTCGATCGGCGTGTTCGGAACGTCTTTGCCGCCTCGATCAGGAAATCCAACAGCGACGGATGGCGCATCAGCCGATAGACCTCATCGACGGCGATGATGCGGGGCTGTTCATCGATCAGGCTGTCGCGCCGGATCGCGCTCAAAACCTGCGTGTACGCCAGCGCTTGCAGGATCGGATCGCCTTCCAGTTCGTGGAAGGAGAAAACACGCGGACTGATCCAGCCACGTCCCCCGCGCGTCAGATCGACGTTGGTCGTCCCGTTGAGAAATGCCGACCACGGTCCCGATCCGGTACACAGCCCGGCGATCTCGTCAGCGAGGTCACGGGCAATCCCCTGCATGGCGGGCTTAGCGCCCAAGTTCGACAGCACATCGCACACCGTCTCACACGTCGGTGCGAGATCAGGCGTGACCTGACTGAGATCAGGGAAGCCGCGATACAGCGTCTCCAGTGCTTCGCCGAGCAGCCCGCGTTCGAGGTTCTCACGCTGCCCACCCGAAAGCTGCCGCCCCAACACGGTCTCATAGAGGCGCGTGGTGTGACTGACCTGTTCCAGCAGCGTCGGGAACATCACATCCTGCGGGTTGAGCTTGGTCGCCTTCGCGCTCAGTACATACCACGGCAGCCCGAAAGCATCGGCGATGTGCCGCCCATGTCCCATCGGTTCCAAGAAGTCGAATGAGATGCCGTTTTCGGCGTATTCGCGGGTCAGATAGCAGTTGAGCGCGAACGTTTTGCCGTAGCCCGACTGCCCCACCCAGACTTCATGGGTGGCGCGTTTATCGCGCCATGAGTTGTGAAAGACCGGATACGCGCCGCCGACCGCTTCGCCGCGCAGCACCCCGTCCGTCGTCGAGAGCTTGCGGTAGCCGAGCGGCGCGAGCATCAGTGCCAGTTCGCGCGAGGTGACCGGCCATGTCGTGGTCGGCAGGTTGATGTCCTTCGTGCGGTGCGCGGTGAAGAACTCGACCGCCCGCGACAGCAGTTCACCCACTTCCTGACGCAGGCTGAACCATGCCCGCGTCTCATTGATGACGGCTGCAACGCGCTCTTTCAGCGTCTCCAGATCGTCCGCTGCAACGGCAACCGCGACCTGCACCAAGTGCAGGGCATCGCCGTTGTTGATCTCTTGTAAAGCCCGGCGGCAGTCGGCGACGCGCTGCACCGACCGCGAGTCTTCGCCGCGCACGCCTGCCAGATGCACCTGATACGCCTGAATGATGCTTTCAATCGCGTCGATGGCGGCATTGCGGTCATACGTCTTGGGAATGTCCACCGCCAGCGCCAGCGGGAAATTGAGCCGGAGCAGCGGCGGGAGCGGGCGGAAGAAATTCCACGTCGCCGGCGCGAATTCGTAGCTGGTCAGCACCGCCCAATAGGGACGACCGCCGGGACGACCGGACGGCGCGAGATGCCAGAACGGGCGATCCCGCAGTTCATACTGCCCCTCAAACAGCGCCGGAAACGCGCCCTCGGTCACGGGCGTATCGAAGGCGGACGACAGCCCGCCCGCGATGGCACGCGGATTCTGGTCATTCCACAGCACCATTCCGCACAAAGCGCGCTGATACTCCGCGCCGGCGTTCATGCGCTCGTACTCGCGGCGGTATTCGATCAGCAGGTCGCGCCGCTGTTCGTCGTCAGTCTGGATTTCTGCCTGATCGAGCGCCGCGATCTTGGCATCGAGCGTGGCGGGCATCTGCCAGCACAGGAAGCGCGCCTCACCGGACAGCGTGCGCAGCCACGTCGAAAAGCGGGCTTGCAGTGCGGAGACACCCTCTTCAGTCGCGTGCAGCATGATGTCGAACGGTTCGATCAGAAACGTGCGAACACTCGTCACAGCGCCTCCTCTTCCAGTGGTGAACCTTGTAAAGGCGAACCGACAAACACCAGCCCATCGCCCCGATCCAAGTCACGAGCACGAGCGAACGTCACCCACTCCGATAGATCGACCTCGACCAATCCGGCAGGCGGCGCGAACAGACGGTGACCATCCAGCAAGGCGGCATCGGTTGGCAGGGACAGCAGCTTCGCTACTTCCGCCGCCATCCCGACAGGATTTTCAGCCGCCGCAAGCAGGATCGCGCCGCGCAGGTTGAGCCACAGGCGCATCCACAGCGGCAGCCCGCCGCGCGGCGCGGTCAGCGCAATTAGCAGGATCGCCACGACAATGCCGACCGGTATGGCGATGTCCGGCAGGACGAAGCGGCACACGGTGTACGTGAACCCGCCCGCGATCCCGCCGAACAACAGGCGCTTGAACGGGATGCCGCCGAAGCCTTTCTCATCCCGGCTGAGGATGTGCGATTTGAAGTCTGCTGCCATGCAGTCTCTCCATACAAAACGGCGCGGAGGCAGACAGCTACCCCCGCGCTGGCGGACACGGCGATTTAGGTGAAGGAGATCAGCGCGGTGACGGACGAGGCGAAGACGACGAACAGGAGACCGATGACGACCTGATTGGCGGCTTTCGGATTGTCGCGCTTCCAATCCGAGATGATCGGCCAGCTCGATCCCATGTACATGATGCCGATGCCTAC
>JABWBO010000046.1 GCA_013360465.1 Anaerolineae bacterium | reverse complement strand
CCGAGCGCGACCGACTGCTCGCCGGTCCCGTCCAGGCGCAGATCGACAGCGCCGACGCCGCCGTCGCGCGGGCGCAGGTGGCGGTTGATCGGGCGCAGGCGGTGCTGGACCGGACGATCCTGACAGCGCCGTTTGATGGCGTGGTGACCGCCGTGAACGGCGATCCTGGGGCGATTGCGCTGCCGGGGGTGGCGCTCATCAGCCTCGCCGATCTCGACCCGCTGCGGGTGGCGGTGCAGGTCGATGAGATCGATGTGCGGCAGGTGCGCGTCGGCATGGATGCTCGCGTGCGGGTTGACGCCCTGCCATCGCTCGATCTGCCGGCGCGGCTGGAATCCATCGCGCTGATTCCGACGATCGAGGGTGGGATCGTCACTTATGATGTGCGGGTCGTCATGACGGATGCCGAGCCGCGAGTGAGGCTCGGCATGACCGCCGAGGCGCAGGTCGTCACCCAGCGCCGCGAGAATGTGCTGATCGTGCCTAATCAGTACATCCGGCTCGACCGGCGGACTGGCGCAGCGTTCGTCAACCTCGTGCAGCCGGACAGGAGTCTCATCGAGACGCCGGTGATACTCGGCTTGCAGGGGGTGGATTCCAGCGAGGTGATCGAAGGACTGAGTGTCGGTGATGTGGTAGCGGTCGATCTGGGCAGCGATGCGCTGCCCGGTCTGGGAGGCGGCTGATGCGGCGGGTGCTGCGGTTGACGATCTTTGGACTGATCGCCTTCGTGGTGATCTTCGCCGGGGCGCTGGTCTTCCAGTCGCAGCGTCAGGCACGGCTTGAAGCGCGGGCGCTGACCGTGACCGATTCGGCGATGGTGCGGCGCGGCGATCTTCAGGTGGCGATCAACGCGACCGGCGCGGTCTCGGCGGAGCAGCAGATGTCGCTGTTCTTTGAAGGATCGGGGATGGTCGCGGTGATCGCTGTCACGGAAGGGGAGGCGGTTGCCGCCGGTCAAGAGATCGCCCGACTGGATTCCTCAGATATGGACTCGACCATCGCCGAGGCGGAGATCGCCCTTGAACTTCAGCGCATCGCCTACGACGCGCTAACTGTGCCGCCGCGCGAGGCGGATCGGGCGGTCGCTCAGGCGGCGGTGGATGCCGCGCGCGCCGCGCTCAACGCTGCTTACACGCCGACGAATCCGAACGCCGAAGCCATCGCCGACCTGCAGAGCGAACTCGCCCGTAACCGGCTTTGGCAGGCGCAGCTTCAGCGCGACATCAGCATCAACACGCCGGGATTCTCACCCGATATCTCCGGGCTTTTCCCTGACGATATCGATGTGCCGCAGGAGATCATCGACCAGATCAACCAGGGGATCGCCGGACTGATCCCCTCGATTCCCGGCGCGGACGCGGCAGACTTCCAGGCTGGGCTGACGCAGGCGGAGTATGCGGTGCAGATCGCCGATGCCAGCGCGGCGGCTGCGAGCGGCGGACCCGATCAGGGCGGCGTGGCGCAGGCGAATGCGGCGCTGGTCGCGGCGCAGACGGCGCTGGACCGGCTGGACAACGGCGCGGAAGATGCCGACCTGCGCGCGGCGGAGATCGCGCTGCTGCAAGCGCAGAATGCTCTGGACCAGACGCGGGCGGCGCGGGATCGGCTGACGCTGATCGCGCCGTTCGACGGAATCGTCGCGCAGAACAACCTCAGGGTGGGCGAGCTGCCGCCGGCTCAGGATGCGGCGGTGGTGCTGGTGAACCTCGACGCGCTTTTCATCGATCTGTCGGTCGATGAGACCGACGTCGTCGAACTGGCGGTGGGGCAGCCGGTGGCGCTGAGTTTCGATGCGCTGCCCGATGCCGAGATCGGCGGAGAAGTGTCGGAGATCGCCGTCGCGCCGCTGCGCGCGGCGGGTCTCGTGACCTATCCGGTGCGCGTTCGCCTGAACCGCCTCGATGATGCGGTGCGAATCGGTATGAGCGCGACCGCCACCATCACGGTGCGCGCCCTGACCGACGTCCTGGTCGTGCCGAACCGCTTCATCCGCATCGACCGCACGACGGGCGACGCCTTCGTCACCGTTGAGCGCGGAGTCGGGCGCTATGAAGAAGTTCGAGTGAGCCTCGGCGTGCGCAACGAGATCGAGAGTGAAGTGATCTCCGGCGTGGGCGAAGGCGACCGCCTGGTCCTGCTGCCGCGCGGCACGTTCGATCCATTTAGCTAATGGAGAAACGATTTAGAGTTGGTGCAATTCGTAGGGACGGCATTCTTGCCGGGACGCGATTAATCGCGTCCCGGGTCTAAACCTATTCTCCATAATCCATTCGGCAGGCAGAGCTGTCAGAGGTGCGGGGTGGTCAGTCTGTTCAGACGCCGCAGCGGCAGGCGCGACGATGCGCCGGTCGCTGTTCAGGGACGCAAAGCCGTCATCGAGATTCAGGGTGTGACCAAGACCTACACGATGGGCGACATTGAGGTCCATGCCCTGCGCGGCGTCGATCTCACCATCTACGAAGGAGAATTTGTCTCGATCATGGGTCCGTCGGGGTCGGGCAAGAGTACGCTGATGAACATCCTGGGCGCGCTTGATCAGCCGACCTCCGGCGCGTACCGGCTCGACGGCGTCGATGTCAGCCGGCTCAGCGAAGCCGATCTGGCGAAGGTGCGTAATAAGAAGATCGGCTTCGTCTTTCAGAACTTCAACCTGCTCAAGCGGACGACGGCACAGCGTCAGGTGGAGCTGCCGCTGATCTACGCAGGGGCGGGCGGGCGCAGCAGAAAGGCGATGGCGGCGCTGGAGTCAGTCGGTCTGGGGCAGCGCCTCAACCACCTGCCGAGCGAACTTTCCGGCGGTCAGCAGCAGCGCGTCGCCATCGCCCGCGCCCTGGTCAACGAGCCGGCGATGATCCTCGCCGACGAACCGACGGGCAATCTGGATTCGCGCAGCGGCGCGGAAGTGCTGCAAATCTTTCAGACGCTCAATCGCGAACGCGGCATCACCGTCGTCTTCGTGACTCACGATTCCTGGATCGCCCGGCATACCCAGCGGGTGATCATGCTACGCGACGGGCAGATCGTCGCCGACGCGCCGATCGCCGAGCCGCTGATCGCCGGACATAATGAACGCCCGTCGATGGAGGACGAGATGGAGGCGGTGCTGAAGACGGTCTACTATGGCGGGAACGAGGAAGAATACAACTGATCGGCGGGAAATCAGGCGGGGCAACCTGGACGCGCCGGCGGGGTTCTGGTCTCTGACGGAGTCCGCCTCATGCGGCGCTTTATGGCAAAGGATCGATGATGACCACCTATTCCATCCCGGAGATTGAGGAACGCCTCGCGCAGGTGCGCGATCAGATCGTCCGCACGGTAGACGCGCTGAGCGATGAGCGCCTGTTCGCCGGCAGCGATCAGTCGTGGTCGGCTGCCGACTACCTGAAGCACCTGATCCTCGCCGTCAAACCGTTTGCCAAGGGGCTGGCTCTGCCCAGGGAGCAGCTCCTTCAGATGTTTGAGCGCCCGTCCGCGCCGTCGCGCTCCTACGAGGCGTTCGCCGCCGCCTATCACGACCTGATCGCGGCGGGTGCGCGGGCGGAGCTGGTCCCCACCGTTATGCCGACCGGCTACCGGATGCCGGAAGGTGTGACCGATGTCCGTGCCTATCTGCTGGAGACCTGGCAGGATGCCAACGCGCGCCTGCTCAAGGCGCTCCAGGGCTGGACGGAAGGCGACCTTGACGCCTATCAGATGCCGCACCCGGCGGTTGGCATGGCGACGATCCGCGAGATGCTCTATTTCACCCTCCTGCATAACACCCTGCACGGCGCGGATATCGCCGGCAAGGCGGGCTGAAGCCGATCATGGACGAGAGACGCCTGCCAGGACGATGAACCTGTTCGAATCGCTGCGAATCGCCATCGACAGTCTGTTGATCAACCGGCTGCGCGCCGCGCTGACTACGCTGGGGATCATCATCGGCGTGGGTGCGGTGATCGGCTTGGTCAGCCTGGGGCGCGGCGTCGAAGACTACATCGCCTCGGAATTTCAATCGCTGGGGTCAAACGTCCTCTTTGTGTTTTCGTCGCCGCCTACCAGCAGCACGCGCGCCGGCGTTCAACCGATGACGACCAAAGAGGGCGAGGCGCTGCGCAGCCGGGCGGTTGCGCCGAGCATCCGCACGCTGGCGATGGAGACGCTGGTCGGCGGCATCGTCGCCGCCGGCAGCAACGCCATCCAGCTGAGTGTCAGCGGCGTCACCCCGAACTTCATCGCGGTGCGCAGCTGGACGATCCGCGATGGCGCGTGGATCAGCGAAGAGGACAACGACCGCGCCGCGCGGGTGATCGTCCTGGGCACGACCGTCGTCGAACGCCTCTTCGGCGACAAGGCGATCAACCCGGTGGGGCGGACCGTGACGGTTAACGAGCGCGTCTTCACGGTGATCGGCGTGCTGGAAGAGCAAGGGGGCGGGATCGGGTTCATCGGCGATCAGAACGAAGTCGCCTTCATGCCGATCCTGACCGCGCAGACGCGCATGGGCAGCGCCCGGACGCGCGACGGCGGCTACCGCGTCGATGTGCTGCATATTCAGGCGCTCGACGAACAGTCGATGGACAGCGCAACGCAGGAGGTCGAGACCTTCCTGAGCGACGCGCACGGCGTGCAGTTCCAGGGGGAGCAGGACTTCACCATCATCAATCAGGCGGACCTGCTTTCGTCGCTGGGCGCGATCACCGGCATCCTGACGGTATTCCTGAGCCTGCTGGCGGGGATTTCGCTGCTGGTCGGCGGAATCGGCATCATGAACATCATGCTGGTCTCGGTTACTGAGCGGACGCGCGAGATCGGGCTGCGCAAAGCTGTCGGAGCGCGGGGCGGCGACATCCTACTGCAATTCCTGATCGAAAGCGTGATCCTGTCGCTGCTGGGCGGAGCGCTGGGAGTGGCGTTGGGCTGGCTGATCATCACCATCGGCGCCCTGCTCGTCCCTGACCTGCGGCTGTCGATCACCACCGACGCCGTCGTCCTGGCGACCTTCGTCAGCTCCTTTATCGGCGTCTTCTTCGGCTTGTACCCGGCGAGCCGCGCTGCCCGGATGCGCCCCATCGACGCCCTGCGGTTTGAGTGAAAGGCTGGAAGGATGATCAAGAGCAGATGGGAAAGATGAAGCGGAAACGCCGAATTGCGGCGCGGCTGCTGAAGATCGGGGGGGCGCTTCTGCTGCTGCTGGTCGCGGCGCTCATCTTGCCGCGCCTATACAGCGCGGTTCGGGCGCTGGGCGCGATCCGCACGCCGGCGGATGCGCCGGAACGACCGGTCGCCATCATCTTCGGGGCGCAGGTGCTTGGCGATGGACGCCTGAGCGCCATGCTTAGCGACCGGGTGCGGATGGGCGCGGAACTCTACCACGCGGGGAAGGTGCGCGCTCTGCTGCTGACCGGCGACAATCACATCGCCACCTACAACGAGCCGGGAGCCATGCGCCGCTATGCGCTGAGCCTGGGCGTGCCGGATGACGCCGTCGTCCTCGACTATGCCGGATTTCGCACTTACGACAGCTGCTACCGGGCGCGCGATATTTTCCAGGTCGAGGCGGCGATTCTGGTGACGCAGCGCTTTCACCTCGACCGGGCGCTGATGATCTGCAATGCCCTGGGGGTCGATTCCGTCGGCGTGGCGGCGGATGTGCTGCGTCCTCAGGGATATTCGCGGCGGGCAGTCCTGAGCAGCGAAATCCGCGAGTTCCCCTCGACGACGCTGTCGCTGTTCGACCTGCTGCGCGGTGATCTGCCCACTTACCTGGGCGACCCGCTGCCGATCTTCGTAGATTCAAGCTGTGCGGAAGGCTGCGGGGTCGATGTTTGGCGGATTTGGTGAGAATGTCCGCGTCGCGCTGACCGGCTTAGGAGCCAACAAGCTGCGCTCGTCTCTGACCATGCTCGGCATCACCATCGGCGTGGCCGCGGTGATCGTGCTGGTATCGCTCGGTCAGGCGGTCGAGACGTTCGTGCGCGGGCAGTTCCTCGGTTTGGGGACCAACCTGATCCTCATCTTTCCGGCGGAAGACAGCCGGGGTGCGACGATCCGGCTGACGCTCGATGAGGTGGAGGCGCTGGACGATCCGCTGCGGGTTCCAGACGCCCTCTACGTCATGCCGCAGCTGAATCTGACGCGCGTCGCCGCCTTCAACGGGCGTGAGGCGCAGGGACGGGTGCGCGGCGTGACCGATCAATTCCCGACCATGCGCAGCCGGGCGGTCGCCGCTGGACGCTTCTTTGATCGCACCGAGGTGGATGGGCTGGCGCGCGTGGCGGTGATCGGCACGACGGTGGTGGACCGCCTGTTCCCTGAGACCTATCCCATCGGGCAGACCTTCCGTCTGGGTGATGTCAGCTTTCGGGTGATCGGGGTGATGGAGAACGCCAGCAGCCCGAACCCCTTCGCCGGTGATGAGAACGACCTGATTTTCGTGCCGATCACCACCGCCGGCACCCGGCTGAGCGGCGAGCGCGACCTGCGCGGCGACCGCCCGATCACCTCTGTGCTGGTGCAGGCACGCGACGAAGACAGCATCGCGATTGCGGCGGCGCAGATTCGCCAGACGCTTCGTGAGGAGCGGGGTATCAGCTTTCGCGATGAGGACACTTTCGAGATTTTCACCCAGGATGATCTTCTGGAATCGCTGGGGCAGATCACCGGGCTGCTGACTATTTTCCTCGCCATCATCGCCGGCATTTCGCTGCTCGTCGGCGGAATCGGCATCATGAACATCATGCTGGTCACTGTCACCGAGCGCACCCGCGAGATCGGCTTGCGCAAAGCGGTCGGTGCGCAGAAGAACGACATCCTGATGCAGTTTCTGATCGAGGCGATGGTGCTGTCGCTGCTCGGCGGAGGCATCGGCGTGGGCATCGCCCTGAGCGGCGCGCTGCTGGTGTCGTCTCTTTCGACGGAACTCGCCGTCCGTGTGCAACCGGAAAGCATCCTTGTGGCGACGGCGATCTCGATAGGCATCGGCATCTTCTTCGGAATCTACCCGGCGAACCGGGCGGCATCGCTCAACCCAATCGACGCGCTGCGCTATGAATGACGGCGGTCAGGCGAAAGGGTTCGCGGCGGCGTAATGTTTGGTACAATACCGTCGTTGGTCTTGTGTGGTCACTTTCCAGCGAAGGCTTTTCAGCATGGCGGCGCGTGGCAGCGGAAACGGCAACCCTTTGGGCAAACAGACGCAGAACCCGCTGCTGCTGTCGATCCACGATGACATGCTGGCGGGGCTGGGGCAGCTTTCCGATTATTTCGGCTTCTCCAAGGTGATTGGGCAGCTGTTCGGGGCGCTGCTGATGAGCGACAGCCCGCTTTGCCTGGATGATCTGGTCGAAAGGCTGGACATCTCCAAAGCGAACGTCAGCATCAACATGCGGGCGCTGGAAAACCTGGGCATGGTGCATCAGGTTTGGGTCAAGGGAAGCAGCCCGCGCCGCAAATACTACGCCGCCGAGACGGATTTCTGGCAGGTCGCCAGCAACATCCTGAAGAGCCGCGAACTGCGCGATGTCGGGCGGGCGCTCGATGTGATGGATGTGAATATCCGGCGCGTGAAGCAGGACTCCGACTCAATGACTGTCGAAGATCGCGCCCTTGCCGAAGTCTACATCGACCGGATGCGCCGACTGCGCGAGGTCTTCGAGTTCGCCCAGATGATGATCCAGGTGATTCTGTCTCAGGTGGATGAAGCGCTCGACGAGGAACGCGACTCTTCGGCAGCCCTCCCCAGCGAAGCCGACTAGACGCGGCGAATGCCTTCCCGTATAATCCGTGCCTTAGCGGGGGTGTGGCGGAATTGGCAGACGCGCATGACTTAGGATCATGTACCTCACGGTGTGTGGGTTCGAGTCCCACCATCCCCACCAGCAGATGAGAACGCCCGGTGCGGCACGCCCCGTCATTTTGTCAGGTCTCCCCTAGCCGAATTTCTGACAGGCTTCTAATAGACTCGTTCTGGTCAGCGAAAAGTTGAGGATGATATAATCCGTTCATTCAATTGCAATTGCGCTGCAAGGGATCCCCTTTGAACGTTACGACCGAACTCCAATCTGATCATACCGCGCGCCTCACGGTTGCCATCGACAACGCAACCTTCGACGATGCGCGACAGAAAGCCGCCCGCAGCCTGTCCAAGAAGGTGAATATCCCCGGCTTCCGCAAGGGAAAGGCACCGCTGCGCATCCTGGTCAATTACCTCGGCGAGGCGAGCATCATCGAGGAAGCCGTCGAGATGCTTTCGCAGGATATGTATCGAGAGGCGCTCATAGCGAGTGGAGTCCTCCCGTATGGTCCCGGTGCGCTGATCGATATCAAAGCCGAAACTATGCCCCCGGTGCTGGTTTACACCGTGCCGCTCGAACCGACGGTCGATCTGGGCGATTACCGTGACCTGCGGTTGGACTACGAACCGCCGACGGTGAACGATGAACAGGTGGATCGCTCGATGAGAGCGCTGCAGGAAGAGTACGCCGTTACCGAGGAGAGCCATCGTCCGGCGGAGATGGGTGACCGCCTCAACCTGGCACTGCACAGCTTCTTCGTCGATGATCAGGCTCAGGGCGAGGCGGACGGCGAGGCGCATGATCCTGAAGGTGACGACCCCGAAGATCGTGAGCAATCGGATCACGATCATGCCGATCATGAGCATGAGGACGATGCCATTCACCAGCACATGTCTGCCGACCAGGAAGTCTACATCCACGAACATGATACGGACTTCACCCTGGATACCTCCGACGATCTGGCTCCGGGCTTCAGCGAGGCGATGGTCGGCGTGAGACCTTCGGAGACACGCGAATTCACGCTGGAATTCGCCGATGACGAGAGCGAGGAAGACGAAGAACTGCGCGGGAGAAAGGTTCATTTCATCGTCACGACTAACAAGGTTGAGACGCAGACTCTTCCGGCGCTGAACGACGAACTCGCGGCGCGCGTGACGAAAGATGAGGAGAATCCGCTCACGCTGCTCGAACTGCGGGTGCGGGTGCGCGAGAACCTCCAGCGTTCAGTTTTAGACCGCTACAAGTCGGAATATGCCCGGCGCGCGCTCGATGGGTTGCTTGAACGAGCAGCCCTGGCGTATCCAGAGGCGATGGTCGCCGATCATGTCGATATGCTGCTTCAGGATTTCGATCAACGGCTGCGGCGCAGCGGCATCACGCTTCAGGACTACCTGAAGATCAATCATAAGACGGATGAAGAGCTGCGTGACGACTGGCGCGACTCTGGCGTGAATTCCGTCAAGCGGACGCTGGTGCTGCAAGCGCTGGTCCGCGCTGAACGTCTGACGGTTGCTGAGGCTGCTATCGATGCCGAGTTGCAGCGCTTCGTCGAGCAGTTCGGCGAGGAATCGCGCGAGAGCCTGCGCGCGGCGTTGTCCGCCGACCGGTCGATGCGCGACAACATACGCGGCAACCTGATGCAAGACGTGGTCTTTGAGCGGCTGGCGGACATCGCCCGGGGCGAGGCTCCGCCGCTTCCCGAACCGATTGTCGCGCAGATGGAAGATGCTCCAGAGCATCCAGAAGTCGTCGAATCTCAGGCGGAACCCGAAATCACCGGGGACCTGGAACCTGCCCCATCCGACCAAAATGAAACAAGCGAGAATGAGGAGACAGCAACATGATGATTCCGCAAAACGTCATCCCGATGGTGATCGAGCAGGGCAGCCGTGGCGAGCGCGCGTATGACATCTATTCGCTGCTGTTGAAGGAACGCATCATCCTGCTCGGCACGCCGATCAACGACCAGATCGCTAACCTGATCGTGGCGCAGCTGCTCTTCCTGCAGAGCCAGGACCCGGAGAAGAACATCCAAATGTTCATCAACTCCCCGGGCGGGGTGATCTATTCCGGGCTGGCGATTTATGACACCATGCAGCAGATCAGCGCGCCGGTGAGTACAACCGCCGTCGGCATCACCGCCAGCTTCGGTACGGTTGTCCTGACCGCCGGCACGAAGGGGCTGCGTTATGCCCTGCCGAACGCCACCGTCCACATGCACCAACCGCTTGGCGGGTCGCAGGGGCAGGCGTCGGACATCGTTATTCAGGCGAACGAAATCATGCGCCTTAAGGAACGTCTCAATTCGATTCTGATGTTCCATACCGGGCGTGAACGCGAAGTCATCGAACGCGATACCGACCGCGATTTGTACCTGAGTGCGAATCAGGCGGTAGAATATGGATTGATCGACTCGGTGCTGGAAAGCACGAAACCCAGCCCGCTAGGAATGAACGGGAAGAAATGAGTTTTCCGCCAGGCAACCAACGCTGTTCTTTCTGCCGCCGCAGTCACGATGAGGTGGACCGGTTGATCGCCGGTCCCGATGGTGTGTTCATCTGTGACAACTGCGTGGAGCTGTGCCAGCGCATCCTGTACGAAGAAGGTCCCAACTATCAGCGCGACGAGTCTCGCTTTGAGCTGGAGACCCTGCCTTCGCCCAGAGAGATCATGGCGTATCTGAGCGAATATGTGGTGGGGCAGGACTACGCCAAGCGCGTCCTGAGCGTCGCCGTGTACAACCACTACAAGCGCATCCGCAGCGGCGGCATTTCCAACGGCGTGGAGCTGGACAAGAGCAACATCCTGATCGTCGGACCGACCGGAAGCGGCAAAACCCACCTGGCGCGCACGCTGGCGCGCATCCTGGATGTGCCGTTCTGCATCACCGACGCCACATCGCTGACCGAAGCCGGCTATGTCGGCGAAGATGTCGAAAACATCTTGCTGCGCCTGATTCAGGCGGCAGATGGCGACATCGCCCGCGCCGAGAAGGGCATCGTCTACATCGACGAGATCGACAAGATCGCCCGCAAATCTGCCGACAATCCGTCGATCACGCGCGATGTGAGCGGCGAAGGCGTGCAGCAGGCGCTCCTGAAGATCGTCGAAGGGACTCTCGCCAACGTCCCCCCCCAGGGCGGGCGCAAGCACCCGCATCAGGAATTCCTGCAAATCGATACCAACAACATCCTGTTCATCTGCGGCGGGACGTTCTCTGGCATCGAGGAATACATCGGCAAGCGCCTGGGCGGGCGGGGCGTGATCGGCTTCCAGGGGACGCAGAAGGATGATGCTGCGCTGACAGTGAAGCTGGGCGACAAGGCGGATATGCTGCGTCATGTCAGCCCGGAAGACCTGATCCACTTCGGGCTGATCCCGGAATTCGTCGGTCGTATGCCGGTCGTCGTCAGCGTCGATCCGCTGGATCGCGATGCGCTGATCCGCATCCTGACCGAGCCGAAGAACGCCGTCGTCAAGCAGTATCAGCAGATGCTCGCGCTTGATGGGCTGAAGCTGGAATTTGCCGAGTCAGCACTGGGTGCGGCGGCGGACCTGGCGCTCAAGCGGGGGACCGGGGCGCGCGGTCTGCGCTCGATCATCGAGACGCGGCTGCTGGATGTGATGTACGAAGCGCCGGGACGTCAGGATGTCGAGCGGGTGGTGGTGGACGATACGGTCATCAACGGGACACATCGTCCTCATCTCTATGATCGCGACGGACTGCCCGCCAGCTACACGACGCCAGTTCCGCTCGACGATCCGACTTCCGGTCCCGGCGCAGGGAAAGGCGAACTGAACAGCGCTGCCTAAGGCAAGACGCTCCGTCGTTTCACGGACCGAAGTTCACGAATCGAATCAAAGCGCCCCGCGTACCTGCCTGGCAGGTACGCGGGGCGTTTTGTATTCGGGCGTTCAGCGTTACGGATTAGGGTCGAGGATGACGACTTCTTGAGCAGGGTCAAGCAGGCTGGCGAACTCCTGCGCTTCGGCGCGTCCGGCGCGTCCGACGCTCTGCCAGCCGTAGGGAACGACCCAGCGCGGGCGCATCTGCCGGAGGGCAGCACTTGCCGCCGCCGAGGACATGCCGCCTTCAGCGCCGCCGATAGGCAGGATGATGATGTCTGGGCGGACGGAGGCGGAATCGGGCAGCGCTTCGGTCCTTCCGGTGTAGTAGATATCGTGCTGCCGGGTCGAGATGACGAAGCCGACATCGCCAGAGTCGCTCGCTGCGCCGTCGGCGCGGTAAATCGGGATGGCTTTAATACAGGCGCGGTCGGTCATTGCGCTCTGCCAGGCACGCAGCATGATTCCCCCTTCCACCGATGTCTGCGCCGAGGGGCTGACGAACAGGCGCGTTTGCTCACCGCGCAGCTTGTCGATGTCGGATGCTGAACAGAAGTCATAACGGCTGCTGCTGATCAGGATGATGTCGGCGGGACGTTCGGGACGGACGATCCGGCGAGGATTGATATAAATATGGACATTGTTCAGGATGGCGAAGCTGGCAGCACCGTGCCAGCGAAGCGACTCAAGCATAGGCTTTATCAGCGTTGACTACGAAATCTCGACTGACTGTAGCGCGCTGCGCCCGTGATTACAAGACTTGCAGGCCTCTTAACGGCGCGGCTCGCCGCCAGGACAAAAGCACGAGGGCGTGTCTGAGCAATCGTGCTATACTGTCTGGAGAATGTAAACGACACGCTGTGCTTGTGATCGCAATTTAGACGAAAGCTGAAGGCTGGGGTCATGACTGATCGTCCAATTTCACGAATCAGCCCACAGGGCACAGGACCCATCAAGAGTCTGGGGGGGACAGCAACGCCTGCCAGCGGCGCGCTCGGCGCAGGCTGGGCACCCTCACCGCTGAACTCACTGGCGGATACCGGGTTGAATCTGCTCGCCGTCGCCGATCTGGTCATCAAGGTCCTGTACTTTGGCGGCTACATGGCGGGGCATCAGATCGCCGACATCGTCAGACTGCCTTACGTCGGCGTGCTGGATTCGGTCATGGACTTCCTGAAAAAGGAAAAGCTTGCCGAAGTTAAAGGGACCGGGGGGGTCGGCGAGGCGGGTTATCAATGGCTGATCACCGGCGCGGGCATCGCCAAGGCGCGCGAGGCGCTGGAACGTTCGCAGTATGCCGGCGCGGCACCGGTCACGCTTCAGCAGTACATCACGGCGATGCGCATGCAGAACCGTGACCGGCTGATCGTGCATGAGCCGGAGATGCGCGAAGTGCTGGCGGATCTGACCGTCTCCGAAGATCAGATGTCGCGCATCGGCGCGGCGATCAATTCCGGTCGCTCGGTCTTCATGTATGGACCGCCAGGAAACGGCAAGACCACCGTCGCAGAAACCGTCGGACGGCTCGTGCTGGGCGACGACATGTGGATACCCTACGCTTTTGACGTGGACGGGCAGGTGGTGCGCGTCTTCGACAGCGTGAACCATGAGGTGGTCGAAGATATGTCGCGGGTCCGCCTGGGGACGGGCATCACCAGCGATCCCCGCTGGATCAAGGTGCGACGCCCGATGATCATGGTCGGCGGTGAGCTGACGCTGAGCGGTCTCGACCTGGTGTATGATCCGATCAACAAGTACTACGAAGCGCCGTTTCAGGCGAAGGCGAACGGCGGCATGTTCCTGATCGACGACTTCGGTCGGCAGCAGGTTCGCCCGCGTGACCTGCTCAACCGCTGGATCGTGCCGCTGGAAAAAGGCGTGGACTTCCTGACGCTTTCGACCGGTCGCAAGATCGAGCTGCCGTTCTTCGTCCTGATCGTCTTCTCGACCAACATTGACCCGCGTGACCTGGTGGACGAGGCGTTCCTGCGCCGTATCCGTCATAAGATCGAGTTCACCGATCCAAGCTACGACCAGTTCCGCGAAATCTTCGAGAACGTCTGCAAGAAGAAGGGCATCGGTTACGACGAAGCTGCGCTCAAGTACCTGCTCAAGAAATGGTATGCCGAGACCAACCGAAATTTGCGCTGCGTCCATCCGCGCGACATCATCAACCAGTTGATCGACATCGCCACGTACTACAACCGACCGCCGACGCTGACCAAGGACCTGCTGGATAAGGCTGCGGCGTCGTATTTCGTCAATCTGTAATGCCGGTGAGGGGGCGGATGTGTTCCACCCCCTCACCACATCCCCGCAAACCTCCGCGTCGTTGTCGCCTGACATTCGTGTATAATGGCGGCTCTACCGGCAGCAAAGTTGACACTTTCAATGCTCGATCAAGTCAAGATTTATGTGCGCAGCGGCGATGGGGGCGATGGCGCCATCGCTTTTCGCCGTGAGAAATATGCGCCGCACGGCGGACCTGCCGGCGGCGATGGTGGGCGCGGCGGCGATGTCATCCTGCGCGCGGTGCGCGGGCTGAACACGCTGGCGCCTTTCAGCCGCAAAATCCATTTCAAGGCGGAACACGGCGAGCGCGGCGGTCAGTCGAACCGCACCGGCGCGAGCGCGGAAGGGTTAATCGTCGATGTGCCGCCGGGTACGGTGGTGCGCGATGCCGCCAATGGCGAAGTGGTCGCCGATCTGGTGCGCCCCGGCGACTCGGTAGTCGCAGCGCGCGGCGGGCGCGGCGGAAAGGGCAATGCGCGCTATGCCACCTCGTCGAATCAGGCTCCGCGCGTCGCCGAAAAAGGGGAACCCGGCGCAGAAGCCTGGCTGATTCTGGAGCTTCGGCTGATTGCCGATGTCGGCATCGTAGGCGTGCCCAACGCCGGGAAATCGACCTTGCTCTCGGTGATCAGCAATGCCCGTCCGAAGATAGCCGACTATCCGTTCACCACGCTCGAACCGAACCTGGGTGTGGTCCTGATGGATGACCGTGACCTGGTCGTGGCAGACATCCCCGGTTTGGTCGAAGGGGCGCATCTGGGCGTCGGGCTGGGGCACGCTTTTCTGCGGCACGTCCAGCGTACGCGCCTGCTGATCCATCTGATTAACGGGGCGAGCCAGGACCCGTTGGCGGACTACAACCAGATCAACCAGGAGCTGGCGCTCTACGACGAACGTCTGCGCGAGCGCCCGCAGATCGTCGCCTTCAACAAGATCGACCTGCCTGAAGCGCAGGAGCGGTTGGAAGCTTTTCAAAAGGCGCTGGCAGCGGAAAACGTCGAGGTCCTGCCTATCTCCGGCGCGACCCGCCAGGGCTTGCAGACGCTCATCCAGCGGGTGTTCGCCATCTACGATGCGCTGCCGGACCAGACGCCGATCATCGAGACGATGCCGGTCTACGATCTGCCTGAAGAACAGCTTGCCTTCACCATTGAGACGATGGAAGAGGGGGTCTTCCGGGTGGTCGGCAAGCGCATTGAACGCGCGGCGGCGATGACCTACTGGGATTACGAGGAAGCCATCCTGCGCTTCCAGCGAATGCTGGATACTCTGGGCGTCACCGACGCCCTGCGCCGGGCGGGCGTGAAGGAAGGCGACTCGGTATTTATCGGTGAGCATGAACTGGAATGGTCGGACTAAGGTGAAAGAACGGGTCGGCATTCTGGGCGGCACTTTCGATCCGCCGCATCTTGGACACCTGGTTCTGGCGGAATATGCCGCCGAAGCGCTGGGGCTGGCGCGGGTGCTGTTCGTCCCGGCTGCTGACCCGCCGCACAAGCGCGGCGTGGTGCGCACACCGATTGCCTATCGCCTGCCTATGCTGGAACAGGCGATAGGCAACCGCGACAGCTTCGCCATCTCGCGCATCGACATCGACCGCCCCGGTCCGCATTATGCGGTGGATATGGTGCGCCTGCTTCAGGCGGAAATGCCGGAGAGCGCTCTTTATTTTCTGATGGGCAGCGACTCGTTTCATGATCTACCGCGCTGGAATCGCCCGGCGGAGCTGGTGAGCGCCTGCACCCCAGTGGTGCTGGATCGACCGGGGCGCGAATGGACTCCGGCGATGCATGACGACATCCTTCCAGGCTTGTCGGAACAGATCGTCACCATCAAGTTCCCACGCCTCGGCATCTCCTCAACCGAGGTCTCCAGGCGCGTCCAGGCGGGTTTGAGCGTGCGCTACCTCGTCCCAGACGCGGTGCTGGATTTCATCGCCCAACACGGACTTTACCAAAATGCCAATGAACACTTTTCAGGGACTCTTCCCTAGCCGCGCCGGCGGACGATCAACCCGGACGCCCAGAGGGGTATCCCTGCGCCGCTCGGCTGTCGTGACGCGCTCGCGCCTGTTCGCCGCGCTTTCCATCCTGCTGATCCTCTCCTTCGCTGGCGTCTCCTTTGCACAGGACGGCGCGATACCGACTCTCGTCCCCCCGACGCTGGTCCCCAATGTGCCGGTGGTGGTCGGCAGCATCGCTCCGACTGAGTCCGGCATCGCCCGCATCCTGCGCGACGGCAAGGTGCGCGTCGGAATCCTGTACAACGAACCGCCCTTCGGCGAATACAGCATTCGCGGCGAGGAATACGGCTTCGATGCCGATCTGGCGCGCGCGCTCGCCGAAGCGTGGGGCGTTGCCGTCGAATTTCATCAGGTGACGCGGCAGACCAATATCGATATGGTGGAGACCGGCGTGATCGACCTGCTGATCGGCGCGCAGCCGCACACGCGCCCGCTCGACAGCCGTGTCGAATTCAGTCAGGCATACTTTCCGTCGGCACAGTCGCTGCTGGTGCGCGAAGGCGACGGCGCGACCGTGCTGGCGCACATGGCAGATCGCCAGATCGGCGTGATCGTCGCGACGCGCGGCGAGAGCGCCGTCGAAGACTGGCGGCTGCGCGCCAATTACACCTTCAATGTGCAGCGCTTCCTGACGCTGGACGAGGCGCTGGCGGCGCTCGATACTCAGCAGATCGATGGGCTGGTTGAGACTCGCACCCGGCTGACGCGGCGGCTGATCCCCGGTAGACACCGCTTCGTCGATGTGCCGGTGACGCCAGAGCCGCTGGCGATAGCCATGCGCCGCCAGGACGCCAATCTGCGCCAGCTGGTGGATCGGACGCTGCAATTCCTGTTCCTGAGCGGCAAGCTCGACGAGATTCACCAGAAGCACTTCAACGGCGAGGGTTATCCCGGCGACTCCTTCCGCATCTGGGACGGCGTGGGGAGTGAAGCGCCGCGCCCGGATCAGTTCGGGCAGGACATCCCGGCGCCGGTGCAGACCGCGCTGGCGCGTATGCAGGGCGAGCGAGCGCTGCGCGTCGCCGGGCTGCGCACGCTGCCCGCCGACGCCCCAGAGAGCGAGCGGCGCGTCGATAACGTCAACCGGGCGATGATCAATGCCCTGGCGGCGCGCTGGCAGGTCAATGTCGTGCCCGTGCCGGACAACGGGCAGAATCCGCTCGACGTGGTGGCTTCAGGCGGCGCAGATATCGCCATCGGCGTCGAACCGGACTGGGCGCGCGCGGGACAGGTCGATTTCACCGGGCACTACCTGGTGCATGGCTACCGCCTGCTGGTCCGCACGGCAGATCGCATCGGCGGTTTCGGCGACCTGCGCGGCAAGATCATCGGCATCTTCCAGACTGACGCCGACGCGCGCGATCTTGTCGGCGTGTTCGCTCAGCGGGAAGCGGCGGTGATCGACGACTTCTTCACCATCCTGCGCGAACAGGATGCCGCCTTCACCCTGCTGGCGGAGAACAACGCCTCGGTGGTCTTCGGCGACAGCCTGAAGCTGATCCCGCACGTAGAGGCTAACGGCGATCAGCTGGCGATGACGACCAACGCCGCCGGACGCCCACTGTGGTACACGCGCGATTTTCTGGCGCTCGCGGTCGCCCGCAACGATGTAGATTTCCGCCTGCTGGTCGAATACACCCTGCAAGACCTGTGGCAGGAGGGCGCGCTGCCCGATCTGCTGCGCCCGGTGATGCTGGCTGGCGAGACCCCGGAGATCGAAATCTGGCCCGGACGCGGCGCGGCGCAGGGGACGCTGCTGGCGGGGTGAGTTTCTTGAATATACGTCTGTCTCGACATACACTCTATCTAGGAAAGGGGCGAGTCCCAATGCCGAACAGTGATGCTCCCCAGCCGCCAGCTGTTCACCCGGAGGCGCTGGAGAAGGCGCGCCAGGCGATCATGCGCTATCGTGAACTGCTCGATCTCATGCAGAGCCGCCTGCGCGATTATGAACGCGCCTACGTCGGATTATTCGCCGGTCTTTCGGAGAGCGCGGCGAGTCTGCCGGAGAAAGGTCGCCAGCGCGAAGCCGCCTATGCGGTGCTGGATGACGATAAGGCGCTGACGCGGGCGCTGCTGACCGCGCGCTTCGACTCGCGCGATTTTGAGCGGGAGTTCGAGGCGCTGCATGATCGCGTTGTGGAACTTCGTACCGAGAGCGATTTGTGGGATTCTTAAATCAGGAGATTGTCATGATGAAAAGGCTGTTTGCCGTTTTTGCGCTTCTGCTCTGTCTGGCGGTCGCCGGCGGGATCAGCGCTCAGGATGCTCAGAGCGCGCTGATCGTCGCGACGCAGCTTGACGACGTGATCACGCTTGACCCCGGTCGCGCTTTCGAGACGACCAACCTGGTGGTGCATCACGCCACCTATGAAACCCTCCTGGAGATTCGTCCAGATGATCTGGTCACCATTCAGCCGCTCCTGGCGACGGGCTACACCGTCTCTGAGGATGGTCTGACCTACACTTTCACGCTTAATGCCGACGCCCGCTTTGCCTCCGGCAGCCCGGTCACCTCTGAAGATGTGCGTTTCTCCTGGACGCGCCTGAAGAACATCAAGGGGAACCCGTCGTTCTACGCCGATGCAGTCGCCGCGATTGACACGCCCGATGCGCAGACGGTCGTCGTCACGCTGTCCGCCGTGACCCCGGCGTTCGCGACGATTGTCACCGCCCCGGCGATGAGCATCCTGGAAAAAGCAGTGGTGGTCGCCAACGGGGGCACGGACGCTGCCGATGCCGACGCCACTGATCTGGCGAACGACTGGCTGTCGCAGAACAGCGCCGGATCCGGTCCTTTCGTCCTGACGGGGTGGACGCCGGAGACCGAGATCACGATGGTGCGCAATGACAACTACTGGCGCGCCCCGGCGGCGCTGCCGGCGGTGACGCTGCGCAACGTCAACGACGCCACCACCGCCCTCCAGCTTCTTGAGCGCGGCGATGTGGATATCTACGAGAATGTCGATAAGGACCTGGCGGAGCAGATCTCGGCGAACGCCGATCTTACGCTGGAGATGGGGCAGACGCTCAACCTGACCTATCTGGCGCTCTCGCCGGATGCCACAACATTCACCACGCCGCTCTCCAATCGCCAGGTACGCCAGGCGATTGCCCAGGCGGTCGATTACGACGGTATCATCGACGGGCTGCTGCTCGGCTATGCTGATCGTCCGGCGTCCCCGCTGCCCATCGGCGTGCAGGGGTCGGACCCGGCGCAACGCTATGAGCGGGACCTTGACGCGGCGCGGGCGCTGCTCGCCGAAGCGGGTTACGCCGACGGTTTCGACCTGACGCTGTACATCGGCACGGGCGCGCCGGGCGGCATTCCCGCCGAGACGCTGGCAGCCAAGATACAAGCGGACCTCGCCGAGATCGGCATCACCCTGGAGATCAACCAGCAGCCGACTTCCAACTTCCTGACCGCCTTCCGCGCGCAGGAGCTGCCATTCCTGTTCTCGACCTGGACGCCGGACTATCTGGACGCCACCATGTGGTCCGATTACTTCTCGTTCGCCGACGGCGGTCTGTCGAAGCGCATCCGCATGGACATCCCGGAGATCGCCGCCATTGCTCAGCAGGCGGCTGCCGAGACGGATGCGGCTGCCCGCACGGCGCTCTACCAGCAGTATCAGACGGCGCATGTGACGGAAGCCGTCTTCGTGCCGCTGTTCCAGCCCCAGCTGCTTTACGCGCTGCGCAGCAGCGTTCAGGGATTCAGCTTCCACCCGGTGTATTTCCTGGAGTTCTACACGTTGAGCAAGGGCTAGACGACGACTCAGCGCCGGTGCGCCGGGGCGGCGGGACGACCGCCGCCCCGGTCGGCAGCGGAAAGCCCAGGCTGCGATGATCCTTCAGTTCTTCCTCCGCCGACTGCTCTTCGCGATTCCGATGCTGTTCGGCATTTCGCTGGTGCTGTTCCTGCTCTACAACCTCGTCCAGGTCGATCCGCTGGTCATGATCGTCGGCGAGCGGGCGATGGACAACCCGGAGATCGTGGCGGCGGCGGTGCAGAAATGGGGGCTGGACCGTCCGGTCTGGGAGCAGTATCTCACCTATGCCGGCAACATGCTGCGCGGCGATTTCGGCAGCTCCTTCCTGACCAAACGCCCGGTCCTGGAAGACTTGCAGTTGTTTCTGCCGGCAACCCTCGAACTGGCGCTCAGCTCGCTGGTGTTCGCCATCGCCATCGGCATCCCGCTGGGGGTGATCGCCGGAGTCCGCGTCGGCGGACTGATCGACCGCGCGGCGTGGGGCTTGTCCCTGTTGAACGCCAGTCTGCCGCCGTTCTGGACCGGGCTGATCTTCCTCACCATCTTCTACTACTTCCTGGGTATTGCACCGGGACCGGGGCGGCTGGACCCGCGCATGGCGTTTCCGCCGCGCGTGACCGGGCTGGTCACACTCGACGCAGCGCTCGCCGGCGACTGGGCGGCGTTCGCCAACGCCCTGCATCATCTCATGCTGCCCACGCTCATCCTGGGCGGTTTCACGCTGGCGCTGGTGCTGCGCGTGGTGCGGGCGTCGATGATCGAGGAGATGCGCCGCGAATATGTGCGCACCGCGCGCAGCAAAGGGCTGCCGCCGCGCGCCGTCGTCGTTCATGCGCTGCGTAACACGCTGATCCCGCTGGTCACGCTGCTGGGGCTGGCATTCGCCGGTCTGCTGTCCGGCGCGGTCATGACCGAGACGGTCTTCGACTGGCCCGGGCTGGGGACGTATCTGGTGCGGGCGGCGGCGAATCTCGACTATCCCGCCATCCAGGGGGGCACGCTGTTGATTGCACTGATCTACATCGTCACCAATCTGATCGTCGATTTCCTGTACGGGATCCTTGATCCCAGGGTGCGGCTGGCATGAGCGCTGTCTCATCGGTTGGGGCGATACGCCGCGAGGCTCCGCTGTCCCGGCGTATCCTGAAACACCTGCGAAGGTATCCCTCGCTGTGGATCGGACTGGCGATCCTGTTCGCCTTCCTGCTCATGACCCTCTTCGCCGATGTCATCGCCCCGACCGACCCGCTCGCGCAGAATCTGCGTGACCGGTTGGATGCGCCCTCGGCAGCGCATCCCTTCGGCGCGGACGAACTCGGACGTGACATCTACAGCCGGGTGATCCACGGCGCACGCATCTCGCTGCCGGCGTCGTTTGTGGTGGTGATCGTCTCGGTGGTGGTCGGCGTCCTGCTTGGAGCGGTCGCCGGGTTCTTCGGCGGCGCGCTGGACACGGCGATCATGCGCATGGCAGATGTCACGCTGGCGTTCCCTTCGGTTGTGCTGGCGCTGGCGATCTCGGCGTTCCTCGGACCTGGGCTGACCAACGCCATCATCGCTGCTTCGGTCGTCCTGTGGCCCGAATATGCCCGCTTGATGCGCTCGCAAATCCTGGTGGTGCGCGCTCAGGAGTACGTCGTCGCCGCCCGCGCCCTGGGCGCACGGGAAGCTGCCATCCTCTTTCGCCATGTGCTGCCCAACGCCTGGACGCCGCTGATCGTCAAGGCGGCGCTGGATGTCGGCGGCATCATCCTGCTGGTCTCGGCGCTCAGCTTCCTCGGTTTAGGGGTGCAGCCGCCCACGCCGGAATGGGGTGCGATGATCGCCCTGGGACGGACCAAGTTCTTCCAGTGGTGGCTGGCGACCTTCCCCGGGCTCGCCATTTTGCTGGTGATCCTCGCCTGCAACCTGATCAGCGAGGGACTGCGCAACTGGCTGGACCCCCACTATTGAGGTTTCGACTGAGGCTGAGTTGCGCCTGCGGGCGGCGCACTGCGCTGACCGAGCGTCGCCAGCAGGACGCCGATCAAGACCAGCGCGCTGCCGACGATCTGCAAGCCGCGCGGGACCTGCCCGAAGAGCAGGGCGGCGGCGATGGCGCTGAAGATTGGTTCCATCTGCGTGGCGATGCTGATGTAGGTGGCGTTCAGATAGCGCAGCGCATAGTTGAAGGATGTGTGTCCAATCAACTGCGGCGCGAGCGCCAGCAGGGCGATCAGCCCGTAGCCAGCAGGCGAATAGCCGGTGAAGGTCGCGCCGTTCAGCACCGCCAGCAGCACCAGGAAGGCTGCGGCGATGCTGTAGACCAGCCAAATGTAAGGCAGCAGGCTCAGCTTGGCGCGCACCCGCCTGCCCGTCACCAGATACAGGGCGAAAGAGACCGCCCCCGCCAGCGCCAGCAGCGCCCCGGTGGATGCCGTGTTCGCCTCGCCGGCGGCGGGATCGCCCGCCAGCCCGATCACGATACCGCCGCCGATGGCGACGATCAAGCCGACGATGACCAGCGGACGGGGGAGGACCCGCAGCAGCAGAAATTCCAGCAGGGCAACCCACAGCGGACCGGTGCTGACCATGACCACGCTGATCAGCACGCTGGTGTACTCCAGCGAAGCGATCCAGGTGGCGAAGTGAACCGCCAGCCAGAAACCCGCACCCGCCCCCAACAGCAAATCGGCGCGGCTGAGCGCCCTTAACTGCGCACGGTGATCCCCCTGGCGCCGCAGGACGAAAGGGGTCAGCAGCAGGGCGGCGATACTCATCCGCCCGGCGGCGATCACGGAGGAAGGGATACCCTCCTGAAGGGCGTAGGTGATCAGAATGGCACCGCTGGAAGCCGCCAGCACCCCGACGATCAGCATCAGATAGACGCGAGGTGACGCTGCGCTGGAGTGGGTCATCGGGGGCAGCCTTTCTGCGCGTGCGCAGGGGATGTGAGCAGCCGCATAGTCTACCCGGCAAAGCCTGAGTGTTCCATGAGACCCCGTACTTAAGACCTGTTTTTCCGGTCGGATAGGTGAAAACGGTACGCGCCCATGTTACAATGAAGTCTCCTGGGGATAGAGAATAACTGAACTGAAGGAGTAGCGGTCATGGCTTTCACCCTCCCTGATCTTCCGTATGCCGAAGATGCGCTCGAACCGCATGTTGACGCGCAGACGATGAACATTCATCGGACCAAGCACCACAATGCCTACGTTACTAATCTAAACAAGGCGCTTGAAGCGCACCCCGATCTGCAGAGTAAGACCCTGGAAGAGCTGCTAGTCAGCCTCGCCAATCTGCCGGAGAGCATTCGCGGCGCGGTGCGCAACAACGGCGGTGGACACTGGAATCACACCCTCTTCTGGCAGGTGATGAGTCCGAATGGCGGCGGCGAACCCGCCGGTGATCTGGGCGCGGCAATCGCCCGCGACTTCGGTTCCTTCCAGGCGTTCAAGGATCAGTTCAAGGCGGCGGCTGTGGGGCGCTTCGGCAGCGGCTGGGCGTGGCTGGTCGCGGCGGCAGATGGCAAGCTGAGCATTGAATCCACGCCGAACCAGGATAGTCCGGCGATGGAGGGTCGAAAGGCGATCCTCGGTCTGGATGTGTGGGAACACGCCTACTATCTGAAGTATCAGAACCGCCGCCCTGACTACATCGAAGCCTGGTGGAACGTCGTCAACTGGGCAGAAGTCGCCAGCCGCTACGCTGCGCGTTAACCCTGGAACTATTCGGCTCCCGCGCTCAAATCAGGCGGGAGCCGTTCTTTTCGAGGCGAGCATGATCCGCTGCCTTTCTCGCATGGTCTTCATCCTGGCATTCTTGATCCTGATCAGCGGCTTCGGTGTGCCAGCCCCGGCGCACACCGCGAGCGGACTGTCGGCTGTGCGCCCCGTTCATGCGGAAGACTGGTCTTTCCCGCTGCCGCTGCGGCTGATCGTCGGAGATGCGCGGGACCCGGCAGCGGCGATGGCGCGGGTCGTCGCCTATTTCGACGAGAACGCAGCGGCGCTGGCGCAGGCGTTTGGCACGAGCAGTCGTCAGGAGACCGCCGCCGTCTACGCCATGCAGCTCGTGCATCGACATGCCCCCTACGGTCCCACCAACCATTTCCCCAGCGACATACTCGACTACGCGACGACGCAGGCGTACACCCACTGTGGCACGAGCGTCGCTGCGCAGTCCCAGATCGCTGAAGCGCTGGGGCTGCACTGGCGGATGATCCTGATCGAAAACGGCGATCATATCTGGCTGGAGGTGCTGGTCGATGGAGTCTGGCAGATCTACGACGCTACCACCAATCTGGTCATCGACCGCCCGATGGAAGAACTGCTGCAGGGGCTGCCCCGAAGCTACCGGCAGTATCGCCAGTCTACGGAGATCTCAAACTGCGAAGCGTGCCGGTTGAATCTGCGCCAGGGCACGTCGCTGACCCGCCTTTCCTGGGAGATGTATGCTGCCGGGCTGGATTGGACGCCGCGCGCGCCGATCGTGCTGTGGAGCGAGAGTCCGGCAGCGACCGTCGAAGCGGGCGCGTAATCCGCGCAGGATTTCACAATGAGGGGTAAAGGCGCTACAATCGGCAGCGCTTTTTTGTTTCTATAGAGGTGTAAAGGTCCATCCCATCATGGCTGAATTCCGCATTGAAAAAGACTCTCTCGGCGAGGTGAAGGTCCCGGCGGCTGCGCTTTACGGTGCGCAGACACAGCGGGCGGTCCTGAACTTCCCGGTCAGCGGCTTGCGACCCTATCCGGCGTTCGTCTGGTCGATGGTCATGATCAAGCGCGCCGCCGCCGAAGTCCACAAGGAGCTGGGACTGCTGGACCCGAAAGTCGCCGATGCCATCATCCAGGCGGCGGAAGAGGTGTTCAGCGGGCAGCATGCCGATCAGTTCGTGGTCGATCCGTTCCAGGCGGGCGCTGGGACCTCGCACAACATGAACTGCAATGAGGTCCTCGCCAATCGCGCCAACCAGATTCTCGGCGTCGATATTGCCGATCCTAAGAAGCCGGTCAACCCCAATGATCACGTCAACATGGCGCAGAGTACCAACGACACCATCCCGACGGCGATTCGCCTCGGCGTGCTGTGGCGTCTGGATGAGCTGATCGCCACGCTCAAGCGCTGCGCCGATGCCTTCGCCGCCAAAGCACAGGAGTGGGATGGAATCGTCAAGAGCGGGCGCACGCACCTGCAGGACGCAGTACCGATCCGCCTGGGGCAGGAAGTGGGCGCATGGGCGAAGGCGCTGTATCGCGGTATCGAGAAGATCGAAGCCGCCGCCGAAGGGCTGCGGCGCATGGGGATCGGCGGCACGGCGAACGGGACTGGCTTGAACGCGCATCCGGAGTATCACAGCCGGATGGTCGCCAAGATGAGCGCCCTTACCGGCTTGAAGCTGTACGAGAGCGATGACCTGTTCGAATCGATGCAGTCGATGGGCGATGCCGTGTTCTTCAGCGGAGCGGTGCGCGTGGTGGCGCAGGACCTGATTCGTATCGCCAACGATATCCGCCTGCTGTCCAGCGGACCGACGACCGGCTTGGCTGAGATGACCTGCCCGCCGGTGCAGCCGGGATCGTCGATCATGCCGGGCAAGGTCAACCCGGTGATGGCGGAGATGCTGAATCAGGCAATGTTCCATGTCATGGGCTGTGACCTGACGGTGATGATGGCGGGGCAGGCGGGGCAGCTGGAACTCAACGTCATGATGCCGATCATCGCCCACAACCTGAACGAGATGGTGCAGGTCATGATCGGGTCGGTCAATGCCTTCACCGATAAGCTGGTCGTCGGGCTGATCGCCAATCCGGAACGCGCCGAAGCCTGGCTGGCGCGTAACCCCATCCTGGTGACGGCGCTCAACCCGATCATCGGCTATCTGAAGGGCGCTGAAGTCGCCAAGAAGTCGCTGGCGGAAAATAAGAGCATCATCGAGGTCGTCGTCGAACTCGGCTACATGACCGAAGCGGACGCCCGCGCTGCGCTCGACGCCCGTAAGATGACCGAGGGCGGCATCCAGGGCGTGGCAGCCGGCGGCTGACGCCAGATTGCGGACTTGTAACAATTCGTAAATCGCCCTGCCTGAATTGTGGCTGCCCGGTTGGGAGGGCAGCCACAATTCAGGTATACTAGCCGACTAACGCGGCGTAATCAATCGAAACAAGGCGCTCTTCGCTCGTGGCGACCCGAAAACTTGGAAAATACGAAGTCATCGAACGCCTTGGGCGTGGTGGCATGGCAGAAGTCTATCGTGCCTATCACCCCAGCCTGGATCGGTTTGTCGCGATCAAGGTGCTGCATCCCTTCCTCGCCGACGATCCCGAATTCAAAAGCCGCTTCGAGAAGGAAGCCCGCAATATCGCCCGGCTGAAGCACCCGAACGTCGTCGCAGTCTACGATTTCGAGAACGACGCCGCCAGCGAGAGCTACTACATGGTGATGGAGCTGATCGAGGGCATGACCCTCAAGGATATGCTCTATCAGCTTTCGGAGCGCGGCGAACACCTGCCCCTGATTGACGCCATACGCATCGCGCGGGAAGCGGCGTCGGCGCTGGCTTATGCCCACAATCAGGGCATGATCCATCGGGATGTTAAGCCCGCTAACCTGATGATGGACCGCGATAATCGGGTCATCCTGACCGACTTCGGCATCGCCAAGATCGTCACGGGCGCGCAGTTCACCGCCAGCGGCGGCATGGTCGGTACGCCTGCCTACATGGCTCCAGAGCAGGGATTGGGCGAACAGGGTGACGAGCGCAGCGATATGTACTCGCTAGGCATCATCTTGTTTCAAATGGTGACCGGCTCGCTGCCGTACGAAGCAGAAACCCCGCTCGCCATCATCCTGAAGCACCTGAACGAGCCTGTGCCCTCGGCACAGGCGTTCAACCCGGATGTGCCGGCGGCGGTCGATCAGATCATCCAGCGGCTGCTGGCGAAACAGCCCGACGACCGCTACCAGTCGGCGGCGGCGCTGATCGCCGACCTGGAGCGCATCGAACGGGCGCTGGAAGCGGATCCGTCCGGCAAGCATATTGACGAACACGATACGCTCGATCTGGGCATCAGAGCGACGAACAGCGGAGAAGCGCGCGCCGTCCGCGCTTCTGCTGAAGTCGCCGCTGCCGCCGGCGGTCAGTCGCGCGGCGGGGGATTCGGACGCTGGCTGCCCTGGGTTCTGCTGCTGATCGTCCTCTTGGGCGGTTCGCTGCTGGTGGCGGCGCAGACTCCGGGCGGAATCAACGGGCTTCTGGGACTGACCAGCCCGACCCCGACGGCGACGGAAACCCTCCCACCCACGCTGACCAAGACGCTGCCGCCGCCGACCGAGACGCCTACATCTTCCGCGACTCCTACAGCGACTCTGACCGAAACGCCTGTGCCCAGCCCGACGGTGACGCTGACCAGCACGCCGACGTTCACGCTAACGCCAACGGATACGGCGACGCTGACCCCCAGCCCGACCAGCACCGCTACGTCGACGCCGACGAATACAGCGACGCTGACCCCGACCGCGACAAATACGGCGACGCTGACCCCGACCGCGACGAACACCGAAACCCCGCTGCCGAGCGCGACGCCGACCGATACGCTGACGCCAACCCCGACATTTACCCTGACGCCGTCGCTGACGCCGACGACAACGCCCTCACCGACGATCACGCCATCGCGCACGCTCCCGCCGACCCGGACGCCGACGCCTTCGGCAACGTATACGCCGTCAATCACCTATACGCCGTCGATCACGCCATCGCCGACGCTGGATGTGACGCAGACACTGATTCAGGCGACGCTCCTGTCGGAATTTCAGACGGCGACTGCCTCGGCGTGCAATTTTGACTACGCCGTCATCTCGCAGGAGCCGACAGATGCTACCTTCATTCAGGCGGGGACGAGTTTCACGCGCGTGATCACCCTGAGGAATACCGGCGACTGCGCCTGGGAGCGGTTATCTGCGCTCAATTATGTGAGCGGCGAGAACTTCAACATCGGGGCGCGGCTGGTCATTCGCGATCGCGTCGAGATCGGCGAGCAGGTGACGCTGACCATCACGGGTCAGGCTCCGCAGAGCAACGGGCTGCTTTCCGGCTTGTTCGAGCTGCGCACCCCTGGGCAGCTGTTGATCGGCGAACCGCTGTACCTCTCGATCAACGTTTTTGGAGCGTGAGCATGATCACACGACAGGATGCCTGGGCGCTGGTGTGCGAATATACCCAGAGCGAGTCGCTGCGCCGTCACATGCTGGCGGTGGAATCGGCGATGCGCGCCTACGCGCCGCGCTTTGCGGGTGATGTCGAGCTGTGGGGGATCACCGGCTTGCTGCACGATTTCGATTACGAACAGAATCCTGATGTTGCCGTCGAAGGGCATCCGGTCGTCGGCGCGCGCATCCTGCGTCAGGGCGGCGTACCGGAAGAGATCGTCCGGGCGATCTTGTCGCACGCGCCGGAGATCACCGGCATAGAGCCAGACTCCCCGATGGAAAAGGCGCTGTATGCCGTCGATGAGCTGACCGGGTTCATCATTGCTGTGGCGCTGGTGCGCCCGTCGAAGAGCGTGATCGATGTCGAACTGAAGTCGATCAGGAAGAAGTGGAAGGACAAGCTCTTCGCCGCGCCGGTGGATCGCGCGCACATCGAGGAAGCGGCGGCGGCGCTTGGCGTTCCGCTGGATGAGCACATCCAGGTAGTGCTGGAGGCGATGAAGGCGGATGCGGCGGCGCTGGGGTTAGCGGGTGCGGATGCTGCATCGGCAGAATGAATCACGCTAAAGGTAAAATTGTAATAGAATAAAATCGAAACCTATTGCACCGGACTCTGTTCCGGAAATAAGGAGGCTTCCTGTGATCAATCAGAGTGATGTTCAGGGTCGGCTTCGTTTACTGCGTTACGGCTTGGTGGTGATGGTCATCGTCGCGTTCCTGGTAGCGCTGCTCGCGCCGTACAGCGCGACTGCGCCGGTGGCGAATGCCGCGGGGACCACCCCCATCCAGATTACCGATTTTCTGGGGAATGCGCTGCTCTATGCGGTCATCGTGGCGGTGGTGGCGGTCATCGTGTACGTCGTCTACACCATGATGATCCGGCGCGGTTCCGGCGGATAAAAGTACTTCTTCCGAAACAGTAAGGGAACACAAGAGGCGGCGCACACGCACCGCCTCTTGTGTTCCCTTGCACTGCCGACGCTGCCTCGCGTATAGTGTTTGACTTACGTCTGGACGTAGACCGGCGTGCCGAAATCGGTGAAGCTGTAGAACCACTCTGCTTCCGGGGTGGGCAGGTTGACGCAGCCGTGACTCATCGGCTGACCAAAATTTTCGTGCCAGTAGGTTCCGTGCAGCGCGTAGCCGGCGTAGAAGTACATAACGTAGGGGACATCGGGCAGATAGTAGCCGGGACCGGTCATCGTCTGTGCGACATATTTCCGCTGGACGGTGAAGCTGCCCTGTACCGTCGGGGTGGCGGGCAGCCCAGTGGAGACGATCACGCTGCGCACCAGCGCCCCATCCTCATAGGCATAGATGCGCTGTTCGCTGAGATCGACGATGACCTCGCGCCCCGTGCCGACGCGCGCCGGCGGCGCAGCGGGCGCGGTGACGAAGCTGTACTCGACATCGGGCAGAATCTCGCCGCCGGGGATGATCAGTTCCATGCCCGGCATAACGCGGTCGGCGTCGGTGATTCCGTTCGCCTGGGCGATTTGCAGCCAACTGACGTTATAGCGCTCGCCGATATGGACCAGGTTGTCGCCTGGTTGGACGATGTGGGTCACGCTGCTGTAGCTGGAGCCGCGATACGATCCGCTGTCGCTGGAACCGGCGCTGCCCGGCACGATGACGAGCTGCTGTCCGCTGTAGATCAGGTCCGGGTTGGTGATGTTGTTGATGCGCGCCAGCGTTTCCATGCTCATGTTGTAGCGCCGGGCGATGCTGCCGAGGCTTTCACCCCAGGCGACCTCGTGAATCTGCTCCTGTACCGGTTCAGCTTCGATGCTCTCTTCATCCGCTGCTTCGACCGGCGGCGACGCTTCTTCCGGCGCGGTTGCTTCGATATCGTTCGCAGTACCCCCCTGCGCCGCCGCGATCAGTTCGTCGAGACTGGCATCGGCAGGCGGGATGACCAGCGATTGACCGCTGAAGATCGTCCAGGTGTTGGCGATGTCGTTGGCGGTGGCGATGGCTTCCACGCTGACGCCGTACTGCTGCGAGATGCGGAAAAGCGTTTCGCCCGGCTGAATGATGTGGGTCACCGACTCCTGGGCGAGAGCGGGCAGCGCCAGAGACAGCGCCACCAGGACAACGATGAGCAAAACAGCACGCCGTTTCACAGAATCTCTCCCGGCTCAAGTGAAGAGAGCCGCTCAAATAGCAGATCTGATCGAGTTCCGCAAATTCTAGCATGAAATGGCGATTGTCACCGGCGCAATTGCCCCTGGCTTCGTTTGCCAGTACAATTCGCGCAGCTTTTGTGTTGATCAACATCCCTTACGGTTAGGATAGCGCTCAGAACCCCCATGCTCACACGCACCTACAGAGCTGCCGATAAACTCGGCGTCGTGGCGCTCAAGAGCAGCCTCGCGCTGGTGGACCTGACGCTCGATGGAATCGGCGTCATTTGGCATGGAGTCGCGCAGCTCCTTCTGCTGTTGGCGCGCGTACTGCTGTTCATCCTCCGCCCGGTCGGTCTGCTGATCGGCGCTGTAGCCGGGCTGTTCCTGGGCGGCGCGCGGCGTGCGGCGGTGGGGGCGGCGCGCACCGGCTCGGC
>JABWBO010000005.1 GCA_013360465.1 Anaerolineae bacterium | reverse complement strand
GCCTGCTTCAGTGCCTCTACCGCTTCTTCGCTGAGGTGAAACTGTCGTGTCGTCATCCTGTCAGCTTACCATGAATTCGCTAAATCGTTTCCCCATGAGCATCGATCTAAACCGTCGCGTCGTCCTCAAGGATGGGCGTGAAATCACCCTGCGCTACAAGGCGTTTGAATTACTGTCGCTGCTCGCGCAGCATGCAGGCGAAGTCGTCAGCCGCGCCGTCATCTTCGATAAAGTGTGGGGCACAGACTGGATCGGCGATACGCGCACTCTTGAGGTGCATATTCGCTGGCTGCGGGAACAGCTGGAAGATAATCCTGGTCAACCGCAGTGGATTCAGACGGCGCGCAGCGCAGGGTATCGCTTCGCCGGCAGTCCAAAATCATGAGCATTCGCACCCGCCTGTTGGCGATCAATGTCGGGCTGCTGGGCATCGCCTTTGTCGGCATCATGCTGTTCGCCGGGGCACAGATCACAGCCGGGCTGCGCGTCGATTACGAGCAGCGCCTGCTGAGCGAAATCAACCTGATCGCCCAGGGCGTCGCTCCGGCAGCAGCGACTTTCGCCCGTGATGAAAGCGATGACGCGGCACTTGCCGCCGCCTTTGCTCCCTATGAAGCTCAAATCACTGGCACGCTTCGCCTTTATTTTACCGGACAGTCTATTGAGCAGTACTCCGGCGAGAACACTGCCCGCAATCGTACCCCCCACCCCGAACCCCCGGAGTTTGAAGCCGCTATCACCGAAGAGCCGATCGTCAACCAGCGCGTGAGCGACGATGGTTTGCTGCGTCTGTTCACGGCGGCATCGGTGAAGCTGGATGGGCAGACGATTGGGCTGGTGCAGCTGAGCGTACCAACCAGCGCCCTGCAAGCGCAAATCGCACAGCGATGGGCTGTCCTTGCCGCTGGCATGATAGCGCTGACGGCGTGCGCTGCGCTGCTCGTCGCGCGGGCTGCCCACAGGATGCTGTATTCACTACGTCAGCTTCAGGAATCAGCGGCACGCTTCGCGCAGGGCGACCTGAAACATCGTATCGACACGCCATCCCGTGATGAGATCGGCGCGGTCGCCCATGCCTTTAACGCAATGGCAGCACGTATTGAGTCGATGCTGGAAGCGCAGCACGCCTTCGCCAGCAATACCTCCCACGAGTTCCGCACGCCACTCACAACAATCCAACTGCGCACCGAAGCTCTGAAGCGATCTCCGGCGTTATCCAAGGATGCGGCGGCGTGCAGATATCTCGACGAGATCGATACTGAAATCGCTCGTCTCACCAACATGATTCAGGGGCTTACTGTACTGGCGCGCCTGGACGCAGATCGCCTGGAACTGGGGCGCGACGAGGTAGACATCGTGCGCTTTGCCTCGGCGCTGCGCAATCAACTGCTGCCGGCAGCGGAAAAAAAAGGGGTCGTCCTGACGCTTTCCCTGCCTGACGAGGCGATACACGTGCAGGTCAATTTGTCACACCTGACCCTGGTCTTTCGCAACCTGCTCGATAATGCGCTCAAGTACACGCCCAATGGAAGATCGATACACTGGTCAGTGGTGCGCGACGGCGACACTATCATCCACACCATCACGGACACCGGGATCGGCATCGCACCTGAGCATTTGCCGCGCGTCTTCGAACGCTTCTACCGCGCCGACCGCGCCCGACTGCGTGATGTACCTGGGTCGGGATTGGGGCTGTCCATTGCAGCGGCGATCCTGCGGGTCTATGGGGGGACGATACAACTCAGCAGCGGCGGCGTGAATCAGGGAACGACGGTCCTGGTTCGTTGGAGAGTGAATCCGTCGCAAGAGCGCTGACCAGCGCCGCAAAGGTCTAGGTGTCGTTCGCTTCTATGCTGATTTCGTCAGCAGGAAGGTTCATCATTGCGAGGCGCGCGCCCTGTCAATTTGCGACCGTCAGGCTCAGCGTATACTCGCCCGCCGTACTTCCGGCATCGCGCTCAAAGCGCGTCGCCAACACGAGATACACCCCGTCCGCCGGCAGAGGGAAGTCGATGATCGCCGCATTCTGCCCGCCGCCGGTGTCATCATCCTGGACCAGCTCGCGCCCACTTACATCGGCAAGGACCACCAGCGGGTCGATATTCCCGCCCCGCCGATCCATCCGCACGGTCACCCGCTGCCCCACCTGCCCCTCAAAGCGATAGACCTGGGTCACCCGCGTATCGGTAATGCTCCCGCGCACCGGCGTCCCCGGTTCCAGGGTGATGGCGAATTCGGCGCTGCCGCCCAAACCGCTCTCTTCGCCGGCGGATAAAGTCAGGACGAAAGCCCCCTGGCTCTCCCCGGCTTCCTCGCCATAGCGAGAGGCGACGATCACGTACACGCCATCCTCGCGCACGGTATAACCGCTGATCGCCGCATCGGTCGAGCCGGGGCGGTCGTCGTTTTCGGCGATCACCTCTGATCGGCTGTTGACGATCTGAAGCGTCGGATCGAGGTCGCCAGAGGCGCGCTGTATCTGCACGCTGATGATGTCGCCGCGCGCCGCCTGAAAGCTGTAGAAGATGCGCGGTGCATCGTCGTCGATGGTGTTGTAGACGGAGTCGCCGTAGCGCAGCACGCTGCCCTGCTGAGAACTCACGCCGACGCGCTCCAGCATCAGCGCGAACTCGCCGGAAGTCGTACCCAGGCGGTCGCCGAAGCGCGTGACGACCACGCTGTAAACAGCAGAGGTGGGAAGGATGAAGGAACTGATCCGCACGTCGCGTCCGGGGGCTTCGTCAGGCAGGTCGATCAGGCGTCCAGCGCCGTCGAAGAGCAGGAGCAGCGCCTCAAAATCGCCAGAAGTCACCGTCATGGTCAGGCTGATCACATCGCCGCGCAGTCCATCGAAGGCGTAAACACTGCGCGGTTGGGTATCGTTCACCTGCCCGTGCAGCGCCGCCCCATAGCGGAGCGGTTCCTGCGCGGCGGCTCCCCAGGTTCCACAGAGAGCGAGCGCGATCCCGATCAGCAGCGAGGGCAGGCGTCGCCCAACGCCGGCGCAGCATGCTGTCAGAGAAACGCGGCTCACGGAATTCCTGAAGAAAAGATCATCGCGCGCCTCAGCGCTTGCGCAGTCCGTTGAGGGCAAAATCGATCTGGTCGGTCAGTCCGTTCGACTGTCTGCGCGCTTTCTCGGCGTACACGCGCTCTCCCGTGATCAGCTGGCGAAGGCGATACGGATCGGTGCGCGAGGTCATATCGAGGCTGATCGGCGTCAGCGAGACCGCTTTCTCCGACAGGACAGCGTGAACATCGGAATTCGGCTCCGCTTTGGCGGCATCCAGGCTGTAGGTATACCCCATGCGACCGGCGTCGGAAAGAACGGCGCGTTCCGGGCGGGTGGGCCAGTAGACGCGGCGGCGCGATAGGCGGGTGACTTTCCACTCGGTCTCCCTGGTCGCCCCGATCGGCACGTCGAGCTTCAGCACATCAACATCATCCGGGCGGTCGCTGTTGATCAGCCAGTCGCCAAACAGACGGGCGAAGTACGCGGCGACGCTGAAATCGATGTCGTTCGAATAGCTGAGGTGCAGGTCCAGCGGCGTCTGCTGCGAGACCGCCAGCGCCGGAATGCCGATGCTCGCCGCTTCCAGCGCCGCTCCGACGGTCCCGGAGATGGTCACACCATTGCCGGTGTTTTCGCCATAATTGATGCCGGAGACGCACAGTGCGGGCAGGCGATCTGCCAGTTCGAAGACGGCGTGCTGAACGGATTGGGCAGGCGTCCCTTCCACCGCGTAGACCGTACGCTTTACGCCGTCGATCTCGCGTTCTTCGTTGTGGATGCGCCCGGAACTGGTGATGGGCATGCTGCGCCCGGTGCCGCTCTGCTGTTCGCGCGGAGCAGCGACCAGGATATCGCCCAGGTCGGCGAACGCTTCGACAACCGCCCAGAGACCGGGGGAAGAAAAGCCGTCATCGTTGGTGAAAAGGATAAGGGGGCGTTCACTCATGAGATTATCGATTCCAGTACTGACCGTGAATCACAACAGATACGATGCTATCACCCCGCTGCGGCGGTGAAAACAGCGTACCACTAATCTTAATACAATTCCTTAGAAGATTTAAGGACTGCGCCTACAGCCGCTTGTCGTAGGTCGCCGTGACGTGCATGATCTCGGCAATCGCCAGCGCGGCGCTCTGCAGGCGAGTGCGCGCGTTGAAGACGGTCAGCGGCAAGACCGTTTCCTCGTCGAGCGGGTCATCGGTCACCGGAATCGTCTCGTCGGTGCGCGCCTGAACGAGCAGCTGGACGAAAGCGTTGTCATTCAGCAGCAGATTCAGTTCACCGTGCCGAACGCGCCGGACTTCCCGATCTGCCCACTTGCCGACCCTGCTCACCACCTGACTGACGTAGATTTCGCGGATCATGCCGGCGGGGATCTGCCGAATGACGGAGCGCCCCCGCATCCATACGATGACGCCCGCCGCGCCGTCGAAAACGATGCGCTTCGGCTGGAGCGCCGCCCCAAGGAGCGTGATCAATGCCGCCAGCGCCATTATCAGGATCGAGACGAAGCCCAGGTAGACCAGGAATTCCGGGCGAGGAAAGGCGATACCGCTGGTGAGCGTGGTGAGGGTCAGCACGATGAAGACACCCATCAGGATGATGTACCAGCCGGCGCGCACGAAACGCGAACGCGCCCAGGATGGCGAGAGGATCAGCGCCGCGCCATGCCCCGAAACCGCCTGGAGTGACCACTGATCGAGTTTCAGCGGAAGTTCGGGCTGGGGAATGGGATGGCGCACTTCGGAAGTATCGACCGGCGCGGTCATCCCCTGCACACTTTGCATCACGTCCGGTTTCGGCGGGACGAGCGCGAAGGGACGCGCCAGTTTGTGGGCGAGCGACTGCCCGGCATGACCCGCGACCTCGCGGAAAATGCCGCCGTCGGGGTCCTGCCAGGTCGCCAGCCCGCACCAGCGGCTGCCCCGCTCATCTGCCAGAGGTTGATCCAGCACCAGACCGAGATGCCAGGCAGCATCTTTTTCCGACCAGCCCAGGACGATACGCTCGATGCGCTCGGGGTTAAGCGTGCCGCTGCTGGGGAGTTTGCGGCGGGCAGCGAACGCGCTGACATAGCGGGCAGGTCCGCCGGACTCGGCTTCAAAGAGCAGGCGCTCGCTTCCGCCGCTCAAGCCGTCGGCAAGGAGCCGCCAGCGTTCGGTGTCCAGTTCAATGATCAGGTTGTCTGCCGCCGTGATGCGTTCCATCCGCTCTAACCTATGACTGTCTGGTCTTTCCGTCAGGGGGTGAAGTGTACTCTCCGCAGGGCACAGTGACCAGAGTCGATGTATGCCCGCTGCGGCGCTCTAGCCACCGCTCCTGCTCCCCGTCACTTCAAAGAGGATCACGCCGCCGATAATCACACCAATGGCGGCGATCTGCCCGGTACTCAGCTTCTCAGTCCCGGTGAAGTAGGCGATCAGCGCAGTGACGATCGGATAGGCGGAAGTGAGCGCCACCGCCGCCGTCGCGGAAGCCGAACGCAGCGCGAAGAGCATCAGGCTGAACGCCAGCGCCGCCGCCACCCCAGACACCAGCGCCCAGATCAGCGCCGTGCCGGTCAGCGGCACCTCCGGCTGCTGGCTTCGCCCCAGCAGATACCACAGCGGAATCAGCAGGATCAGCGGCAGCGAATACATCCACTGGACATGCAGCGGATGCGCCTGATTGACGGCGAGCTTGTTGGCATAGCCCCAGATGCCCCACAACACCGTCGCCCCAAAGAGTAGAAGATAGGTCAAGATCGCTCGCTTTCTAGAACAACATGTTCCGGCGCGCCTTCAATGCCGCGATCACCTGGCGGTCTGCCTTGCCGAAGCTGTAGGCGTCCAGATCGTCTTCGCGCACCCAGGCGAAGGCGTGGACGCCGAGCCGCTGTGGCTCGCCGGCGATATGGCGGCACTCGAAGGCATGCAGCATGATCCTGAAATGGGTGAAAGCGTGTTTCACTTTGACGAAGAACTCGCCCACCGCCACTTCGATGCCCAGTTCCTCACGCAGTTCGCGCCGCAGGCATTCGGGCAGCGTCTCGCCGGGTTCGACTTTGCCGCCGGGGAATTCCCACAGTCCGCCGAGCAGCCCTTCCAGCGGGCGCTGGGCGATCAGCAGATCGCCGGCGTCACCCCGGATCAGACCAGCGGTCACGTCATAGTGCGGCGCTGCCGCTTTCGCCGCCTTGATCGGGCGCTCCCCCTGTGTGCCGGCAGCATGGGCGAGGCAGTGCCGACGCAGCGGGCACATTGTGCAGCCGGGGCTGCGCGGCGTACAGACCAGGCGTCCCAGGTCCATCACCGCCTGATTATAGTCACCGGGACGGTCCGCCGGCAGCCACGCCTCAGCGATCTCCCAAAGATACTCTTGGGTCGCCGGCAGCGTCACCTCATCCGCCAGATCGAGCAGGCGGGCATAGACGCGAAGTACGTTGCCATCCAGGACCGGAGCGCGCACCCCGAAGGCGATGCTGGCGACAGCGCCCGCCGTATAACGCCCCACGCCGGGCAGGTTGAGCAGCGCATCGGGCGTACTGGGAAAAACTCCCGTCTGGGCGACCACCTGCGCCGCCCTGTGCAGGTTGCGCGCTCGGCTGTAGTAGCCCAGCCCTTCCCACAGCTTCAGGACGGCGTCCAGCGGAGCAGCAGCGAGCGCCTCGACCGTCGGAAAAGCCGCCAGGAAACGCGCGAAATAGGGCTTCACCGTCTCCACCTGTGTCTGCTGAAGCATGATCTCGCTGAGCCAGACGCGATAGGGGTCACGCTCGCCGCGCCAGGGCAGTTCTATGCCCAGATGATCGTACCAAGCCAGGAGATCGGCGGCAAACGGTGCGATGGCGGGGTGTCCCTTCGCTCCGGTCAGCCGGGATGAGTCATCCGATGCGCGCCTGCGCGGCGATGTAGGCATGTTTCTCCAGTGACCACTTCAAGTACATCCCCTGCACGCCGTGATTCGTCATGCCCACTTTTTCCAGGATGCGCCTGGAGCCATGATTTTCTGGCAGGCATTCGGCGGTGACGCACATCACACTCGGCTGATGAAACACCCAGTCAAGCAGCCCGCGCACCGCCTCGCAAGTGTACCCTGTGCGTCGAAACTCCGGCGAAATGCCGTAGCCGATCTCGACAGAGCCGCGCCGGTCTGGCTTGCCTTTGAAACCCGCCGAGCCGATCACCAGACGGCTGGCGTTCAGAATCATCAGCCACATCCCCCAACCCACCGCCGTAGAATCCTCGCGCAGCTGGTAGGCATAGTAGCTCAGCAGCCCTCGTCCGTCTTCTTCCAGCCATTCCGCATCGATACGCGCCCCGGCGATGGATTCCAGCTGGCGTCTTCCGGCTCCAGACGCCTCCGCCATCTGCGGTGGACAGGCTACGAGGGTGAGGCGCTCTGTACTGATCTGCATGGCAACACCTCATATTCACGCTGCAATAGTTTTAATATGGTTTGTCCGATTCCGAAAGCGCCAGGTGATGACCTCTTGACACCTCTCCACACCCTCTGTTATCGCCGAGTGGAGAACAGAGGGGTCAAGTCCCCTCGCCTCGCGCGCGGGAAAGGATGTGCGAGCCAGGCTCGCCGGAACTCCTGCCGTAGAAGTGCATAGCAGGTTCCAGACGAAGCGTGAGCGTTCAGGGCGAAGGCGCGACCTCGACAAAGGGCAGCGCGGCGATGTTGAAGGCGCAGTCGGCGCGCGTTGTCACGCTGTAGACGGCGCTGACCGGAACGCCCTGCGCGTCGAAGAGCTGCGCCGCATAGGTCGCGTCGCGGGAGTCGCTGCCCAGCTGAAGCTCGAAGCCGCCGGGACCGAAACCGGCAGCGCTTCCGGTCGTGACGGTCTCATCGATCCCGTCGCCGACGATGCGCACCGCGAAACCGTTGACCGGACTGCCTTCGTAGCTCAGCACCGTGCCGCCAATGCTCGACCAGCGGCAGCCGCCGCGCGCGTCGGGATTGGTGCGATAGACCACCGCGCCGCGCAGGGTATAAGGGAAATCGCCGCCTGCCGCTGCGCCGGGCGTAATGCCGGGCGCGAGCGTCCCCTGAGGCGTGATGAATCCTTCCAAAAGGATCGGGGTGAAGGTGAGCGAAGGCGTGAGCGTCGGCGCGACCGAGGGCGTGGGCGTCTGGCTCGGCGGCTGCGTTGGTTCCGGCGTCACGGTGAAGGTCGCCGTGTAGGTCGCCGTCACAACAATCGGCAGCGGAGTCGGCGGAGCCAGCGGGTTGAGCGGTGAATTGTAGTTGTTCCAGAGGAAGAGGATGACCGCCAGCGCCAGCACGGTCGCCGCGAAGAAGAACGCCGCCACGACGTTGTATGTCCTGCTCTTCGCCGCCCGATTCGGGTCAATCGGGCGGTTGGCGCGCCGGCGCGGCGCAGGACGCCCCTGAGGAGCGCCCTGCGTTTCATCGGGCAGAGGGGGGTAACGTTCTTCGCCGCGCGGTCGTCGCTCGCTCATGCTGGAACCGCCTTACAGCGGACGGTTCTGCTTGAAATTCACCAGCGCCAGATTGCGCGCACAGTCGTTGGCGGTGAAGCTCACGGTGATCTGCGGCGAAATGATCGTCCCCGCCGGGGACAGCAGCTCGACCAGATAGGAGTTGCCGGTCAGCACCGAATTGAGCGGCACTTCCCATCCGGCGATGCCATAGATGGTGTTGCTGCCGCTGGTCACCCGCACGTCCACACCAGAACCGAAGACGTGAACCGTAACGCCGAGCAGCGGCTGGTCGTTCAGGTCAAACACCTGCCCGCCGATGCCCTGCCAGGAGCACCCGGCGGTATTGGCGAAGTTCTGGTTGAAGACCGGCTGTCCGTCCCGCAGGGCGAAGGGATAGGGCGAAGGGGCATCCTCCACCGGGGGAATGGTGATCACCGTCGTCGCAGTGGGCGGCGGGGTGCGAGTCGGCTGTGGAGTCGCGGTGAAGGGCAGCGTCGAGGTGATCGTCGCGCTCGGCGGCGGCGTGAAGGTCAGCGTCGCGCTCGGCGGCACAGTCGAAGTCGGCGGCACGGTCGAAGTCGGCGGAACCGTATCCGTCGGGGCGATGGTCGCGCTCGGCGCGCCGGTGTTGGTCGGCGCCGGTGTGAAAGTCAGCGTCGCGGTGAAGGTCGGGCGCGGCGTCGATGTCTCGGTCGGCGGCACGTCCGTCGGAGTGATAGTCTCCGTCGGGGTCGGCGTGAAGGTGAGAGTCGGCGGCGGAGTATTGCTGGGTGTGAAGGTCGCGGTGATGGTCGGCAGCACGACGGCGGTGGGCAGCACCTGGGCGACCTCCGTCGGCGCGGGAGCCGGCGAGACGAGTCGAGCGCCGACGAATGCCAGGGTAACCACAGTGAGGATGAGGAAGATGATCGAGATGATGTTGTAGATTAGAGCGTTTCCCTGTCTCATGACTTCCCCCGTTTACAGATACTGCTCAATCGTGGCGCTCTCCGCCAGCGACGCGAGCCACTGCTCAAATCGCACCTGCGCCAGGACAGCGCGTTTTTCGTCACTCACCGGGCGTACATCTTTCTCAAGCGTCTGGATGATATGGTACCCCAGCCCGGTCTCCACCGGTCCTGCGATCTGATTCGCTTCAAGCTCAAAGGCGATGCGCGCCAGTTCTGGTTCCAGCAGTTCATCCTGTGTGAACCAGCCTAGGTCGCCCCCCAGCAGATTGGTCGTGGTGTCGAGCGAGAAAGCGGCTGCCAGCGCCGTGAAATCTTCGCGGTTACGCAGGCGCACCAGCAGCGCCGTCGCTTCATCGCGGGTGGTGACCAGGATGTGCCGCGCATGTACCTGCGCCACCGGCTGGTCGAGCGCGCCCGTCACCTGGTCGCGCACGCGGTTGGTCAGCAGCGTGGCATACAGCAGGGCACGGAATTCTTCCGCCGTATACATGTTCTGTGCCAGCCAGTTCGACCAGTTGCCTTCACCGCCGGCAGAGTCGACCATACGCGCGACTTCGCCATCGACCTCGGCGTCGGAGACGGCGATCTGCAAGCGGGCGGCTTCCTGCTCGATCAACACCTGTTCGACCAGGGTGCGCATGACCACTTCGCGCAGCCCTTCGGGGTCGTTACGCAGGCTCGGCTCCGCCTGAAAGCGGGCGACCATGCGCCGGAATGCTTCCAGAGTGATCGGCTCGCCATTGACGCGCGCCACCAGCGGCTCGCCGCTTTCATCGGTGGGAAGCGGTACAGCGGTCGGCACGGTCGCGGCGGCTGTCGGCACAGCGCTCGCCGTCGCGGCGAGGCTGCTGTCTTGGGGGCTGCCACCGCACGCCGTCATCGCGAAGATCGCCGGTGCAAGCAGCAGGATGAAGCTTTTTCGGGTCACGGGCACTCCTGGCGCTATGTCATGAAAACGGGGCATCTTCCCGTCCGCATTTTTCGCCATCTGACAGGTGATTATAGCCGATGCGCAAAAAACGTGCAGACGCCGCCGCCCAACCAGACTCAGCGGCTCACCCTGCGACGACTGCTGTGTGCCCGATGCGCAGGAACGCCAGCGCCATCTCGTTTCAACAACACGGCGGTGATCCCCCTCCGCTCTATACGAAAGCCGACTTTCAAAGAAAATGGGCGGACGCCTCAGTCGTTGATCGGTATAATAGGCAGTGTAGCGTGAGGGTATCCTATGGAACTTTTCGGCGTTGGCGCTTGGGAACTGGTCGCAATCCTCCTGGTGATGCTGCTTGTCGCCGGACCAAAACGCATGATCGCCTGGGCGTATAAGCTCGGGCAGTATGTCGCGGTGCTGCGGCGCATGTGGAGCGAAACGGCGGCGCTCCTGCAAAAAGAACTGGATCAAGCCGGCGTCGATATTCGTGTACCCACCGAACCGCCGACGAAAGCCACGATTCGGAAGGAGATCGAGCGCGCCATCACCCCGGTCACCCAGCCCATCCGCGAGTCGATGGACCAGGTGAAACAGGAAGTCAATACGGTCAAAGACGCGACGGCGCTCGGTTCCTGGGGAGATCTGAAATCGCAGACACAAAGCATTAAACTCCCGACAGCGCCTGCCCAGGAAACACCGGCTCAAAACGGCGGGCAGGATTTCGGTACCTGGTCGGCGGCGAAATCCGACGGCAGCGAACCGCCACCCGCCGGTTCGTAGATCAGGCGACTTCACGCCTCGGCGAAGCCGCCGCCTCACGGGCGCGTTCCCGTTCCAGCACGGGCAGCAGCACCCGTTCGACATCTTCCAGCGACTCCATATGCACCAGCTGATCGCGGATCGCCGCTGCGCCGGGCACGCCAAAGCTGTACTGCGTGAGCTGCCCGCGCATCTCCAGGATCGCCTGGCGAACCGGCAGCCGGGTGTTCTCCAGCGTCAGCCGGGCATGTTCCAGGCAGGCTGCGATCTTTTCCGAGGGCAAAGGCTCTGGCAGGTCTTCGCCGGTGCGCAGCTTGTGGGCGATCTGGCGAAAGACCCAGGGACGTCCCAGCGCCGCCCGCCCGATCATCACCGCATCGCAGCCGGTCTCCTCGAACATGCGCCGCGCATCCTCGGCGGTGCGCACATCACCGTTGCCGATCACCGGAATGCCGCCGGCTTCTTTCACTTTACGAATCCAGCCCCAATCGGGTTCGCCGCTGAAACCCTGCACGGCAAAACGCGCGTGGACGGCGATGGCTTTGACACCGGCATCCTGCGCCGCCCTGGCGAACTCGACCGCAGTCGGCTCATTCGGCTCCCAACCGGCGCGAATCTTGACAGTGACCGGCACGGAGACGGCATCGACCACCGCCCGGACAACCGCCGCCGCTGTGCAGACATCGCGCATCAGCGCCGCGCCGGCGCCGGTCCTGGCGACTTTGGGCACCCAGCACCCCATGTTGATATCGACCAGCGCCGCACCGTCGTCGACGACCATGCGCGCCGCCTCCGCCATCATGCCAAGGTCCGCGCCGAACAATTGTACGGAAAACGGATGCTCACGCGGCTGCCAGTCGAACATGGCGTATGAGCGCGGCGTCCTGTAAGAAAGAGCGACGCTGCTGAGCAGCTCGGTGGTGACCAGCCCGCAGTCGCCATAGCGGCGGCACATCATGCGCATGGCGTGATTCGTCTGCCCCGCCATCGGCGCGAGGGTGAGCGGCGTCTCAATGATGACGCCGCCGATATTGAGCGGTTTCAGGTAATTTTCTGTCATGTGATCCGAAATATCAGGCGATTACCAGTCCCTATCATCGCAAAAACGGCGAAAAATGCCACCCCGCCGTGATCACGCTGTGCCCAGGGCGGCGCGCAGACTCTCCATCGCCGCCGGCAGATCGCCGCCCGCCGCGCCCGTGAGGGTGATCCAGCCCTGATAGTCCGAAGCGCGCAGGGCGTTCAGGGTCGCGTCCGTATCGAGCCTTGACAGCGCCTCGACAGGCAGCGCCACGTAGCCGACCTGCCCCACCAGCGCCTTCAGAGACTCCTCCGAGCTGCCCCCTTCGTCCGCCAGCGCACCCAGATCGACGCCGACCAGCACATCCGGGTGGTTGATGCGCCGCACTATCGCACCTGCCTGCGCCAGACGGCTGACGAAGCGGGTTTCGACAGCCGACGCGGTCTGGATGAACAGACGTGTGCCGAGCGCGTGGCAGAAATCGGAAAGAGTCCGCAGATGCATGTGCAGCATCTCGGCGTGCAGTTCCCCCGCCGACATCCAGGGCGTGAGATCGGGCATGGTATATGCGCCGTAGTGCGGCACGACGACCACGCCCGCCGCCGCCAGATCGACAGCACAGGCGATATTGCTGCGCAGCCGCTCCAGCGCCCGTTCGCGCTCGTCCATATCCGGCGAGAGCAGCGCGCCCTGCCTGCCGAAGTGAATCCCGCCAATCTTCACGCCGGTGCGCACTGCCGCCGCCGCCAGGTCCTCGAAGCGCACTTCGAGATCGCCGCCGGAGATGTCCACGCCTTCGGCTCCCAAAGCGGCGGCGCGCTCAAAGACGGTGATCAGACTCTCGCTGACGACTGGGTATGCAGCCGCCAGCAGGCTCTCAGCAATCGCGATCTGCATAGCATTCACCTCACGAGATGCATCTTCAGTCATGGTCGATGATGTTCAATCGAAGTCGGTGGACAGATCCGGGCGGCGCAGATGCTCAAAGAAACGGGCGATCTGCGCATAGGTCACGCGCGCGGTGGAAAGTTCTGGCAGGGCATCGGCGCTGAACCAGCCGACATCGCCGGTTTCGATATTACGCGGGTCGGGCGTGCGTTCGTCGCTCAGCAGCTCGCATCGGAAAAACGCCTTGTAGGCATGAAAAACGTACGGCGGGTGATCGTGTTTGTTACGGTCAAAGAGCGCCAGCAGCTTGACCGCCCGCGCCTGGTAGCCGGTCTCTTCATAAATCTCCCGCGCCACCGATTCGCCGGCAGACTCGCCGACATCCGCCCAGCCGCCGGGCAGCGTCCAGCGACCGTGATCGAGCATTTCCTGCACTAGCAGAATCCGGTCGCCGCGAACGATGACGCCGCGCACGTCGATCTTGGGGGTGGCGTGCCCCCGCCCTTCACCGAGGAGCGCGGTCAGCATATCGACGCTTCCAGCATCCGCCGCCGCCAGCATCTCGGCAGCAATCTGCCGGACCATCTCGTAGCGGTCGCGGTCGAAGGGCTGCGGCTCGTAGTGCAGACCGGTCTGCGCTATCGACTCCAGGCGCTGCGCCCAGTTCAGCCAGTTGGGTGCGGTCATAGTGACTCCCTATCTCAGGTTGAAAACCTGTCCTATACTACACGTCGTCGAGGGCATTCTCCACCTGCTCATGGAGACCAATCCTCATGAAATTTTCGCGATCCGGGCTGCTTCGCCACCCGGATTTCCTCAAATTGTGGTTCGGACAGACGATCTCTGAATTCGGATCGCGCATCTCGCGCGGCGGCATTCCTCTGATCGCCGTCATCAACCTGGGCGCGTCGCCCATTCAGATGGGCTGGCTGATGGCGGCGGCATCCCTGCCGGTGCTGCTCTTCGGGCTGATCGCCGGGGCGTGGGTGGACCGCCTGCCGCGTCGCCCGCTGATGATCGCCCTCGATCTGACGCGCTTCGTCCTGCTGCTGTTCATCCCCCTGGCGGCGTTCACCGGTGGACTGCGCTTCGAAGCGCTGGCGGCGATCCTGGCAGCGCTGAGCGTAATGGGCGTCGTCTTCGATGCGGCGTATCGCGCCTACCTGCCACAGCTGATCGGAGCAGATCAACTGATGGAGGGCAACAGCAAGCTCGCCGTAACGGACTCACTGGCGGAGATCGGCGGTCCGGCGGTCACCGGGCTGCTGGTCCAGGCAATCGGCGCGCCGCTGGCGGTCATCGTCGACTCGTTCACCTTCCTGGTCGGCGCGGGCAGCAAGGCGGCAATCCGCAAGCACGTCCCGCCGCCGGCGGCAGATGCTGCCGGGGCGCCGATCCGCCGCGAAATCGCTGAAGGTTTTCAGTTGATCTGGGGTCAACCCATCCTGAAGGCGCTGGCAGCCGGAGTCGCCGTCAATACCTTCTTTGGCAGCTTCTTCGGCGCGCTCTACGATTTCTACGTCGTGCGTGAACTGGGCATCAGCCCGGCAGTCCTGGGCTTGCTGATCGCCGGTGGGGGCGTCGGCGCGCTGATCGGCGCTGCCCTGGTCGAACGACTCGTCCGGCGCTTCGGAATCGGACGCGCCATGATCGGCGGGCTGCTGGTTGGTGCGATCCTCAATTTCGCCATCCCGTTGGCGGGCGCTGTCCCGCGCGAGTGGTCGCCCATCCTGCTGCTGGCAGCGCAGATCGGCGGGGACGGTGCGCTGATGATCTTCTGGATCAGCGAGATGAGCTTCCGGCAGAGGGTCATTCCGGGGCGCTTGCTGGGGCGCACGCACGCCAGTTTTGAGTTTCTGGCGCATCTGGTGATGCCCGCCGGGGCGCTCATCGCAGGGATGATCGCCGCGGGGGTCGGCGCGCAGTTCACCCTGCTCGTCGCCATGACCGGGACATTTGTGATGGCGCTGTGGCTGACGCGATCGCCTGTGCGAAACGCGCAGTTGTCTGCAACTACGCAGCCGCCTGTCGTGGAGACGTAGTAAAGCCGGCGGGTCTTCGCCCTCAGGTCAGATAATCACGCAGATGTCGGCTGCGGCGTGGGTGTCGCAGCCGGCGCAGCGCCCGCCCTTCGATCTGGCGAATGCGCTCGCGGGTCAGCCCGAACTTCTGCCCGACCTCTTCCAGGGTGTGGCTTTCGCCGTTCAGCAGCCCGAAGCGCAGCTGCAAGATGCGCGCTTCACGCGGCGTCAGCGTATTGAGCAGGGCGTCGATCTTTTCGCGCAGGATGACCTGAAAAGCGGACTGCGACGGGTTGGGCGCGGCATCGTTTTCGATGAAATGCCCGAACTCGCTTTCGTCATCGTCGCCGACAGGACGTTCCAGGCTGAGCGGCTGCCAGGAAACGCGCATCATCCAGCGCACCTTGCGCACATCGATCTGCAGCGCCTCCGCCAGTTCGTCCAGCGTCGGCTTGCGTCCGTTTTGCTGCTCAAGCTGACGCCCGACCCGGTACAGCTGGCGGATACGGTCACTCATATGGACGGGGACGCGGATGGTTCGCCCCTGGTCAGCGATAGCGCGGGTGACGGTCTGGCGAATCCACCAGGTGGCATAGGTGCTGAAGCGAAAGCCCCGGCGGTAATCGAACTTCTCCACCGCCTTCATCAGCCCCAGGTTGCCCTCTTGAATGAGATCGAGGAAGGGCACACCGCGCGAAAGGTAGCGCTTGGCAATCGACACTACCAGCCGGGTGTTGGCTTTGATCAGGTGTTCGCGGGCATCATCGCCGTCAGCGACGATGCGGTGCAGCCCCTCGGCGTGGGCGCGATCGGGCTGGGCGCGCAGCTTACGCTTGGCATCGCGTCCGGCTTCGATGCGTTGAGAGAGATTGATTTCCTCTTCATTGCTCAACAGCGGCACGCGCGCCATTTCTTTCAGATACAGCCCGACGGTGTCGCTGGATGCCAGCTCTTCCGCCAGCAGCTCGTCATCCGCCCACTCCTCGTCTAAGTCGAGGACGTCCGAGTCGTCCAGCACCTCCCAGGCGATCTCTTCATTACCTTCGCCTTCAAGAAGCGACAGCGCGTCGTCACCGATCTCTTCTAGCTCAAAATCCTCGTCTGCGAAGCGGTCATCGTCGAAAGAGAACGAAGGATCGTATTCCTGATCGAAGTCTTTCAAGGTATCCCCCCGCCCAGTCCCCTGAATAGCTGCATTATATCTAAACCAGTACTAGTAAGAAAAGAGTGAAGGCGGATGAGCGCCTTCACCCTACAAATCCGCCTTACCGCTCAAGCAGTTCTTTCAGCTTGGCAAAACGGGGATCGATTTCATCATCGGCGCAGGTACAGACGCCGTGATTCCAGTTGGTCCCACAGTTCGGGCACAACCCCTTGCAATCTGGACGGCACAGCACGCCATGCGAGTCGGCAATGATCGCTTCGGCGCGGATGAGGGGGGCGAGGTCAACGACGGCGTCTTCATCGATGCCATATTCAGCATCTACTGACCGGGGATACTGATACAGCTCCTCGACAGCGATCACGTGATCGACCAGGGTCGCATCGAGGCAGCGATAACATTCCTCTTCAATGCCCACATGGAGCTGTCCCTGAACCAGAATGCCCTCTTTGGTCCGGCTCAGCCGCAGCGGTCCCCGCAAATAGGCGAGATCGACATCCTCGGCGACACGAATCGCAGGGACATCGAAGCTCGTTTCGTGTGAATGTCCGGGACCATCGGCGAGCAGGAAACCAACGTTGAGCTTGAGGACACGGTTCCCGATGTAACCGTTCGCGTATTGCTTCACGCTCCTACCTTCATCACGATAATGCAGGCATTGGATAACAGTACTCTAACTAAAATAAAAAGTATATGAGTTTCGTCAGGGTGTCAAGCCGTCTGATCACCCTATTGCGCGGCGGGGATATCGGTACTTTTGTACAGGGTACGCCGCCGGGCGCAGCAGCGTTCAGGCAGTCGGCACGAGTTCCGGTGAAAAGACGGGTATGCGCTGCAAGCGCAGCACCGCCGGCAGGGCGACGATGATCAGGATAGCCGCCCCCACCAGGAACGGCAGCTGCGGCGCGGCGGCAAAGAGTACGCCGCCGAGCAGCGTCCCGCTGATGATCCCCAGACTGGTCGCCGATTGATAGTAGCCGAGTACCGCCCCGCTGCGTTCCTCACTCACGCTAACCGTCGCCAGGGATTGCAGCGAAGGCATCATGATACCCGACGCCGAGGCGAACAGGAGCAGGGACAGACCGGCGACCACCGGGAAGGCGCTAGCGGCGACCAGCAGGAGCGAGAAGGCGCGCAGCAGCGTCCCAACCAGGATCAGGCGGCGCTCGCCATAGCGCTCAATCAGCGGCTTGATCCACAACAGCTGCGTGAGGAGCTGACCGACGCCGATCATCATCAGCAGCGTGCCGACGCCGACGCTCTGCACTGCGGGCGGCTGCCCGGAAAAAATCACCGCAGCGCCGAAGAGCGCAAAGGTTGAGGTCAGCAGCGCCATGCTGAACTGTACGCTATAGGCGGTCACCAGGATCAGCAGCAGCGACGCCTGTCTGAGCGCGTCGCGCAGGGTGAGTGTGCCGGAGCGGCTGAGCGCCGCCATTCGTTCGGCACGGCGCTCCGGGGTCAGCGTCTCGCGCAGCGCTAACCGGGTGAGGACGACGGTCAGCGTGGCGACCAATGCACCGATCCAGAACGGGGCGCGGTCATCCGCCAGCGCGCTGAGGTAGCCGCCGACCGCCGGACCCATGATCGACCCCATTCCGAACGCCATCCAGACGACGCCGAGTGAGCGCGTTCGCTCCTCGCGTGGGCTGATGTCGGTGATGTACGCCTGCGCCACGATGATATTGCCCCCGGTGATCCCATCGAGGACGCGGGCGAGAAAAAGCTGCCACATGGCGGTGGCGTTCGCCAGGATCAGGAAGCCGATCACCGTCCCCATCTGGCTGACGATCAGCACCGGCAGCCTACCATAGCGATCCGACAGGCGACCGATGACCGGCGCGGCGATGAACAGCGCGATGAAATAGCTGCCCAGCATCGCCGTGATATTCTCTGGGGAAGAGTCGAAGTGGCGCTGCGCATACAGCGGCAGCGTGGGCAGCACCATGTTTGAGCCGACGAAGTTGACCAGAACGATGATGAAGATGGGGACAAGATGGCGTTTCACGAGGGGTCCAGCCCAATCCCAATGTGTTGATGGCGTCCAGTCTACATCGCGCACAGCAGACCAATGCAGACCAGTTTGGATCGACTTGGACAGCCGACGACACTAGCGGAGCAGGCGCGATTCTGGCAACATTCGCCCATGTGTCGAACTAAACGACGCGCTTTCATCAAGGAGAGCCTGCCATGAGTGATACACAGAACCCCTTCGCTGCTCGATTCGCCGCGCTGCGCCTCGATTTCGAGAACATCTACCGTGACTCGACGCTGCACACCCTCGCCGAGGAGATCGCCGAACTGAGCCGCAAGATCATCTCGCTGCCGGGAGAGATCGAGCGGGTGCGCAGCCGAGGCTATGTCTTTGCCAGCTATCTGGAACAGAAAGCCGGCGTACTGGCGCAGCACTGGGAGACGGCGCGGCGAGAAGCAGGACAATCGCTGGAAGGCGAAGCTTCGAGGCTGCGCAGCGAGATGGAGCGACTACGCAAGGCGGTAGACCGCGTTGAAATGCAGAGCGCCAAGGTCGGCGCGCTGGAACGGGATTTGCCCGATCTGGAAAACGAAGTGCGGCTGGTCAAGAATGTGCTGAGCGACGCTCAAAGCCGAGTCAGGACGTCTTACAGCAGGCTGAGCAGCGATGTCAGCCAGACGCTGGCGCAGCTTTCGAACATCACCTGGATACTCGACCAGCGCGACGAAGCGGCTTTCCCTTTTCTGGCGGAAGAAGGGGTGTTCCTCGCCGCCAAAGCGGAATGGCAGGCTTCCGGCAGGGACAAGGACGATCCGGACGGCATCCTCTATCTGACCGATCAGCGGCTCGTCTTTGAGCAAAAAGAGACCACCGGCAAGAAGCTCGGCTTGTTCGGCGGCAAGAAGACGCAGGAACTGGAATGGGAGATTCCGCTCCACCAGATCGAGAGCGTAACGGCGGAAAACAAAGGGCTGTTCGGCGGCAAAGACCTGCTGCACTTCACATTCAAGTCTGGCGCACCGTTAGGACAAACGACGGTCGAGGTCAAGGGCGGGGTGCAGTGCAAATTCTGGGCGGCGCAGATCGAGCGCATGACCCAAGGCGATGTGAACGACGAACGCGCCATCCAGCCCGACCCGGAAGTGCTGGAATCGCTGCGCAGCGCGCCGACCGCCTGTCCCTCCTGCGGGGGGACACTGCCGCAGCTCGTGGCAAATCAACGGCAGATCGCCTGCGACTACTGCGGCGCGGTGATTCGGGTCTAGCGCCGCCTAAAGCCTGTTACGAACTTTTCTCCCCTCAACCCCCCGTCCCCCTTCTCCCACAAAAACGGGGAGAAGGGGGAGTCAGGTCCCCTCGCCCCGCGCGCGTGGGAGAGGGGATACAGGGGTGAGGGGAACTCCTACCGCAGAAGTTCATAACAGCGCCTAAAGCACCTCCAGTGGGTCGATGTCGATGTACCAGCCCTTGCGCGGCTGAATGCCTTCGAGCGCCTTGACCGGGTCCGGTCCGCGCAGCAGGAGATGCCAGCGGTAGAGGGTGTTCTCGCGCGTGAAGAAGCAGGGCGCGGGTCCAATCAGCTCGGTTCCCGTCAGGTCTTTCTGCGCCAGGCGGATGCGCAGCCGCATCGCCGCCTGCTCAGCTTCGGCGCGCGCCGTCGACTCGCTGGAAAAGCGGAAGAGGATGCGCACCAGCCGGCGAAACGGCGGATACCCTAGGTCGCGCCGGGCGGCGATTTCATGCGCGTAAAAAGCGGCATAATCATGGCGGGCGGCGGCAGCGATGGCGTCATGCCCCGGCTGGTAGGTTTGCAGGATCACCCGCCCGCCCAGCAGCCCGCGTCCCGCCCGCCCGGCGACCTGCGTCAGCAGCTGAAAGGTGCGCTCGCCGGCGCGGAAGTCGGGCAGCGCCAGACCGATGTCGGCGCTGACGATGCCGACCAGCGTCACCAGCGGCAGGTCCAGCCCTTTGGCGATCATCTGCGTACCGATCATGACATCGACCCGCCGCTGCACGAAGCGCATCCAGATCGCCTCGTGTTCGTCATGCGACGTGGCGGTGTCGGCATCCCAGCGGGCGACGCGCGCCTGTGGAAACAGCTTGACCAGCGCGCTTTCGACCTGCTGCGTCCCCGCACCGAAATAGCGGATGCGACTCGAACCGCACTTCGGGCAGGTTTCCGGCTGTGGGACGGTGAATCCGCAGCGGTGACAGCGCAGCGCCTCGTCAACACGGTGAAAGGTCAGCGGCGTCTCGCAGTGCGGACATGCCGCGACATAGCCGCAGTCTCGGCAGAAGACGTAGGTCGCCTGACCGCGCCGGTTCAGGAACAAGATCGCCTGTTCCTTATTCGCCAGTACGTCTTTCAGCGCCGCCTGCAGCGCCCGGCTGAAGATGCCGGTGTTGCCCACCTTGAGTTCGACGCGCATATCGACGGTCTCGACGGGCGGCAGGTCGATCATCAGCCCTTCGTCGGTGTGATCTTCCGGGCGGTAGCGCGGCAGAACGCCCGCCTGCTCGCTCAGTTCCTGAATATGCGCTCGGTGTCCCATGATGCGGCGCGGCAGTTCCAGCAGACGAAAGTCGCCCCGCGTCGCCCGGAACATTGTCTCCACCGCCGGCGTGGCGCTGCCCAGCAGCAGCACACCGCCGCGCGCACGCATCAGATGTTCCGCCACATCGCGGGCGTGATAGTGCGGGGCGGTGAACGGCGGCGACTGCTTGTAGCTGCTGTCGTGCTCTTCGTCCAGGATCACCAGACCCAGATCGATCAGCGGGGCGAACAGCGCCGACCGCGCCCCGACGATCACCCGCACCAGTCCCTCGCGGGCGCGCCGCCAGGTGTCGTAACGCTCGCCGTCGCTGATGGCGCTGTGGATGATGGCGGTCTGCCCCGGAAAGCGCGCCGCCACACGACGGGCGGTCTGCGGCGTCAGGGCGATCTCCGGGACCAGCAGGATCGCCGACCGTCCGGCTGCGATGGCAGCTTCGATGGCGCGCAGGTAGATCTCAGTCTTGCCGCTTCCGGTGACGCCGTGCAGCAGAAACCCGGCATATTTTCCGTCGGCTGCACTGTCAGACAGCGCAGCCCGGATGTCGCGCCAGGCATCCTCCTGCTCCGGCGTCAGCATCGGCGGGATGGCGGCGGCGAAAGTCTTGCCCGCCAGCGAGTCGCGCCAGGAGTCGCGCTCGCCCAGGTAAATCAGCCCCGCCTCTTCCAGCTTCTTGAGGTCGGCAAGCGCGGCATCCGCCTGGGCATAGATCCAGCTGACCTCGACCGTCTGATTCTCGCGCGCCAGGATGTTGAGGATGCGCAGCGGCTTCTCCAGTTTGCGCATCTGGTGCAGCGCCGCCAGGACCGCCGTGACCTCCACCGCCGTGTTCAGCTTGCCGGTGCGGCTGCGTTTCACCAGGTTCTGGTCGAGCAGCTTTTGCAGGTGGGCGTCATTCGCCCCGGAAAGGCGCAGCGCGGTCCGATCCTCGATGTCCGGCACGTCGGAGACCAGTTCGAGAAGGTTCGCCATCAGCGAAGGACGCTCCAGGGCGCGCACTTCGCGGGCGATATTCCTGGGATGCACCGCCAGGGCAGCGGTTTGCACGACGCGCGGGCGCACGCGCGGCGGGGAGAGCGTCGATTCTTTGCGAATGACGCCCGCTTTCGCCAGCGAGTCGGCGGCGGCGCGCCAGTTCTTGCCAGAAAGCGCCAGATTGAGCTGACGCGCCCGCAGCGCGCCTCGTTTTTGCAGCAGCGCCACCAGTTCGCGCTCTTCGGGGGTTTTGATGGCAGCGGCGTCATATTCCGGTTCCAGCGACGCCACCACCTCGCTGTGACCGGTCAGCCCCGGCGGCAACCACAGCCACAGGCAGGCGCTGAGCGGCGACAGCGACGATGACGCCAGCCAGCGGGAGATTTCGATTTGCAGCGGCGTGACCACCGGCGCGGGATCAAGCCGGGCGATCACCGGTTTGGTCCTGGCGACCGAGGTCGTCTCGCTGACGCCGACGACGATGGCGGGTTCCATCGCCGTGCGAAAATCCACCTGCACCAGATGCCCTGGCTCGATCTGCCCATCAAGCTCCGGCGGCAGGTGATAATCGAAGACAGCATCGACAGGGGTATTGACGACGACTTGAACGTACATATCCCCTATTGTAGCACAGATGGTCGCTTTTCAGCGCCAGGTCAGCGGCACAGCGATGGTCGATCCGCCCCCGGCAACCGGCTCTGACCGGAAGACGATGCGCCTGGAGCCATCGCCGAGATTGACCAGCACCAGATCGACAAACTCGGCAGGCGGCTGTTCTTCCAGGCGGCGTTCCAGCACGGCGGCGCGGTCGCCCTGGACGACCAGGGCGTCGACGAACTGCCCGCGCGTGATCCGTCGTTCCGCGCCCGATGCCAGATCAAGGGCGTACAGGGCGTTGTCATCGCCGCCGGCGACGTAATAAAGCCGCTCGCTCAAGGCACTGAAGGCAAATGCCGGGATGAGGTCACCGCGCGCCCCGGCGCCGACCGTCAGCGGCGCATCCTCCGGCGCATCCAGTTCCATCAGCACGAGCTGATTATCGCCATCGGGAGAAGTCACGACCGCCGCCAGCCAGCGCCCATCAGGCGCGAAACGCGGCGCAGCGTTGGTCGTCCCGCTGTAGTTGGGGAATACCGCCTGGCGCGCGACCGGCACGACGATGCTCAGGCTCGCCGGTTCCGCCAGCTGGCTGAGCTGGATCGCCGCGACGGCAACGGTGTAGGCGGTCACGCCGTCCGGGACGGTGAAATAGACGGTCTCGCCGTCCGGCGACGAAAACATGACGTTGGTGCGGGCGAAAGTGACAAAACTGCCGGGTTGGGAATCGCTGTCGATCAGCGTCACGCTGCCCTCCTCGACGCTGACTGAATAAAGCTGCCAGTGAGTCGTCGTGTCGCCGCGCGTGCAGCGGTGACCCATCACCAGCAGCGGATCGCCCCCCACGCGCACGATCTGCCCGCTGGTGAAACGACAGCCTTCTTCGGTCGGCAGCAGGGTGGCGAGTTCGCGCTCATTCGCCCCATCCCAAAAGATCACCGCCGCTTCGTCGGCGATCCCTTCGGCGCTGGCATAGAAGCGCAGAAAAGCAGCGTCATTGTCGCCCAGATCGTAGGCGACCACGTCTTCGAACGACGCCACCTGCGCCAGCGAAGTCGAGTCGTAGATGCGCAGGACGCCATCAGCAAAATCGTTCAGCGCCGCGCCGAAGACGTAATCGAGGTAGGCGAAGCGCCCGCCCGCCGGAGAATAGCGGAAGGTCCCCATCCCCAGGCAGGCGAGATATTCGATCTCGCCGAGCGCGACCGGCGGCTGTGCGCCGCGCATCATATAGAGCGCGCCGCGGTCGTCGCCGACGTAAAAGGCGAAAAGCTGCCCATCAGGCGAAGTCGCCCGCTCGCCGCACGCCGCCGCCGGACGTCCGGTGTCGGGAAATTCTAGGAGCGTGGAGATCGCGCCGTCCGTGCCGATCAGCGCGATCTGGGCGGTCCGCCCGCTCAGGTTGATCACGCCGTCGCCGCCGATCCAGGCGAGGACGCCGCCAAGAAGAACGTCGCTCGGCGCAAGAGTCACGCGCGGGGCATCGGTCGGCGTGGCAAACGGATCGGGTTCTTCGGTGACGACTTCCGGCTGAAAGTCGGGGGTCGCAGCTTCAGTCGCTTCGGCGGTCGCAGATTCGGCGTCGGTCGGAACGGGCGTGGCATCCCCGGATTGCGTCAGCTGGCAGCCGGTCAGCAGCGCGAATGAGATCAATACGAGGAAAAGTTTCATGCGCCATCCTCAGTCAAATACGCGGATGAACGGTAGCAGTTCCAGTTTAGCACAGCCCGTTCCCCCCTATGATATAATCCGTAAGTCCACCCCATTGTTGTCTGGTATGGGGTTCTCCTGTCGGAAAGGCTTGACGCAGGAAAAGATGACCAAACACCATCCGCGCGCCGCAGAAGGCAAACCGCTCACGCTCAGCGTGATCATCCCCTGTTATAACGAAGTCAGTACGATTGCCGAGATGCTGGAACGAGTCCAGGATGTGGGTCTGGCGCAGCAGATTGTGATCGTCGATGATGGTTCGACCGACGGCACGCGCGATGTCCTGGCGGAGATCGAAGCGGAGCAGCACCCGGATGTCAAGATCATCTACCGCGAACAGAACGGCGGCAAAGGCGCGGCGCTGGTCACCGGCTTTCAGCATGCTACCGGCGACATCTTCCTGATTCAGGATGCCGATCTGGAATACGATCCACGTGACTATCCCATCCTGCTGCGCCCGGTGCAGGAAGGAATCAGCCCTGTCGTCTATGGATCGCGCTTCCTGGGCGGTCCGCGCAAGGCGATGAACTTCTGGAATATGGTCGCCAACAAAGGGCTGACGCTGGTGACCAACATGCTCTACAACGCCATCCTCAGCGACATGGAGACGTGTTACAAGGTCTTCCGCGCTGAAGTGGTGCGCGGCATGAAGATTCACGCGCGGGGCTTCGAGTTCGAGCCGGAATTCACCGCCAAGGTGCTGAAGCAGGGTATCCGCATCTACGAAGTGCCGATCTCCTACAATGGGCGCGAGTGGACAGAAGGCAAGAAGATCAAGTGGACCGACGCGCCCGCTGCGCTGTGGACGCTGGTCAAATACCGCTTCGTGGATTGACGAACAGCACAGAAGGGTGAGGGATGAGGGACGAGTAAGGACCGCGCGCTCTTCTCATCCCTCACACCTCATCCCTGATAGTACGGGTCCGCCTGCTCCAACGCCGCGTCGAGGATCGCCAGACCTTCCTGAATCTGCTCCTCGGTGATGACCAGCGGTGGGGTGCTGAAGACATAGTTCCAGCGCACCAGCGTACTCAGCCCATGTTCTTTAAGGGTCTTGCTGATCTTCTGCATCGGCTCGGTGAACGGCGCATTGAATGGGCTGAGCGGCTCGCGCGTGGTCCGGTTCTTAACCAGCTCGATGACCTGATGCAGCCCCGTGCCGCGCACATCGCCGATGACCGGGTGTTTTTCGGCGAGATCCATCAGCCCGCGCCGCAGCACCTTGCCCAGTTCTCGCGAACGTTCGATCAGGTTCTCGCTGCGGTAGACTTCGATATTGGCGACTGCCGCCGCACATGCCAGGGTGTGCGCGCTGTAGGTCAGCCCGCCCTGCAGGACATGATCGTTGAAAAAGGCGGCGATCTTGTCGGTGACAATCGTCGCGCCCAGCGGAACGTAGCCGCTGGTCAGTCCCTTCGCCGTGACCATGATGTCCGGTTTGACATCCGGGTAATGCTCGATACCGAACCACTCACCGGTGCGTCCCCAGCCGCTCATCACCTCATCGACGATCAGCACCATGTCGTAGCGACTGACGATCTCCTGAATGCGCGACCAGAAGACCGCCGACGGCTGCATGATTCCGCTGCTGCCGCTGTACCCTTCCAGCAGGATCGCCGCGCACTGCTTCGGACCTTCCTGCAAAACGATCTCTTCGATCAGCTCGGCGACGATCAGATCGCCCTCTTCCTGGGTGCGCCCGGCGTAGATCGGGCTGCGGTAGGCATACGGGTCAGGCAGGCGGACGATCCAGGGCACGCCGGGTTCGATGCCCAGGCGACGCGGATCGCCGCCGGCGGTGGCAGCGGCGAACGTGCCGCCGTGATACGACTTGTAGCGGGTGAGGATTTTGTCCTTGCCGGTGTACAGCCGGGCGATCTTCATGGCGTTTTCGATGGCGTCCGCACCGCCCAGCGTGAAGAACGTCTTGGTCAGATCGCCGGGGGTGACTTCGGCGATCAGCTCGCCCAGGCGTCCACGCACTTCGGTGGCGTGGCTGGGCTGCACATAGGTCAGCTTCGCCACCTGATCCTGAATCGCCCTGACGACGTGAGGGTGACTGTGCCCAATGTTAACGTTGACCAGCTGCGCCGACCAGTCGATATAGCGTTTGCCTTCACTATCCCACAGATAGACGCCTTCGGCATGGTCGAAGACGATGGGGTTCCAGCTTCCCTGGGCGGACCAGCTGGTCAGAGTATAGTCGCGATTCTGCTGCACGATGGAAGCGGTTGACATGATTAAGCGTCTCCGAAAATGGCTCTATGCCGCGCAATTCTATCCCTGTACACCAGACCATGCCATGCCATCTGATTCGCGACGCTGCCGCTGCTACGAGCTGCCCTCGCCGAGCGGAACCAGAAGCGGCTCGGTCGTCGGTTCAGGCGTCACCGGCTCGGCAAACTGCGGGTTCAGCGGCGCGCCGCACTGAAGCAGGAATTCTTCGAACGCTGCCAGTCGATCGACATCAGGCGCTTCGCTCTCCTGTTCCAGCCCCAAGCCGGTGCGCAGGAGCGGCGTGGCGCGGCGGCAGTCCCCCAGGTTGGCATAAGTTCGCCCGGCGCGCAGGAAATAAAGCGGGTCCTGCGTGCCGGTGTCGATGATGCGCTGATAGCTTTCCGCCGCCGCCTGCCGGTTGCCCAGCCCGATCTGGACGGTCGCCATGTAGTTCAGGCAGGGGATATTCTGCGGCGCGGCGACCAGACAGCGTCCCAGGTAGTCGCTCGCCTTGTTGGGGTCGCCATAGACCTGATACTGGAAATAACCAAGGGCGTAGAGCGCGTCCAGGTTGTTCGGGTTGGCTTCGATGACCTGCTCCAGCGTGTCGAGTCCAACATCGTAGTTTTGCAGGCTCCAGTCCGCCCAGGCGCGTTCGACCATGAAATGCGGCAGGTTCGGCGCGTAGCCGGAGGCGGCATCGAAGTCGTCGCGCGCGGCGGCATAGTCGAAATTGACCGCGATGTTCCACAGCCCGCGCACAAAGTGCGCTTCGGCGCTTTCCGGGTCCGCCTGCAAAGCCTGGTTGATACGCTCTTCCGCCGCCGCCGTCTGTTCCGCATCCAGATAGGCTTCCGCCATGAATGCCAGCGCCAGGGCGTGATCCTGGTCGAGCGAAAGCGCCTGCAAACCACTGGCGATTGCCTGGGCGAAGAACCCGCTGCGTGACAGCGCCCAGGCGCGTATCGCCCAGGCGTCCGCCGAGAAGGGATTGGCGTTGACCGCTTTTTCCGCCGCCGTCAGCGCCTCGGCGTTGCGGCGTTCGACCAGCAGCCCATAAGTGTAGCGGTAGTGCGAGCGGATGTCGTTGGGAGCGTTCGCCAGGAGCGCGCCATATTCCGATACCGCCTGATCGATTGACCCTTGCAGCCACAAATTGTCGGCGGCGGCAAGGCGCTGAGTCGGGTCGGTGGTCGGGGATGGCGTCGGCGCGACCAGCGTGGCGATGCTGCCCCCGGCATTAGAAATGCCATCGCTGATCGCCTGGCGAATCGGCGGACCGATCTGCTCGGCGTTGACGTAGATCAGATACCCCGCCCCTACCACCAGGGAGGTGAGAATCCACAGCCAGAGCCAGCGGGTGGAGACCAGATGTACCCGGCGCTTCTTCGGCTGATAGCGTTTTGGCGTGCGTAGATACATCGTCGTTCTCTTTCGCCCGCCGCTAACCGCCGATAGGCGTCGGCGGGATGGCGGTGGGCGGAATCGCCGTCGGCAGCACCCGTCCGCCGTAGCCGGTGCAGTTTTCAGTGATCAGCCGCAGACCCGCCAGCGAGTTGATCAGCACCGGGTTTTCCGGATCGGTGCTGGTCAGACGGACGCGGTTCACGGCATCGCTGAGGATGTCCCAGGCTTCCTGACAGTCGCCCAGATAGTAATGCGCCAGTCCGCGCAGATAGTGGCACTCGATCTCCTGATCTTCCAACGGGCGAGCCGTCTGAAGTGCGACGCAGGTCTCGAAAGACTCAATCGCGCCTTCGTAATTGCGCTGCGGATACTGCGTCTGCCCCAGGGCACGCCAGGCTTCGCTGTATTCCGGGCGCAGCCCCAGCGCGTCCTCACAGTAGCCCTGCGCCCGCCGATGTTCGCCGACCTGCGTATAGGCTTCGCACAGGCGCAGATAGGCTTTGGCATTCTGCGGCTGCATGGCGATCACCTGCTCGTAGGTGGCGATGGCGAGTTCGTAGTACTCCTGCCCCTGGGCGGTGTCGGTCACAGCCAGGGCGCGGTACATGCTGGCGAGTTCGAAGTACGGCGCGACCAGGTTGGGGTTCAAGCCCACCGCCTGCTCCAGCTGATCCAGCGCCTCCTGCCGCCGACCCACCCAGATCAGCGCCAGCGCGTAAACGCGGCGCGCCGACGGGTCGAGCGGGTCCAGGGCGATGGCTTGTTCGGCGTTATCCAGCGCCACGTCGTAGCGGTCGATGTTGCGGTAGGCGCTGCTGAGTGCGGTATAGAGCGGGGCGAAGCCGCTATCCATCTGAATGCCCGCCTGTCCGACCGGGATGGCGTTCGCCGAATCGCCGGACAGATCGAGCGCCCGCGACTTGATGGCATAGCCGCGCGGGTCGCCCGGCGCAGACTGAATCGCCTGGTCGCCGATGCTGATCGCCTCGACATACAGCGGCGGGTCGTCGACGCCCATCTCGATCAGGATGCGTCCATATTCATACAGGTAATCGACGTTGGTCGGCTGCTGCATGACCGCCCGACGAAAATAGTCGCGGGCGGATTCCAGGCTGCCGCGCACGAAATAATCCATGCCGATGGTCGCCAGTTCGCTGGCGAAGGGGGTTGCGGTCGGCGACTGCCCCACCATATCGAGCGCCATCATTTGCAGCTGGCTGAAGTTGCTGTCCACGAAGAACAGAAACCCGCCGATCAGGATGACGAACAGGAGCAGCCAGCGCCAGCTGGCGCGGCGTCGGCGGCGCTGGCTGAAGAACGGCTGCGAGTAGTCACGACGAATCTGCATCTCATCAATCTCTGACCCAGACGACAAACGCCCGGTGTGGGCGTCTGCGCGGCGTGCGATCAAACTTCATTATATCACCCGCCAGACAGGGAATACATCGGTCGCAGGTGCGACGATGAAGTTCACGCTCGACGGGCAGGAGTTCCTGGCGATCAACGGCGGACCGGAATTCAGGTTCACCGAGGCGGTCTCGTTCCTCGTCAACTGCACCTCACAGGAAGAAGTGGACCGGCTGTGGTCCAAGCTGCCGGAAGCGGGCGGCGAAGAGCAAGCCTGCGGCTGGCTCAAGGATCGCTTCGGCTTGTCGTGGCAGATCATCCCGACGGTACTCGGCGAATTGATGTCCGACCCCGATCCAGAAAAGGCGGGGCGGGTCACGATGGCGATGCTTCAGATGAAGAAGATCGACATCGCCGCCCTGCAGGCAGCTTACGCCGGCTGAGGCAGATCATCGGTCATCCCGCGTTGATGTCCACCTGGGGCGGCATGACGCTGAAGGGCAGCGGTTCGCTCTCCTGCGTTGTGCTGTCGGAAAATGTTGCCCGCGCCTGCAGCGAGTGATCGCCCGTTTCCAGCGTCCACCAGAATTCCCAGGGGGCGGCGTCTGCCATCGCCAGCACTGCACCATCCAGCAGGTAGACGACCTGCGTCACGCCCGGCGGCGCGGCGACCGTCAGGCGGATGCGCTGAGCCGACTGCGGCAGGAGGGGTGAAATCTCGAACACGGTGTAGGGATCGGGTTCGAGCAGCCGCACCGCGTCCGTGCGGTCGGTCGGCGTCACCGCTGCGCCCTGGGGCGGCGGAGTCAGCCCATTGCGGATTCCCCAATCGCGCGCCTCCTGGGGCAGCACGACGAAAACCTGTGCTTCGCGGCGGTCCTCCGGCGTCGACTCCTGCGCCAGCAGCCCGGTTTCCCGGTCGATCTGAAACACCTGGTAAAAATCGTCACTCTCCTGCGGTTCCGTGCCTTCGATGAACCATTCCAGGCGGCGGCGCGGACACTGGGGCGTCGCCAGCCTGCCGCTCAGCGCGCAAATCTCGCGCCGGGTCAGCCCCTCCGGCTGCTCAAAGCGCAGCTCCGGCTGACCCAGCAGCGCTCCGCGCATGAAAGCGTTCCAGATCGGCGCAGCACCGGTGACGCCGGTCACATCCACCATCGGGGTATTGTCGGCATTGCCCACCCACACGCCGACCACCAGATTCGGCGTGTAGCCCACCACCCAGTTATCACGAAAGTCGGTAGTCGTGCCGGTCTTGGCGGCGGCGGTTCTGCCGATGGCGAGGGCGCTGTTCCGCCCAAACGACCGCACCCGCGCCGTATCATCGCTGAGGATGTCGCTGATCAGCCAGGCGACGCGCGGGTCGATCAGCCGCGTGCTGCCGATCTCGCCGCATGCCGCCGGCGGCGTCCAGTCGTAGAGTGCCGCCCCGGCGCGGTCGATCACCCGCAGGATCAGCACCGGATCGACCCGGCAGCCCCCGTTCGGAAAGATGCTGTAGGCGGCGGCAAGGTCGAGCAGGCGCACTTCGCCGCCGCCCAGCGTCACCGAGAGATCGAGTTCGGTATTGCGCCCCAGGGTCGCCAGCCCGGCATCAACCGCCAGGTCGATCAGGCTGCTGATACCGATGTCGTTCAGCGTCAGCACCGCCGGGATGTTGAACGACGACGCCAGCGCTTCGCGCACCAGCACGGGACCGTTTTCGACCTGCGCGTAGTTCGCCGGCGTGTAACTTTCCAGGCGGCGGGTGATGAACGGCGTCTCGATATCCAGGAGCAGGGTCGCGGCAGTATAGGGCTGATCGCGCTCCGGGTTCATCGCCGCCGCATAGGTGAACGGCTTGAGGGCGCTGCCCGGCTGGCGGAGCGCCAGCGCGGCATTGACCGCCCCGTCGATGCTCTCGTCGAAGTAATCCGGACTGCCGAGCATCGTGAGGACCTGCCCGGTATGGGGATCGAGCGCGACCAGGGCGGCGTTGTTGGCGTTCGCCGGAACTTCGGCGGCGCTGGCGGGGTGATTCAGCGCGTTCAGCTGCCGCGCGACGATCTCCTGTGCCTGCCGCGTCCAATCAAGATCGACCGTCGTGGTCACTTCAAGCCCGTCGCGGATGAGTCGATCTGGAAAATCACGTTCCAACTGGCGGATCACCGCCATGACGAAGTGCGGCGCTTCGATGGGAAACGGCGCGGCGGCGAACTGAAGCATCTCGCGCGCTGCCGAGTCCGCCTCTTCAGCCGTCAGCGTCCCCATACCGACCATCAGGTTCAGGACGACCGCCTGGCGCGCTTTCGCCGCCTCCAGATTGGTCAGCGGATCGTACAGCGCCGGAGCCTGGACCAGCCCCGCCAGCAGGGAGCATTCCGCCAGCGACAGTTCCGGCGCAGATTTGCCGAAATAGGCGCCGGCAGCCGCCTCGATCCCATACGCCAGGTTGCCGAAATAGGATTGGTTGAAGTAGAGCGCCAGCACCTCGTCCTTGCTGTAGGCGTTCTGAAGCTGAACGGCAAGGATCATCTCGCGCAGTTTGCGGCGCAGCGAACGTTCGGCGCGCTGCTGTGGATCGAGCAGGAGCATCCGCGCCACCTGCTGTGTGATGGTGCTGCCGCCGGCGATGACCTCCCCGCCCTGAAGGTTGATCCACAGGGCGCGCGCCACACCGGCGAGATCAACGCCTGGATGGCTGTAGAAGTTGGCGTCTTCGGTGGCGATGACGGCGTCGATGCAGCGCCGGGGGATCGCCTCCAGGGAAATAGCCGTGTTCAAACCGCCGTCCTGACTGTCGGCGATGATCTCGTAGAGCAGCCGCCCCTGGCGGTCATAGATGCGCGTCGAAGGCAGCGCCAGGCCGGCGTGAAGCTGATCGATAGGCGGCAGGTCACTGAACAGCCAGAGGTACAGCCCTCCCAGCCCGATCAGCGCGATGATGGCGACAGGCAGGAGGATGCGCTTCCAGCGCGGTTGACGGCGATAGCCGGTGAGCAGTCTATGCATAGCCGGATCGTATCATGGACAGGGACACGCCCGCCCTACGGACACCGGGCGGCTGCGATGCGCACGGCGTCCTATCATAGCATCGTGAGAGCATGGGAAAAGCGTTGAGCGCGCGCCGCCTCGATTAGAGTATGCTTGGAATCAATATGACTCTGCGGCGCGTCCACGACCGCCGCTCCCGGCTCCGAGAGGCTGCGAGGTTTACCCATGCTGCGTCCCTTCACTGTGATCGCCATCCTTCTGATCTTCGGTCTCGCCGCGCGCTCGCCGCAGACGGCGCGTGCCCAGGCTCCCGGCAACTGCGTGATCGACGCCGTGCTGCTGATCGATACAGGCGGAAGCGCCGCCCCCGAAGACTTCGAGCAGATCAAGACGTTCGCGGCGGCGGCGGTCGGCGCGCTGCCGATGGGTGGGGTGCGCCTGGGCGTCATCGCCTTCGATGGGTCGGCACAGACGCGCCTGGGCTTGAGCGGCGACGGCGGCGCGGTCGCCGGAGCCATCAACGGCTTGAGCGTCACCGGCGGCGCGGCGGATTTCCGCACAGGGCTGGACGCCGGCGCGGCGCTGCTTGCTGAGGCACGCCCGTATGTCGCACGCGCCCTGGTGCTGATCACCGACGGCATCAGCGCATCGGACGCAGCGCGGCGGAGCGAGTTCATCCGCGCCGAGGATATTGCCATCATCGCGGTCGGCGTCGGCGGAGGGATCAACCGCCGCGAGTTATTCAACCTGGCGACGCCCTCCTATTATTACGGCGGTGAGCAGTTCGCCGTCTTTCAACCGCGCCTTGACCGGCTGGGCGAAAGCGTCGGAGCGCTGGCGTTCAGCCTGTGCAGCGCCCCGGCAGTGATTGGCGGGACCGTCAGCGGGCGCACCCGTGATGAACGCGGCTACCAGATCACGCTGCCCTACAGCGGCGTCACCGTCACCCTGCTGACACCGCAGGGCGAGCCTTTGGCGACGACCATCACAGATGACAACGGCTTCTACCGTTTCATGGTCGCCCCGGGGAATTACGCCACCCGCGTGACTGCTCCGCCAGAAGCGCACTTTGCGCCGGGCAATGATGGATACATCCCGATGATCCGGGCGCGGTTGGGCGTCAGCAGCACCAGGGCGGCTACCCTGCTGCAAATTGGCGACTGACCCCGGCTCCCTGTATGACGGGCAGCCCGCGTCAGCGAAGGTGCGAAGGTTTGCCTATCATCGCGAATCGGCGTTATGGTTATAATGGATGAACAAATGAAACCCTCAAAAGGACCACCTGGTACGCTATGTCCTTTGCTGATGATACATTTCAACAGTACGTAGAGCTGCGCACTGGCGGACGCGACGCCAAGTCGGCGCTGGAAGCCCTTCGCCTGCGAATCGAGCTGCTCGACGCCAACGACAAAGCCGAACTGGTGCGTCGGGTGCGCGCCTGGGAGACGAAACGCACCGGCGGCGGAGGCGAAAAACCGGAAGCTCCGCCCAATGCGCCCTCTAGCGCACTGCCATCATCTTCGCCGCCGTCTTCCGGCGCGCCGTCTTCCGGCGCACCGCCATCGTCTTCGCCGCCGTCTTCCGGCGCGCCGTCTTCTTCCGAACCGCCTCCGGATACCATTCGACAGCGGCTCGTCCAGGCTGCCAGTCGAAGCAGCACCACGCCGGTCCCGACCCCGGTCACAGACGATATGGTGCGCTGCCCTCACTGCCGCAAGCCCAACAAGGCGACCGATGTCTTTTGTTTCTCCTGCGGTGAGTTCCTGCGCAAGGATAAGGCAACGAATTTCGATACCGTGCGCTTCGACGACACCGGGTCGCTGCCTTCGGCGGACTACTTCGGCGAGGAATCCACGCTGATCCTGGCGATCAGCGGGGTGAAGGATACCCCACGCTTCAGGATACGCCCTCAGGAATCACGCCACGAAGTGGTGATCGGGCGCAGCGACGGCGGTACAGTGCGCCCGGATATTGACCTGGCGGCGCACAATGCCAGCGACCTGGGCGTCTCACGTCTGCATGTCGCGCTTCAGCACAACAAGCGCAACAACATCCTCAGTATCTCCGACATGAAGAGCGCCAACGGCACCTATGTCAATGGACAAAAGCTCTACCCGCAGGAAGTGCGTGTGCTGCGTCACGGGGACGAGCTGCGCCTGGGGCGGATGGTGCTGCGCGTATATTTTGAACACGGCAAGACCGTCGAAAAGAGCGGTTAGCTGGCGCGCCGTCCCCTCACCGGCGGCATAGGGCGCTAGAGATCGCGAAGTCGGCGCAAACGCTCGACCACCTCCTCAACGATTTTGTCGAAGAGCGCCATCATCAGGGCGTCGTCCACCTGATAGAGTCCGCCGAAATTACCATCGCCCAGGATATCGCGCGGGCTGCTGCCTTCGATCAAGGCGAGGTTGACCGGCGCTTTAAGAGTCTCTGGCGACACCGCCACCCGGTTGAAGGGGAAATTCTCGCCCCAGTTGGCGTGATCGATCTCCAGACCGGCATGATCGCAGAACTGGTGCGCTGCCTCGCCATGCCACCAGTCGTACCAGTCCACCCAGATTTCGCCGTCCATCTGCAGATCGGTAAGCCGCGCCGGCTGCTGATTGCCGCCGTGTCCGTTGAGAATGAAGAATCGCCGGAAGCCCTGGTGCATCAGGCTTTCGACGATCTCGCTGAGGATGGCGTCGAACGTCGCCTTGCTGACGGTGATCGTGCCGGGGAAATCGACGAAGGACTCGCTGATGCCGAAGTTAAGCGCCGGGGCGATCAGGACCGGTTCGCGCTCCCCTGCCGCCAGGGCAATTCTGGATGGGATGAGAATATCGGTGAGCAGGCTCAGATAGGCGTGCTGTTCAGTCGCGCCCGTGATGAGGATGATACGATCATCCCCTTCCAGGTAGCGTTCGACATCCATCCAGTTCAGGTCTTGCAGGCGCATGGTCGCTACTCCTCTTTGCGATCTTCTGGGATGGCGATCCCAGAAGATCTCGGCGCGTCGGTGAATATCTCTAGTATAGCGATACCGCCTCATCCCATCACAAATTGGTTCGAGCCAGCCGCCTATTTCACGCCGTGCGCCGCCTTCAGAGCCTCCAGCGCCTCGCGCATCTGCTGGTAGTGTTCGCGTGCGTGATCTGCCAAGCCCATCATCGATTGGCTGATTGTCGTGAAGATCGGCAGGTCATCCGCCGTCTGCGTCGGAAGCGCGGCGACCTGCACAACCGTCGCCAGCATCTCCCGCTTCAGCCCATCAACGAGCGCCGTTGTATCGGGATAAAGCGCCAGGATGGGGGTGAGCTGGGCGGCGTTGTTGTCGGGCCAGGCGATGTGGTCATCGCCGCCCATGACGCCGAAGTTGAGCATCTGCGTGAAGCGTTCGGTGAAGATCAGATGCGCCAGGTTCTCGTTCACGCTCCAGGACTCCGGTGCGGGACGCGCCGCGGCGTCAGCGGCGCTCACGTCTTGCAGCAGCGCATCGAGTTCGCCGGTAAGTTCGCCGGCGGTCCTGCGCAGATGCTCCGCCAGCGCGGCAACCGACTCCAGGATCGGCGGGCGCGGGCGTTCGCTCAGACGCATCTGCACCTGGTGCAGTTCCGCCCCTCGGTAGAAGGCGATATCCACCGTATCGCCGCCCTTCTTGCCGACCAGCGCCGCCGCCATTTCGCTGTAACTCTTCAGTGAATGCCCGGCAAGGCTGACGACCAGATCGCCGCCGCGCAGCCCGGCGTTATGCGCCCCCAAACCCTCGACAGTGCCGCTGAGCAGCACACCGTCACTGGTGGGCAGCCCCAGGCGCTCCTGCGTCCCTTCTTCCAGGAAGCCGATGTTGATGCCGAGCATCGGGCGGCGCATGATGCGGGCATCCAGCCCGGTGTCCAGAAAATAGACGAGGTTGTCCAGTCCCTCCCGCCAGCCGCGTTCCACCGCTTCGCGGCTCGATTTCCAGGCGTCGCCGTCGCCCAACCCCTGATGCGTCAGGGCAATTCGGCTGCCGGTCCCCTCTGCCGTGATCGCCACCTCGACGGTGGTCGCCGCCGGGTCGCCGTCGCCCATCCAGGAGAAGACGACGCGATCCGGGGCTTGCAGCGTCGTATACTGCCCCATCGCAGCATAGCCGTTGTTCCAACAGAAGAGATACCGGTTGCCCTGCACGCGGCTGAACAGCGCGTAATCGCACAGCCAGCCGCGCAGCAGAATGGGGCTGGTGAACGCGGCATAGACCTGTCTGGGTCCGGCGGCAAACTCGGCGCTGAACTGAAGTGAACTGATCATCCCTGCCTCCTCACGAAATCATGCCGATAAGTTAACATTTGTTCGCATTCCTGGCGAACTTCTGGGCTGCCAGTCGATATATAATGCGCATAGGTCGGCGGTGAAGTTCGGAATGGTCGATTCAATGATGCGGTGGCTGGCGGGGTTTTCTCTGCGACTTGGCGGAATTTGCCTGGCGCTGAGTCTTACAGCGGTCACGGCGGCGTCCATCAGTCCATCGGGGCTGCTCATCACGTTCGAGTCTGAAGTCACCGGCACGATACACGATCCCTGTAACTGCGCCAGCGATATTTTCCTGATGGACACGGCGCGCCAGATCGCCATCAACGTATCCCATCATCCGGCGCACGATACCAGCGCGGCATGGTCCCCCGATGGGACACATCTGGCATTTTATTCCACCCGCGAGGAAGGGATTCGCTCGCTCTACCTCATGACCCTGGACGGGCAGATTCGCCGCGCTGCGCCGGAGGCTGTGCGCTATGGTCATGCGCCGACATGGTCCCCGGACGGGACGCGCATCGCCTATGAGGTCGATGCCGGCGCGCAGATTGACCTGTATATCCTGGACATCCGCCAACCGCTGACGTCGGGTGTGAACCCCTGGGTGCTGGCGAACGCCCCCGAAGATGATCGCTTCCCGGCATGGTCCCCGGATGGCACAGCGCTGGCATTCGTCTCATGGCGCGATGGCAGCGCCGACATCTTTCGCGCCCGCACCGATGGCAGCGACGCGCGCAACCTGACGCACGACCCGGCATGGGACACCAGCCCTTCCTGGTCACCCGACGGACGTGAGATCGCCTACTTCTCCGTCCGCAGCCTCTATCGCAACCTGTATCTCATGAACGCCGACGGCAGCAGTGTCCGCCAGATGACCGACTCACAGGAGATCGTCGCCGGAATCTTCTGGCACACGCCGGCGTGGTCGCCCGACGGCACGCATCTGGCGATTCAAACCGCCATCGGACGCGACCCGGAGATCACTATCGTGGCGCGCGACGGCAGCCCACCTGTCCAGATCAGACGCGCCGGCACATCCGACGTCCTGCCGGCATGGCTGGCGGATGGGGAGCGGATCGCCTTCATGAGCGACCCGGGCGGGCAGTATCGCATCTACTTCATGGACTGGCGGATAGGAGACATCCATCTGCTCAGCCCGGCAGGACTGCCGGCTTCCTACCCCGCGATGCTGATACGCCGCTAGCCTGCGCCGCTACGGCATCCCCGGACGCGGCGTCTGGGGCATGCCTGTCCCTTCCTGCTCGCCCACCGGTTCCCGCTCGCTGGTGACGATCCCGCCGGTCCTGGAAGCCGGGACGAAGAAGAGCATCAACGGCTTCTCGTAGCGCAGGATAGTCACGATGGCGTCGTAGTGATGGCTGTGGAAATGCAGTGATGGCGCATCGTTGAACATGACGTTCGGCGGCAGTTCGGCATTCTCTTTGTAGAAGATCATGCGCCCGGCATAAGCATCCCCATTGAAACAGGTGATCACACAGTCGTGCGGATACCCCGTGACGTAGGAGATGATGTACGAGTCGAACGGCTTGCTGATCTGATCCATCTCGGATAACTCCTGAGTTACAATCCGGTTTACACTACAATGAGGCGCTTATGGAGAAACTAAATATAATCACAAGGTGCAGGTCCATTATATCGGCTGTGTAAGGAGAAGGAACATGATCAAGGAATTTCGTGAGTTCATTATGCGGGGGAACGTACTCGATCTCGCCGTCGGCATTATCATCGGCGGCGCGTTTGGCGCAATCGTCACGTCACTCGTCAACGACATCATCATGCCCCCCATCGGTTTCTTCCTGAGCGGCATTGACTTCTCTGAGATCGCTATCAAGCTGGGCACGACGACGGCTGCCGACGGAACCGTCACCGATGTGGTGATCGGCATCGGCAAGTTCATCAATGCCACTATCTCCTTCCTGATCGTCGCCTTCGTCGTCTTCCTGATCGTGCGCGCCTTCAACGAAATGAAACGCCGCACCGAAAAACCGGCGGCGCCCGCCGCGCCTGCCGGACCGACGCAGGAGCAGCTGCTGACCGAAGCCATCAAGCAGCTCAACGAGACGATCAAGTCGAAGATGTAGTTTCGCCCGTAGGGCGTTTGTGGGCGAGTGGGGAGGTCTCCGCATGTCCCGAACGTGGGGGCAACCATGGTGGACATGATGGAGATCACCCCTCAGAGCGAGGCAAAGTTCAGCGCATCCTCACCAGGGTCGTAAGGCGATTGACGCTGAAGACGAGGATGAAGATCGCTGTCGAGGTCAGCACAACTGCTGCGCCCGATGCGACGTTGAGATGCCAGGACAGATATAAGCCGATCACGCCGGACACCATGCCCAGCACGGAAGACGCCAGGATCATGGTGATCATGCGGTGAGTGAAGATGCGGGCGGTCGCCGCCGGGGTGACCAGCAGCGCCAGCATCAGTGCGATGCCGACGGTCTGCAAGCTGGCGACAATCGTCAGGGCGATCAGCACCAGCAGCAGCAGGCGCAGCGCCTCGCCAGGAAGCCGCAGGGCGCGCAGCAGCCCCGGGTCGAAGCTCTGAGCGACCAGTTCCTTGTAGAATAGGAAGACGGCGATCAGCACCACCGCGCCGCTCAGCGCCATCGTCAGCAGGTCGCCATCCTGCACCCCCAGGATATGCCCGAACAGGATATGCGACAGATCGACGCTGTAGCTGCGTACAGTGCTGATGATCAGAATGCCCAGGGCAAACATGCCGGCGAAGACCACGCCAATCGCCGTATCTTCGCTTAGCCTCCCCCGGCTGGTGAGCAGCCCGATGCCCAGCGCCGACCCCACCCCGGCGATCAAACCGCCGACGAACAGATCAGCTCCGACGATGTACGCCAGAGAGACCCCCGGCAAAATGGAATGCGCCAGAGCGTCGCCGAAGAACGATAAGCCGCGCACCACCACGAAGCAGCCGATCACCCCGCTGACGCCGCCGACCAGCAGCGCCGCCAGCAGCCCGCGCTGCATGAACTGGTAGGTCATGGGTTCAATGAGAAGCGTATAGAGGTCCATGCGGTTCAATGCTCGTCGATGACGAAGAATGCGCCATCCTGAAAGACTCCGACCTGCTTGCCGTAAGCGCGGGCAAAGTTTTCCGCAGTGAAGACTTCTCGGACCGTCCCAAAAGCGACGAGATGCCGGCGAATCAGCAGGATACGGTCGAAACGGGTCGATGCCAGGTTGAGATCATGGGTGGCGATCAAGGTCGTCACCTGCTGCTCGCGCAGTCGGTCCAGCACGTCGAGGATCTCGCGCTCGGCGGTGGCATCGACGGCGCTGAACGGTTCATCCAGCAGCAGCACATCCGCTTCCTGCGCCAGCGCGCGGGCGATGAAGACGCGCTGACGCTCCCCACCGCTGAGATCGATGATGCCGCGTTTCCCCTTGTCCGCCATGCCGACGCGGCTCAGCGCAGCATCTACTGCCGCGCGGTCGCGCCGCCCTGGGTGATGGAACCAGCCGATCTTGCGCAGCCGCCCCATCATGACGACATCGCGCACCGTCGCCGGAAAATCCCAATCGACGCGGTTCTGTTGCGGCACATAGCCGACCAGCGCGTGGCTGGTGCGGCAGTCGCGTTCGTGTATGGAAATCTCGCCGGTATTGAAATCAATCAAGCCGACGATGGCTTTGAACAGCGTACTCTTGCCCGCGCCGTTTGGACCCAGCACAGCGATGCGTTCACCGATATTGACGGAAAAACTGATGTCTTCGATGGCGCGCGGCACGGTGGAATAGCCCGCCGAGATGCTGCGAACGACCAGCGCGGGCGAAGTTCCGCCCACGCTGGTCTGCATCTCCCCCGAAGGCGTGATTTGCGACAGCGTGCCTGACGATCCTGTCAAGAGGATGCACCTAATGCGCCGACGATCACATCCGCATTATAGCGCATGAAGTCGAGGTAAGTCCCTGCCGGTCCGCCGGTTTCGCTGAGCGAGTCCGTGTAAATGCGGACGATCTGCGCCCCGGTTTCGGCGGAGACCTGGTCCGCCATCACCGAACTCACCGTCGTGCCCACAATAATCGCCGATACGCCCTCCTGACGGATGAGGTCGATCAGCGCCGCCGTCTCCGCTGGGCTTGGCTCGGCAAGGGTGCTGCCGCCGGGGATGACGACCCCGACCACCTCGAAGCCGTAGGCGCTGGCGAAGTAGCCCAGAGAGTCGTGATCCGTCACCAGGATGCGGCGTTCCGCCGGCAGGCTCTCGATGAGCGGGCGAATCTCGTCGTGCGCCAGCGCATCAAGAGCATCAATGTAGGCAGCGGCGTTGGCAGCGTAAGCGGCGGCGTTCACCGGGTCCAGTTCCGAGAGGCTGTCGCGGATGGTCATGGTCCAGAAGATGACGTTGTGCGGCTCCCACCACACATGCGGATCGCAGCCGCCTTCGACATGATCGTGGTCAGCAGCAGCCTCGGCTTCGTGACCGTGACCGCCGGCGCAGTCCAGCACATAGAGCGGACCCAGGGGTTCGACGCCGTGCCCATGTTGGGCATCCTGTTCTGCCTCGTCTCCCTCGTGATCCGCATGAGCCTCACCGCCGTGCAGAATCGTCATCGCCTCGTAATATCCAGCGCAGCGTTCGGCAAATTCCCCTTCCGGCAGCGGCGCGGCAGTCTCCGCAGCGTCGGCGGCAGCGTGTTCCGCTTCGAGGTCGTGATCGTGCGCGCCAAACGGCAGGATCGGTACGCACTGCGATGCTTCGACGATGTTGACCTCCACCGCCGCATTTTCGATCACTTCCAACAGCCCTTCTTCGAAGAAGGCGCCGTTGACAAAGACGAGGTTAGCGTCCGCCAGACGCGCCACATCGCTGGGCGCGGGGACGAATGTATGCGGGTCGGCGTTGATCGGCATGAGCGCGACCACATCGGCGAAGTCGCCGGCGACGTTGGCGACCACATCGGCGAGGATCGTATGGGTCGCTATCACCTGCAAGCGGCGCTCCTGCGCCTGGACGAATGGCGAGAATACAGCACAGACAAAAAACAGGAACGCGAAAGTGAAGGGATTTCTGCGCCTCACCTGGGGTTCTCCAATGCCATAAATGATACAGAGTATCAATTATAGGGTTAAGGATCTGGCAGTGTCAAGATGAGTGGGTGACGGCAGCCGCCTAGCGTATCGCGGCGGCGAGCGCAGCGCACGCCGGGCACCCGCCGTCGCGCCGGCGGATGGCGTAGCCCGCCATCGGGTCTTCATAAGTGTAGACGTTGAAGTCGATATTCCAGACAATCAACATCTGCACCCGCCCCGTCGTCCGCGCCACCTGCACCGCCTCGCCGAGCCACTGGGCATGTTCGGCGACACTCGTGCCCGCCGCCCAGGCGAAATTCGGCGGCAGCGTTCCGTAGCCTTCCGGCGAGAGATAGCCCACCTCGGTGAAGCACAGCGGGCGGCTGTTGAATTCCGAGGGAACCCGGCTGATCACGCCGCTCAGAAAGTAGGTGGGATGATCGCCGCGCGGATCGCCGGTGCGCTGCGTCGGCGAGACGATGCCGTCGTTGTGGTGCAGCCCCACGCAGTCCAGGAAATTCTGCGCCCCGGCGAACGCCATCTGTTTGAGGAAGATGTCGTCGTTGCAGCCGCCGTCGCCGCAGCCCGCCGGACCGAAAAACCCGGTCGGAGCCGGCGCGGCGCTGACCACGATGGTCGCCGGGCTGACCGCCTTGATGGCGTTATAGGAGACGCGCAGCAGGTCGGTGTAGTTGCCGCCGTGAATGAAGCCCCGGGGCCACTCGCGGTCGATGTTCGGCTCGTTCCAGATTTCGATGGCATCCGCCCCTGCCAGCGCTGCCCCTGCCACGAAGTCGGCGAATGCCGCGTGATAGTTGGGGATGCTGGCGAGCTGCCCACGCTCCCCGACCACGCCGAGCAGGATACGGAACCCGGCACGGTGCGCGGCATTGACCATCGACGCGACGGCAGAGCCGCGTTCGCCATGATGATAGCGGTGCTGCACCTTCAGCCAGGTCATGCCTGCCTGATGCATGGTCCCGAAAGCATCCTCGTTGAGGTTCATGACATGCCCGCCCAGCGCGAACGACCCGACCATCGCCACCGGCGGGCGCGTCGGTTCGAGGTGAGTCACGATCAGGCGGCTGGTGTCGATCCAGACGACGAGGTAGAGCGCGTAGATCCAGCCCTCGACGCCGTCCATCAGCCGGACCTGATACCACTCGTTGTTCCAGGCGCGCCCGATCAGGAACATGTTCTCGCCGCTGGCGACAGCGCGGATGATCGTGGCGGTGTGCGACGGCTCCTGCATCAGATTGACCACCTGCTGGCTGGCGGTGGTGACCGACGCCTCACCGATAGGCGTGGGGAACGGCGTCGTCGAAGGCGTGGGCGATTCCTGCGGTGTCGCTGATGGCGTGGGCGTCGCCGTCTCCAGACGAATCGCGGTGATCAGCGGTGTGGGAAAGCCTGCCGCGCCGATCGGGCGAACCTCGCGCGTCGGAACCGGCGTCGCGGTTTCAGGCGGCGGCGTGGCTGAAGCCGCCGGGGACGTAGTGGTCGCCGGGGACGACGGTGTCGGCGATACAATGAGGCGCGTGGTCGGCACAGAAGTCGGCGCGGCAGTGAACGGGGTGTCCGTCGCCGTCAAAGAGGGGAGCGGCGGAGTCGGCGACGCAGCGGGCGGAACCGTCACAGGAAGTGTGGAGGTCGCCGTTGTGCCGGCTGTCGCTTCGACAGTCCTGACCGCGCTGAGCGAAACAGCGGCGATGTCGGGGGTGATGGAAGGCAGCACCGCCCGCGTCGGAACAGGCGACTCCTCCGCCGACGTGCAGGCGGCGAGCAGGCTTAGGATGACGACCAGCAGCGTGATGCGAAGGCGATCACGGAATGACACGGTTTTGCAGCATGTCATTGACGGCTTTGACAAGGCGGCGCAGTTCTCCCTCTAAGTCTTCGGAGATTCCGTCCTGGATTGCGGCTTCGCGGAAGAGATCGCGCGCTTCGCGGAGGTACGTCTGCCCTTTGCGGACGCGGGCGATCCCGGCGCGCATCTGGGTGCGCACATCCCGGCTGGCGGGGCTGGTGTAATGCTTGGGGAAATCCCACCCGTGCAGACAGGCGACCGAATGCAGTCCGTCGATGAAGGTGTCGATGTTGGGGATGTCGATTGCCGCGCCGCGCTGAAGCAGCGCCTGAAGCTCCTGGCTCAGGGTCGGCTCGACGCCGAAATCGAGCGTCGTCACGTCCTGATAACGCGCCTCGACATCTGACAGGCTGCCGGGCTGAGGGCGCAGCGCCGTCTTCTGCGGCGAAAGCCCGGTGAACATCGGATACAGGATGCCGACGCACAAATTGTGAATATCGACGGCGAAGGTCCGCTCGTTGGCGCGGTCGCTGCCGGTGAGGAGGCGCGAACTGTTCAGGTCGATGATGCGCAGATGAATGCCATCCCAGTAGAGATGTTCCAGCTTATGATCGAGATAGACGATGGACTGCCGGTGCGCCATGCGCAGCGTCTCGGCAAATTGCAGCGCCAGCGCCAGACCTTCTTCGGTCGGCATACGCAGCCTCAGATTCGGCTTGTCGGGGCGCATCTGATAGTAGAGGTTGTCGGCGCGCGGCAGATTCTCCAGCGCCAGATAGGGACGCCACCCCCGCGCGAACATGGCATCCATGCCGCGCGCGAAGGCGAGGATATCAACCCCCAGCGACTCGATCCGTCCGCCGACCGGCGCTTCGCCCGGCGCTTCCAGAAATCCGCAGTCGATCAGATTCACCACGTGAGGGCTGTCTACCAACCGCATAAGGAGATCGGCTTCCGCGATGAAGGCGCGATATTCCCAGCGGGGTTCGCTTGTGCCGCTCATATGTTCCGGTCGCAGGACCTTGAAGGCAACTGTGCCGCCCTTGCGCCGGTCCTGCGCTTCCAGCACACGCGCGTAGTGCCCCAGCGCGAAAGTGTCGATGAAGTTGTCTATCCGATAGAGGTCTGCTAGTTGTGTCATCCGCGCGAAAACCGCCCGCCTGATTATGGCAATCTAAGCGTTAACTCTACCATATGGCAAAGGACGACGCACAGTGCGCTTCACCGCCGCCGCGCGTTTTGGTGTAGGATATAAAGGGCATGGCTGCATGAGGTGCATCGTCCAATTTTCAAATAGTGGCGCGATTCGCTTGCTTAGACATGCGCCCTAGATAGAATTGAACTAAGGTTGTTCGTCATCGGGAGCTTCGCATGGGCGGTTCGGATCACATGGGGCGTCTTCGCAGCGCAGCCTGCACCAGCATCGGGCGAGTTCGCGAAAACAATGAAGACAACGTGCAGCTCTGGCAGCAGGATGGGTATGTGATCGCCGTGGTCGCCGACGGCATGGGCGGCGCAGCTGCCGGGGAGCAGGCGAGTCAGATCGCGGTGGATGCGATTCAGACGATGCTCAACACCTATCAGACCGACAGTCACGTGCTGGACGAACGCCCCGACGAGCAGATCGTCAGCATCATCCTCGATGCCATACGCAAAGCGAACGCCAGCATCCTGCGCCGCGCCACCGATGACCCCGAACTGCGCGGCATGGGCACGACCATGACCGTGACCTTCGCCCGCCCCAACCGCGCGCTCATCGCTCATGTGGGCGACAGCCGCGCTTACCTGATCGATTCGCGCAGCAAGCGCATCAACCAGATCACCGCCGATCACAGCTTCGTCGAGGCGCTGGTCGCCGCCGGACACCTGACCCAGGAGCAGGCGGAAGAACACCCGATGCGCAATGTCCTCTACCGGGCGCTCGGTCAAAACGAAGATATCGACATCGACATCTACGAGATCCGCCTGCGCTACGGCGACCGCATCGTCATGTGTTCCGACGGTCTGACCCACCACGTCAAATCAATGGAGATCGCCGCCATCGCCAGCGAAGAGGGTGATCCCAGCACATGCTGCGATAAGCTGATCGCCCTGGCAAACGAGCGCGGCGGAGAAGACAACATCAGTGTGGTGGTGATCGGCGCGGAGATCGGTCTGGCGGAGCGGGCGACCATTGAGCTGCAATCGCTCGACCTCAGCGTCGATGATACGCTCGTCCTGAAGAACGCCGCCGATCAGACCAAGCTTGATCCGCTTGAAGGAGGCGAGGATGAGACCATGCCGGGCTCGTCCGAAAACTAGCCGTCCACCGCTCTCCCCCTTTCTCTCCTTAACAACATCCTGCCCATGCTGTCGCTGAAGGGCAGCCCTGCTGTGCGTCCGTGACCGTCAGGAGTCGCGGCGGCACAGGGCGATTTGCGCTATAATGCCGGTACATCGTTCTTCTAACCCTTTGCAAACACTTGCAGACTGAAGGGAAACGGCAATGTCCGACCGCCCGAACGACAGAAATTCAGAAGGCGCAGAACGCCGTTCCGGCTGGCACGTCCCCGACAAAACTGGTCGCACCAGCGTACCGGAGCAGCCCGAACCGCAGAGCGCCTGGCGCACATCGTCACTGCCGCGCGATCTTTCGGTCGAGCCGGAGACGCGGGGAGCGTGGCATTTGCCCAAACCGGAGGACACCAAGTACACCCCGGAGGACGAGATCGCCATCCCGGCGGAAGAGTCAGCGCCGCCTGTTGAGCAGCCTGCCGAAGCCGAAGAATCCCTGCTGCCTTTCGAGGTTGAGTCTCAGAGCAGCCCGCCGCCTGCAGCCGCTCCGGCGGCGCTGAGCGACTCGCAGCGGGCAGCGGCGATCCTCGAACTCATGGACGATGACGAGGAAGACGACAGTTTCAGCATGAGCGAGCTGATCGCTCTGGCGAGCCTGGCGGACGCGGCGAGCGGCGGTGCAGTTCACGAAGAGACACAGACCGACGCCGGCGCGCGTATCAGCGGCGCGACCGATGAATTCGATGCCTCTGATCCCGCCGCCTATGCGCGCCGACAGCTGGAAATGCTTCAAAAGAGCGCAGCGGACGCGAGCGCGAGCCTGGAGGCGGCGCTGGAAGCTACCGGCGCGGGCGCGCAGACCCCGGCAGAACCTGCCCCCAGCGCCGGCGGACAGGTCGATGCAGCGGAGTACGCCCGCCAGCAGCTCGCCCGTCTGCAAGGGACCGGCGGCACAGCGGAACCTGCCCCGGCGCAGCCTTCGCCGATCTCGCCGGCGTTAAGCGGTGGGCTGACCGCCGACGAGCGCGCCCTGGCGCAGAAGTTTCACGAGACGGAAGCGCGGGTGCGCGACCTACGGCGTCAGCTTCAGGTGGGGCAGATCGACCGCGCCAGCTTCGAGCAGAGCCTGCGTCAGGCGATGGTCCTGGACGACGCGCGCGTCTACTGGATGCTCGGCACCGAATCCGACCGCTGGTACAAGTACGAAAATGGACAGTGGATTCCCTCTACCCCGGCGGTGCTGGAAAAAGAAGCGGGCGGCGCGGCAGCCGCGCCGGTCTTCGACGGCGATCAGACGATGCCGACGACGACCATCACCGACGACGCCTGGGTTCCGCGCCAGGTCCCGATTCAGGACCCGGAGGCGACCATCCCCGGAACCGGCGGCATCTTCCTTAATGCCGACCAGGCGACGACGCCCGCTCAGCCGGTCGATCTTGGGGCGACCGTTCCGGGGCGCGCCTACACTGAAGTGACAGTGCCCGCTGCGCCTTATGTGCCACAGTACGACAGCGTCGCGGCTCCGGTGCAGGCGCCGGTCATCCCCGACGCCAACCTGTATCAGCGCGCCGTCGAGCGCCAGCGCCAGAACACCGCCCGCACCATCGCCATCGTCGCCGCCCTCGCCGCCGGGCTGATCTTCGTCATCGGAACCATCCTGGTGATCGGCGCGGTCCTGTACTACAACAGCCTCGCCGACCCTTACCGCAGCGCCATCGTCGCGCTGGCAAACTACCAGCCGCAGTTCCAGACGGCGCGCATCCTCGCCGCCGATGGCAGCCTGATCGCCGAACTGACCAGCGCCCAGGGCGGCGCGCGCACCAAGATTCCGCTCTCGCAGATGTCGCCGGAGATCATCCACGCGGTGGTCTCGATTGAAAATGAACGCTTCTTCGAAGACCCCGGTTTCGATGTTGTCGCCATCGGTCGCGCCTTCATCCAGAATCTCTCCGCAGGCGGCATTGAATCCGGCGCGAGTACGATCACTCAGCAGCTCGCCCGCAGCCTGATCCTTCAGGATACGACGGTCACGGCTCAGCGGAAGCTCCAGGAAATCGTCGTCGCCGCCGAGATCGCCCGGCAGTACGACAAGAACTTCATTCTCGAACTCTACATGAATGAGTTCTTCTTCGGCAATCAATCCTACGGCATCGAAGCAGCAGCCCAGTTCTACTACAAGCATGGCGCAGCCGATCTCAACCTCGCCGAATCGGCGCTGATCGCCGGGCTGCTGCAAGCGCCCGCCCGCTATGACCCGGTCATCAACCGCGAAGCAGCCTTCGTCCGCATGAACGAAGTACTTCGCCAGCAGGCAACCGTCGGCTGCCTGCAATTCCAGCATGCCCCTTATGACAGCCAGCCCTTCTGCATCAGCCAGGAGCTGATCACCTCGCCGCAGATCATCCTGCAGAAGGCGAGAGTCGAGACGGCGCAGTATCTCCCGCGCCAGCAGCGCATCAACTACCCGCATTTCGTTAACTACATCCAGCAGCGCGTCGAGACGGATTTCGGAACCAGCGAGATGTTCCGGCGCGGATTCGAGATTCGCACCACGCTGATTCCGGGACTTCAGCAGGTGGCAGAGTCGGCGCTGCGCCAGCAGGTCAATAACCTTTCGACCAACGGCATCAACACCGGCGCGGTCATGGTCACCGACCCCCGCACCGGGGCGATCCTGTCGATGGTCGGCAGCCCGAATTTCAACGATGAGACCATCGCCGGTCAGGTCAACAACGTCTTCACCTGGCAGCAGCCCGGCTCGTCGATCAAGCCGGTGGTCTACACGGCGGCACTGGAAGGAATCGACCGAAACGGGACGCGCGCCTACTATACGCCGGCGACCATCCTCTGGGATGTGCCGGTCACCTACGAAGGCAACCCGCCCTACTCGCCCGTCAACTATGACCGCAGCTTCCACGGTCCGACGGCGCTCCGCTACGCCCTCGCCAACAGCTACAACATCCCCGCCGTCAAAACCTACGCCTTCATCGGCAACGACAAATTCCGTGAGACGGCGGAGCGGATGGGGCTGCGCTTCCTGCCGGATGCCACCTTCAGCCTGGCGAGCGGCTTGGGTGCGAACGAAGTGCGCCTGTACGACATGGTGCAGGTTTACGGCACGCTGGCGAACAACGGCGTCCGCGCGCCCCTGTATGCCATCACCTCGATCAGCACCGCCGACGGTCAGAACGTCGCCCTGCCGCAGACTCTCGAAGCGTCACAGCTTCAGGTGGTGCAGCCGCAGATCGCCTTCCTGCTGCAAAATATCCTGAGCGATAACGAGGCGCGCTCGGCGGCGTTCGGGGCGAACTCGGCGCTCAACATCAACGGCTACGGCGGGCAGGTTGCCGCCAAGACCGGGACCAGCAACGACAACCGCGATCTGTGGACGCTCGGTTTCAGCCGCACGATGGTCGTCGGCGTGTGGATCGGACGGCACGACAACGGCGCGACCTTCAACACCAGCGGGCTGGCAGCTGCGCCGATCTGGAACGCGGTCATGTCGGCGGCGCTGGCGGGGACTCAGCCCGGCGGTTTCACGCCGCCGCAGGGCATCGTCCAGCAGCAGATCTGCGTCGAAACCGGGACGGTCTACGACCAGAACAACGTGACGCCCGGCTGCCGCAGCGTGCGCACCGAATACTTCATCGCTAATTCGCCGCCGCTCGCCGCTTCGCAGTCCTTCGTGCAGACTGCCGCCGTCGATACCTGGTCCGGCTTGCGCGCCAATCAATTCTGCCCGGACAACCGCGAAACGCAGACCTTCGCCAATATCGACGATGCTTCGGCGGTCGCCTGGCTGCAAACCTCATCGGGACAGTCCTGGCTCCAGTCGCTCGGCTTGCCGACCAATCTTTCGGCTGCGCCGACCCAGGAATGCAACCAGAACACCGTTAACCCGCAGATTCGCTTCACGAACATCAGCGAAGGGCAGCAGATCACCGGGCAGGTGTCGATTCAGGGCATCGTCACCGCGCCCAACTTCCAGAGCTTCCGCCTGGAGATCGCGCCGGCGACCGCACCCAACAACTGGGAACTGATCGGCGGACCGTTCGCGGCGCAGCAGCCCGGCGGCGCGCTCCTGACCTGGGACACGACCACCCGCCAGAACGGAGCCTACACCCTGCGGCTCTATGCCCAGGGGACCAACAACGGCTATGCCTACCGGACGGTCAACGTCGGCTTGAACAACCAGCCGACCCCGACACCGACGGTGCCGATGCCGACGCTGGTCTTCCCGACCTTTGACCCGAACGCCACGCCGATCCCCTTCAACGCGCAGGCGCTGCCGACGGTAACCTCCGGCTTCGTGCCGATGGGGTCGCTGTCCACGCTCGCGCCGACCCCGACCATCGACATCAACTAGGCGACCCTGCGCTCCTGTCTCTCGAAAGAGACAGGAGCGCGTCTTTTCACATAATCGGAGCATATTCATCATGCGAACACGACTCCTCGGCACTCTCATCCTCATCCTGTTGGTCTGCGTCGTGGACGTCGCGGCTCAGGGCGATCTCCCCCCCGCCGATGATCTGACCGATGGGCTGAATTACCTGACGGTCGAAGGGGCGACCTGCGCGCGCGGCACACCTTACACCTTCGCCGCGCGCCCCGGAAGCCCGGAGAAACTCCTGATCTACTTCCAAGGCGGCGGCGCCTGCTGGGACAACTTCACCTGCCGGCTGGCGGGTACCTTCAAGCCGACCACCGAAGCCGGCGAGATCGATGAATACGAAGGGGTCTTCGACTTCGCCAACCCGGAAAACCCACTCGCCGACTACAGCGTCGCCGTGATCACCTACTGTTCGGCGGACGTTCACACCGGGCAAGCCTCTGACATCTTCGGAGAAGGTGCGGACGCGGTGCAGATCGCCTATAACGGCGCAGCCAATGCCCAAGCCGTCCTCGACTGGGTTTACGCCAACTACCCCGTCCCGGAGCGGATCGTGATCTCCGGCAGCAGCGCCGGGGCATATGGCGCGATCTACCACACCCCGGCGATCTTGCAGCATTACCCCGAAGCGCAGGCGTTCGTCCTCGGCGACGCCGGCTTGGGGGTGATCCCGCCCGGTTGGGAAGGGCTGAGTACCTGGAATATGGAAGCGAACCTGGCGGAAGGCGCAGCGCTCGACCCCTCGAATGCGGTAGAGTTCAATGCCTCGCTCTATCAGCTTTCCGCTGAAATGTTTCCGAACGCCGCCTTTGCCGAATACAGCTCCGCCGCCGATCAGGTGCAGATCGGCTTCTACGGCTTCATGGGCGGCGCGGCGGAGACGTGGGCGGCTGGCGCGCAGAGCCACCTGGAGACGCTCAACACGCTGCCGAACTACCGCTCCTACCTGGCGTGGGGCGATACCCACACCATCCTCGCCTTCGACCTGTTCTACACCATGCAGGTCAACGGTGTGCGCTTCCGCGACTGGTTCGCCGCGCAGGCGAACGGCGAAGCCGTCGAGACGGTGATCTGCACCGACTGCGCCGCCGAGGAACTCTACACGCCATGACGACGCCGCGCGATTTGGAGACCCCGGCGGTGCTGATCGATCTCGACCGCATGGAGCGCAACATCGCGCACATGCAGGCGGACTGCGACGACGCCGGGGTCGCCTTTCGCCCGCACATCAAGACCCACAAGATCCCGGAAATCGCCCGGATGCAGATCAACGCCGGGGCGGTCGGGCTGGCGTGTCAGAAGGTGAGCGAGGCGCAGGTCTTCGCCGAAGCCGGTTTCGACGACATCCTGATCCCCTATAACATCCTGGGAGCCTCCAGGACGGCGAAGCTGGCGGACCTGGCGCTCTATACCCGTATGACGGTATCGGCGGACAGCGAGACGGTCATCGCCGGCTTATCCGAAGCTGCCGGCGTACAGGGGATTCGGCTGCGAGTCATGGTCGAACTGGCGACGGAGATCGAGCGGGCGGGCGCGGACCCCGACAAGACGGTGACGCTGGCGCAGCGCATCGAGAGCGACGAGCATCTGACCTTCGCCGGGCTGATGGTCTATCCGAGCAATCCGACGATCCGCCCTGCCGTCCAGGAAGTGATCGCCCGGCTGAACCGGCACGGCATCGGCGTCGAAACGGTCAGCGGCGGCGGCATCGGCGCGGCGAAACACATGCGCGAAGTCCCCGAACTGACCGAGATTCGCGTCGGGACCTACGTCTTCAACGACCTGACCACGCTGCAAAAGGGTTTATGCACCCTGGACGACTGCGCCATGCGCGTCGCCGTCATGGTGGTCAGCCGCCCAACGCCGGAGCGCGCCATCCTGGACGGCGGCAGCAAGACGCTCACGCCGGAGCGGGCGGGCAGCGACGCCCAGCCCAGTTACGGCAGGATCGTCGAGTATCCGGCGGCGCGCATCTACAAGTTGAACGAAGAACACGCCTATGTCGATGTCTCGGCGTGCGACCCCGCCCCGCAGATCGGCGAAGTCGTGCATGTCATCCCGGTGCATACCTGCGTCGTGACCAACATGCACGACCGCCTGTACGGAGTGCGCGGCGATCAGGTCGAGGTCGTCTGGTCTGTCGCCGCACGGGGCAAGGTGACCTAGACGACCTCACCCCAACCCTCTCCGTTGGAGGGTTGGGGTGAGGTTTCTTTTCAGTACCCCATATGCGCCACGACCGTGCAGCTTCCCGGCGGGATGAACGAGATGCTCGCGCCGGACCCCGACGCTCCGCATCCGGTCCAGGAACGCACCCGGCACTTTGAGTCTACGGCGACGGCGTGAGCCTGGATCACCGTCCCCGGCGTGTAAAGCGTGCCCCGACAGTTCGGCACGGTGTCGATCATGGCGGAACCGCCGCCAAAGCAGTTGCCCATGTCGATCGCCGCCGAGACGGCATAGCAGGTCTGGTCACCGCCTGGCGGGTTATCATTGAAATTCTGGCAGGTCGTCGGGTCCCACAGGCACAAGCCTTCCGGCGAGGTGACGCACTCGTTGGCGGGATGACCGCAGGTATTGCACGATCCGCACGGCAGCCAGCCGCCGGGCTGATCATCGGGGAACGGGATCACGCCGGGGATGTCGGTCTGTGGAACCTGGCTGCAATCGCCTATCGGGGCGACATCTGCCTGCGCCACCCACAGGCTGATCACGCCTTCGTGACCGGCAAACTGCGTCTTGTCGATCTGCCACCAGGGATCGCCCTCTTCGCCAACCGCCTGCCCAACGACGGTGTATTCGATGCCGGGATTGAGCAAGGCGAAGATGCTGCGCGAAGCGCCAGGACCAACGCGCGCCGGCACGCCTTCACGGTCGGCGCGGACAGCGCAGGGTCCACCGCCCTGCTGATCGGGCGGCTGGGTGAAGACGATGGTGATCTCTTCGGAGCAGAGTCGCCCATCCTTCCACAGCCACAGCACGAAGCGCACCGCATCGAGTTCCGGCGAGAAGTGATCGAAGGCGTACTCCGAGGCATCACCCGGCAGGACCAGGCGACCGCTGTAGGTCTCGCTCCCATCCGTGATGCTGTAAATATCGAGATCGAACTGATCCGCGCCCAGTCCCGGCGTCCATCCGAGCGTCAGGGCGCGCACTGCGGGATCGGTCATCGCGGCGCTCAGCTCCAGATCGGGGCAGTCCGGCGCGGGCATACCCATATCGACGTGTACCTCCTGCGAACAGATAACGACATCCTCGACCCGCACGCGCAGGGTGAAGTTAAAGCCGGTATAGCCCACGTCGGGCAGGACCCAGGTGAAGCGCGGCGGATCGCCCGGCATCCAGTCGGCGTGCGTCAGGTAAGTCTCGCCGCCGCCTTCGATCAAGCCGGTCACATAGACGGCATAGCCGTCCGCGCCGGGCATCAGGTCCCAGGTCACCGTCACCCAGTTGGGCATCGCGGGGTCCTGAACCGCCGTGAAATGCAGATCGGGACAGCCGCCGCCCGGAATCAGCGCATCGATGGGCGGGCAGGGCGCGCAGACCGCCGCGCCGGACTGCCCGGTCGGCGTACAGCCGGGGTTATCATCGGCGCAGGTCACCAGCAGGCGGATTGATCCGCTCAGCGCCGGCTCTTCCGCCAGCGCCTCGACCTCGTAGCGCCCACTGAGCGCCTCGACCGTCACCCAGTCTTCGCGCTGTTCACCGCCGCGCAGCAGCGCCACCGTCTGACCGCGCTGGTCGCGCACTTTGACGATGAACCGAAAAGCATAAGGCTCCCCTTCGCTGGGGTCGCTGACGATGAGCGTGGTCGGGCAGTCTTCAGCTTCGAAGGCGAAGAACTGCGCCGCCGCTTCCATCGGGATGGTCACGTCCAGCGCCTGCCCATAGACGAGCGGCGTCGCCGTCGCAGCGGCGCGCCCCAGCACGCTAAGCAGGAAGTCGCCGGTGGTGGCGCGTTCCCCGCTCAGCCTCAGTACGTAGACGCCCGACTCCGGCAGAAAGACCGCCAGATGCGCGCCGAGCGCTTCGCCGGTCGGCGTGTTCTGCGTGCTGCGATCCAGCACCACGCCGGTCGGCGCGACGAACTCCAACTGAACCTCCAGCGTCCCCGTCCAGGACTCGGCGGTCATCACGACGTAATCGCCCTGCTGACCGGCGAAGCTGTAGGTCACCAGCGGCGCCGAAGCCGAAATCACGCCGTAGACCTTCGAGCCATAGCCGAGCGCGCCGCCGCTCTGCGCCTGAGTGTCAAAGCTGCTGCCCTGAATCAGGCTGAGGACAGCCAGGATGAGGATGAGTCTGATCAGCGTCAGCCTGAAACCGCGTTCTGGTATGTGTTTCATGATCCACCCCTTCCTCCGTTCCAGGCTAGGACGCCGGTCCCCATTCAACAGGACCGAGCGGTCCGAAGGTGACATCTGCGCCGCCATCGCACAGATAGCCCTGCGGCATATCGCCGAACGCCCCACCCCCGCTCGCTTCGGAGTAGGCGGCAATGCGCACCTGGAAGCGCTCATAGTCCGGCGGGAAGACATCGGCGAGATGGTAGGTCGTGGCGTCACCCGGCACGGTCAGCACACGGATGCCGATCAGACCACCGTCATCGGCATAGGCGTAGACGTGGGTCAGGTAGGCGGCTGCGCCGGGGATCGCGCCCCAATGGGCGACCGCCGCGCGCGCGCCCGGCACGACATCGATGCCGACGGCAATGCCGGAGCAGGTCTCGGTGGTCGTGCCTTCGAAGCTGACCACCACGTCATCCAGACACAGCGGCTCAGAATCGCCGCCCTCAGCGCCGGCGCTCACCACTGCCGTGAACGGTCCGCGCGGCAGGTCGGCGGGGTTGAAGCTGTAGGTATGGGTGGTCTCGCCTTCGAGAAGCTGCGGCGAATCCATCAGCAGCCCGCCGCCAGAATCGAGGATGCTGAAGATGTACCAGTCCGCCCCGTCAACCGGGGACCAGGTAAACGACGCTGTGAGGTCCGACAGAGAGACTTCGACGCCGAAGTCGGGGCAGCGCCCGCCTTCGGCAAAACACGGCGGGCAAATGCCGGCGGCGTAACCCGCCGCCAGCACGGCGGCGAGGCAGCCCGGCGACTGTTCTTCACAGGTGACGAGCAGCTGCACCGTGCCCGCGACCTGAGGATCGTCGGAGGACACGATGACTTCGTAGCGACCGCTGGAAGGCGCTGCGACGAGCCGGTCTTCCAGGGCATCGCCGCCGTACCACTGAGCGATCTGTGTCCCCGCCTGATTATGGACTTTGGCATGGAAAGGGAAGGTGAAGGGCAGTCCATCGCTCAGATTGGAGAGTGTCAGCACCGTCGGGCAGTCCTGCGCCTCGAACGTGAAGTACTGCGGCGGCGGGTCGGTCGGGACGTTCACATCCAGGCTTTGCCCATAGACCAGCGGCGTGGCGCTCATGCCGCCGCGCCCCTGAAGCTTTAGGATGAATTCGCCGGTGGTATCGCCTTCCCCACTGACGAGCAGCGAGTAAATGCCGCCCTGCGGCAGGAAGAGCGAGACGAACGCCGCCAGCGGATCGTCGGACAGCGGATGCGTCGCGGCGGCGGCGGCGGGCTGTCCGTCAGGGGTGAAAAGATCAAGCCGGGGGTTCAGCGTCCCGGTCCAGTTGCGCAGCGTGATCTGGATGAAGTCGCCGGCGCTGCCGTTGAAACTGTAGGTCAGCGATTGACCGGCAGCCGGGATATTGCCCAGGACGCTGCTGCCGTAGCCAATTGAGCCTCCGATCTGCGCCTGCGTGCTGGAGAACGCGGAGACAGTCAGCAGGACCGCCACCGCCAGGACCGGCGCAAGCCGAACGAACCGAGGGAATCGCCTGTGTCGCATAGCATCTCCTTTACATGGATGAGACGCTCCTGATGAGGCTTAAGCGGGCGGCGGTGTGCCTGGGGATGACGAAAACGGCGGTGCGGGCGCACGCCTTGTGCAATAATTCACGATCATTTTCATTGTACTACGAAATATGCATTGGGACTCACATGAGCGTGCCGGGCGCTCGCAGATCAGGCATCCGGGGTGTCGCCGCGCTCCCAGTAGTCTTCAAGCCCGACGCCCAGTCCGTCGGCGATGCGGTTGACGTAAGCGTAGTAGGCGGTGATCTGCACGATGTCCAGGATGGCGCGGTCGCTGAAGCCTTGCGCCCGCAGCGCCTCGACATCCGACTCGACCATCGCCCAGGGCGTCCGGGTCAGCTTGACGGCATAATCCAGCATGGCGCGGTCCGCCGCGCCCAGCGCCGCCTGGGCATAATCGGTACTCAGCTGTTCGACCAGGGATTCGTCCTTCGTCAACTGACGAAGGTTGCGCGCGTGATGGCGCAGTCAGTATTTGCAGCGGTTGATCGCCGAGACGACGGTGGCGATCATCTCCCGCTGCGCCCGCTTGAGCGGTCCATCGCTGTACATCAGCGTCCGGTACAGAACCTCATGATCGAGCATCGACCGGGGGTGCAGGCTGTGAATCTTCATGATGTGATCGACCCTGCCGGTCCTGCGGTCGCCAGTTTCGGCATAAGCGTCTTTCACCTCGCCCTGGGCGTCGGACTCATCCACCGTCTCGATCCAGGCGATCTTCCTGCGAGTCATGCGCCATCCTCCGTGCCCTCATCCGGTCGAATCTCCGCGAGCCGCTGACCGCGTTCGACGACATCACCCGCTTTGACTAGCAGCCGCGTCACCACACCATCCGCCGGGGCGGCGGCGCGAATTTCCATCTTCATCGCCTCCAGCAGGAGGATCGTCTGCCCACGCGCGACCGCCTGTTCTTCGCTCACCAGCACCTCGCGAATCTGTCCCGGCATCTGCGCCGTCAGTTCGTTCGCGCCGGGGCGCACGCCGCGCCGCCGACCGCCGCGCACCTCAGGCGGCGACAGGGTATAGACGATCCCATCCAGCGCCGCCAGCCGATCTGCGCCGGCGCGCTCGACATATACCGTCCGGCGCTCGCCGTCCAGAGTCAGCGTCACGCCGCCGTCAGGGAGCGGACGGACAGTGACGATGTGTTCCCTGCCATCGATCTGCGCGCGCCAGCGTCCATCGGGCAGCGGCGCGAGATCAATCATCACCGTCCGACCGTTGTAGACGTAGGTCTTCTGCAAGGACATCCTCAGCCGACCACGCGGGCACAGTTCGGCAGGTCGGGGAAGAGCGTTTCGATGATCGGACCGCTCTGCGCTGCTTCCGACACCCGTGTGGTGAGCATGAACATCATCAGACGGCGGTCCTCGACCGGCTCGAACCAGTAGCGGGTCTCGTAGTCACGGTCTTCATAGACCGTCTCGAAGACGAACAACCGCAGGTCGCCGCTGGCACAGGTCGCCGCCATACGATAGCGCTGGTAGTTCTGGAACAGCACATCCCAGGTATCCGGGTTGAAATAACCATCCACGACTTTTGGCGGCAACCCGCAGTCGTAGTGCAGCAGTTCAGCATAGGCGACCGCTCCGGTCGCCTCGTTCCACCAGGTCCCGATGGTCTTCTGTTCGCCTTCGCTGGGCTGGTAGCTCCAGCCGTTTTCGGCGCTCAACACGTCGGCTTTGTAGCCGTCGACCACCGCGCGATCCAGTTCCGTCGGGATCGGCTCGCAGGCGATCAGGTAGGACTCTGTCGGAACCAACACCGGGTCACCGCTGGTCGCCCCCGGCGTCGGGGTCGGAACCATCGTCGGGACCTGCGTCGGCTCAAAGACGGTCGGCGTGGGCAGGAGCGTAGGGACGATCACCGCCGTCGGCGCAACCAGCGGCTCCGGCACGCCGCTCCTGAAACCGAATATTCCGAAGAATCCGAAGATTCCCAGGACCACAAGGCTGAAGATACCGCACATCTTCCATACTCCTCTTGAATAACTGCTTGCTCCAGGGCAAGCCTGTCAAACCTCTCGTCAGGGTGTTCCACCTCGCCCCAGGCGGAACCCATCCGCCAGCGCCCAGGGATCGCCCGGCGCATCGTTCGCCGCCTGGGCAGATCCCGCCGTCCGCCCACTGCTCAGGTCGGACAGCGCCACCGCGATCAGCGCCGCGTCCGGCAGCGGCAGGTCGTCCGAAGGCAGCAGCTCGTCCAGATGGCGCTCGATGAAATTCGTGTCGATTTCGCTCGCCGCAAACGCCGGATGATTGACCAGCGCCCGCAGAAAGCCCAGATTGGTCGTCGTGCCGATCAGCGTCGTCTCGCGCAGCGCGGCATCCAGCCGGCGAATCGCCCCAGCGCGGGTGCTGTCGTGGACGATGATCTTGGCGATCATCGGATCGTAATGAATGGTGATGGCGTCGCCCGATTCCACGCCGGAATCGACGCGCACACCCAAGCCGGTGGGGGGTAGAAAACGCAGCAGGACGCCGGTGGCGGGCAGGAAACCGGCGCGCGGGTCTTCGGCATAGAGGCGCGCTTCGATGGCGTGTCCGCGCTGCATCAGGTCCGCCTGGGTGAAGGGCAGCGCTTCGCCCGCCGCGACGGCGAACTGCAATTTGACCAGATCAAGACCGGCGACCAGTTCGGTGACCGGATGTTCGACCTGCAGGCGGGTGTTCATCTCCAGGAAGTAGTATTCGCCGGAAGCCGCTGCGATGAATTCGACCGTGCCGGCGTTGACGTAGCCGACGGCGCGCGCCGCTTCAACCGCCGCCGCGCCCATGTCCACCCGCAGTTCCGGCGTGAGCAAAGGCGAAGGCGACTCCTCGATGACTTTCTGATGCCGCCGCTGGGCGCTGCATTCGCGCTCGAAGAGGTGGACGATGTTCCCGTGTGAGTCGCCAAAGACCTGAATTTCGATGTGGCGGGCGCGCTCGATGAATTTCTCCAGATAGACGCGCGGATCGCCGAAGGCGTGCAGAGCTTCGCGCCGCGCCGCCGCCAGCGATTCCGCCAGTGCGGCGGGATCGTAGACGACGCGGATGCCCTTGCCGCCGCCGCCGCCCGCCGCCTTGACCATGACCGGATAGCCGATCTGCCCCGCCGCCGTCAGGAACGCCGCGTCATCGGCGGCATCGCTCTGAAATCCCGGCGCAAGCGGCACACCCGCCTTTTGTATCAGGGCGCGCGCTTCGGTCTTGACCCCCATGCGGCGGATCGCGTCCGGGGGAGGACCGACCCAGACCAAGCCGGCGGCGATCACCGCCTCGGCGAAGGTTTCGACCTCCGACAGGAAACCGTAGCCGGGATGCACGCAGTCGCAACCGGTCGCCAGGGCGGCGGCGATCAGCCGGTCGGCGTTCAGATAGCTCTCCGAAGGCGCTGCCCCGCCGAGGGCGACCGCTTCATCCGCCAGATGGACGTGCCGGGCGTCCGCATCGACCTCCGAATAGACGGCGACCGTGCGCACCCCCAGTTCGCGGCAGGCGCGGAGGATGCGAACGGCGATCTCGCCCCGGTTGGCGATCAGGCACTTGCGCAGCATCGGGCTACCTGCGGCGGTTCATGAACAGCGCCATCAGGGTGATGGCGGCCGGCAGCAGGATCGACGCCGAGTCCGTCCCCGGCGGCAGAGTCACCCCTTCAACCGGCGAAAGCGGCAGCGGCACGAAGGTCACCACAAAGACAATCAAGCCCAGCGCCGCCAGGAAGCGCCGGCGCGGATCGAGCGGGGTGATATTGTCGAGCGGGACGGCGTAGATGCGCCCGAAAAGCAGCAGCAGCACCAGCCACAGCACCCAGATGGCGCTGGTCGAAAGGGTGACGAGGACCAAACCGATCATCGCCGCCATGAGCGGGGCGTACAGCCGGCGGGCATGCTCGCCGATCAGCGAATAGAGGACGTGCCCGCCATCCAGCTGCCCGATGGGGATCAGGTTCAAGCCGGTGACCAGCAGACCGACCCACCCCGCCCGCGCCAGCTGGTTGATGTACACGTCATAAGTGCCGTTGGGCAGGAACTCGCCGAAAGTCAGCGTCTTCATCAGCGCATAGAGGAAGGAATTGCCTTCGAGCAAGCCCGGCTGAATGACATCGACCGGCGAGGTGCGCAGCCCGATGTAGAGGATCGGGATGGCGACCAGCAGCCCGACGAGTGGACCCGCCAGACCGATGTCGAGCAGTGTCTTGCGGCTGCGCATCGGCTGGCGCAGCTGAATGAACGCGCCAAACGTGCCGAAGAAGGTGAACGGAGCCGGGATGAAGTAGGGCAGCGTGACCGCCAGCTTGTGCCGCCGCCCGGCGAAGAAATGCCCCAACTCGTGCGCGCCGAGGATCAGCAGCAGGCTGCCGGCATAGGGGATGCCGCGCCACAATTCACCGAAGAAGTTGGCGATCAGCGCTTCGATTTCCGCCTCTGGCGCGCCCAGTCCGGCGATCTCGTTGATGGCGACCTCCGTGCCGACCATCAGCAGGCTGATGACGGTGAGGGCAAGCAGGAGCGCATTGGGCCACCAGGGGCGCGGCGCAGGCTGCACCCGCCCACTGAAGATGTGGATGATCTGCCTGCCGCCGACCTCACGGAAGATCGGCAGATAATCCATCGCCGCCAGATCGGCGTCGAGCTTGTCGTATGCCTCTTCGGAACCCATCAGCAGGTGTCCGGTGTAGGAGACGACGTATTTGGCGCTGCCGGAAAGGAGCAGCATTTCGTTCAGCGACCGATCTTCTTCGACGAGGCTTTCGGATTCGATGGCGAAAACCTTCATCACCAGCCCGCGCAAATCGGCAGCTGCGCTGTCCTGGTGGGGGTCCAGCCCGACAGACGACCGCAGCCGGGGGCGGTCGTTGACGGACGAGGCAAGCTCTGGCAGCATTGACGAGACTCCTGTTACTTTCGCGTTGACTTCGTGACATCGGCGCACCTCACGGGAGCGCGATGATCTCCCAGGCGTCGCCGCCCGGCAGCAGGCGCAGCACCGAACCTTCGGCGCTGCTCAGATAGAGCGTCTCCGCGCCATCGCGGGCGGCGGCGCGCTGGATCAAGCCGTTGAAGCGCGACTCCGGCTGTGCGCCCAACCCCAGACGATTGCGCACCAGATCGTTGCCGCGCCAGACAAAACCGAGTTCGTTGGTCGGCTGGAAGTAGCCCGGCGGAACCGGAAAACCCGGCTCGGATTCAGGATGGATCGCCGGGTCGAAGCGGTTATCGAGGACCAGCCACGCCGGGTCGAAACCGTCGTTGAACAGCGCGTAGACGCGGTCCACCGCCTGCATATAGATCATCCGCCCGCGCTCGAAGGGCTGCTCGATGATGAAGGTCTCTTCGGCAGGGCGCGTCGGGCAGTCGCTCGGCGCGGGGTTGAAGAACCAGACATCCGGACACGCCAGCGGGATGGACAGCGGCTGTTCGACGCGCTGCACGCCATCGCCGATGCTCAGCACGAAGTCCAGCACACCCCGGTCGCTGGTGCGCGTCTGCACCGGCAGGCTGCCGTCGGGCGGCACGTTCCACAGCCGGCTGCGCTCCCCGCGATCCATCTGATAGATGACCGCGTCGCTGGCGTTGCGCGTGGACCAGTAGAGCGTGACGATATTGCCCGGCGCAACCGCCGCGCCGTCGGCGGTGAAGAATTCGATGCGCGGCGCATTGGGGTTGAGCAGGGCGCGGGTGGGCGAAGCCGCCAGCGTCATCGGCTGACCGAACAGCGGCGTCGGCGAAGGTCCACCGGTTGCCGGCGGCGGGGTCAGCGTGGCGGTCGGCACGGCGCTGCGATCCAGCGTCGGAGAAGGCGTCTCGCTGGGCGCGGCGGTCGCGGTCGGGCGGGTGGTCGGCACGACCTCGAACGCCGCCGCGCCGCAGCCGGACAGCGCCGGCAGCAGGCTGATCAGCAGGAGCAGGGAAAGAGGGCGCCGGAAAGGAAGCCGCATAGGGTCGGTCTGTCCCGCTGCGCTAACGCTGGAGCGAGCGTTCGCCCGCCGCGCTGACAATGGGCAGGGCGGTCACGTCGCCAACGATGGTGATGGCACAGCGGGCAACCCAGCCGCGCTGCTCGGTGAGGTGGTTCTGCACCTGCACCCACATATCCAGATCGCTCTGGAAGTTGACCGTGCAGAAGCGTTCCAGGTCCCAGCCGTTCCAGCCGACGATGTGAATCCACGATCCCTGCGCCACCCGTCCAACGCGCGGATATTCCAAGCCGGGACCGCTGCGGATAGCGACCGGGGCATATTCCGCCTTGCCGCCGACGCCGGTCAGCGAAGGGATCGCCGTGCCGTCGGACAGCACCGCCAGCGGGTACTGCGGCGCGCCGACATATGCCTGACGAGTCGGCGGCTGAGTCAGCTCGATGGCGGCAAAAAAGTCGGTGGGCGTCGGGGCTGCGCCATCCTGGGCGACCGTCGCCGGGGTCAACAGCGCCAGCATCGCCAGCGCCGCCAGCGCGCACACGAGAAAGGTCGTGGTATGACGGTTCATAAGCTGCATCTTCCGCGCCAATCTGCCGATTCTATCGCTACCAAGTATAACCGAGTTCGCGCCCGCCCGCCTTCCTACCGCCCGGCGGGGCGGCGGTTCCGGGTGTACGATCATCTCAGACAGCGTCTTAAGCCGCTGCTGTTTGACCAAGAATGATGACGGAGGATCGCCCATGCGCCGCCTGCTGCCAGTTGCCCTGTTTCTGCTAATCGCCGCCTGGATTTCGGTTTCCGGCGCTGCCCAGGAAGGAGCGCCCGCGCCGACAGCGGTCGTCTACGCCGCCGACGAGGAAAACTTCGCCAACCCGGAACGCGGCTTCTACGATCAGGAGACGCCGATGTGGATCGGCGAGGAGCGCGCCCCGCAGTCCGTGCAGGCACTGCGCACCCTGCGCGCCGATGGCATCAGCCTGGTACGCTGGTATTTCCTCATCGACGAATACCGCGAGTCGCCGCTCACCGATGAAGCGCTGGCATACATCAATACGCAGTTCGAAGCGGCGCGCAGCGCACACCTGAAGGTGATTCCCCGCTTCGCCTACAACTTCCCGCAGTCGGGCGAATATCCCTATCAGGAGCCGGACGCGCCGCTGGAACGTGTGCTGGCGCACATCGTTCAGCTGACGCCGATCCTGGAGCGACACAGCGACGTGATCGCCTTCATGGAGATCGGCTTCGTCGGCGCATGGGGGGAATGGCACAGTTCGACGCATCATCTGGTGGACGAAGAGACCGGCGTCAACGCCGCATCGACCGCCATCATCGAGGCGCTGCTGGCGGCGCTGCCCGCCGACCGCATGATCGCCATGCGCTATGCGCCCTATAAGCAGCAGCTTTATGGCGCTGCGCCGCTGGACGATGCCGGCGCTTTTTCGACGACCCCGCAGGCGCGGATAGGCGGGCATAACGACTGCTTCCTCGCCTCTGAGACCGACTGGGGCAGCTACCCCGAAAATGCGGCGGAACGGGACGCGGTGCGGCGTTACCTGAATCTCGACAACCGCTTCGTGCCTCAGGGCGGCGAGACCTGCAACGCCGATGCCGAGGCACAGCCGTTCATCGGCTGCCAGAACGCGCTGAGCGACCTGGAACTGCTGCGCTTCAGCGCGCTCAATCTGGATTATCGCGAAGAAGTACTCGATGGCTGGCGCGCCGAAGGCTGTTTCGAGGAAATCGCTCGGCGGCTGGGCTATCGCTTCCGGCTGATCGACGCCGCCATCCCCGCCGCCGCGCAGCCGGGAGAGACTTTCGCCGTGCCGATCACGCTGATCAACGATGGCTTCGCCAGCCCTTACAACCCGCGCGCCGTCGAACTCATGCTGCGGTCAGCCGACGATGGGCGCATACATGCCCTGCCGGCGGCGGAAGCCGACCCGCGCCGCTGGCTGCCGGACGGCGGAGCCTTCGCCGTGACGCTGACAGCGGCGATCCCGCCCGACCTGCCCGCCGGACAATACGAGGTGCTGCTCGCCCTGCCGGACCCGGCTCCGACGCTGCACGATGAGCCGGATTACGCAATTCGACTGGCGAACGCCGATCTGTGGGAGCCGGAGACGGGCTACAACAAGCTGCTGGCGTTTGTGCAGGTGGGCGGCAGCTGAGGACGAGGGCGATCAGCGCAGCGCGAGGTGGCTGCCCTCGCCGGTCTTCTCGACCAGGATATGCACCGGGAAGGCATCGCGCAGATCGTCGATGTGGGTGATCACCAGGATCAGGTCGAAGTCATCCTGAATGGCGGTGATCGCTTCGACCAGTTTGGCGCGCCCGGCTTCGTCCTGCGTGCCGAAGCCTTCGTCGATGAACAGGGTGCGCAGCTGCGCCCCGGCGCGCCGCGCTAACATCTGCGACAGCGCCACCCGCAGCGCGAAATCAATGCGAAAGGCTTCGCCGCCGCTGTACATCTCGTACTGCCGCGTGCCGAGCGAGTCGGCGATCTGAATATCCAGCGTCTCGGCGACCCCGCCGGTCACTTTTTCGCGCTGGGTGGTGATGGCGATGTGCATCTGCCCGTCGGTCATGCGACTGAGCAGGCGGTTGGCAGCATCTTCCAGCTCCGGGAGCGCGGCGTCGATGATCATCGCCGGGATGCCGTTCTTGCCGAAGGCGATGCGCAGATCGTCATAGAGCGACCGCTGCTGGCGCTGTGCGGCGATGCGCTCGATCAGTTCCAGCCGGCGGCTGCGCCCCGCCTCGATAGCGCTCAATTCCTGGCGAGCCGCTCCGGCGTTCTCCCGCGCCTTCGCCTCTTCCTGCTGGCGCAGCATCATCTCCTGATGCCGGCGCTTGGCTTCATCGGAAAGCGCCCGCAGTTCGGCGATATCTTTCTCCAGCCCGCTGACCGCCGCCTGTTCTGCCTCGTAGACCTGTTTCTGATCGTCCGACTCGGCTTGCGCCTCTTCGAGGTCGGCGCGGGCGGTTTGCAGCGATTCTTCCGCCTGTTTCAACTGATGATAGCGCACCTCATAATCGTTGAAGGCGCGCAAGCTCTGCCGCGCATCCTGGTGGCTGGCATCGTCATAGCCGAGTTCCGCCCGCGCGGCGTTGAGCGCCGCCAGCGCCTCACGCTCGGCGTGGGCATAATCGTCTTCTGCCAGCTGCCGGCGCAGCGTCTCGCCCCGCGCCCGCTCCGGCTCAAGTCGAGCGGCAGCCTCCTGGGCAGCTTGCAGACGCTCCTCTAGCTTGCCCATCTCGGCTTGCAGTTCAGGGAGGCGCTGAAGCAATACGGCGATCTCGCTGATCATCTCGCCGTGTTCGGCGATGACTGCTTCCAGCGCCTTGACCCGCGCGGCATTTTCGCGGTGCTGGTCCCCCATCACCCTGCCCTCGCGCTCGATCTCGTCGATGATGGCGTCACGGTGATCCGGGGTGAGCGGCTGACCGCACAGCGGGCAAACCGCGCCCTCCACATCGCGCAGACGGGTCTGCCGCTCTTTCAGCCTGTTCATCTCGCCCTTCAGCGCGTTGTTCGCGGCGGATCGCCCGCCGCGATCTTCGCGATAGGCTTCCAGCTGCGCCTGCAGGGCAGCACGCTCGTTCTCGCGCAGGCGCAGCGCGGCGATCTCCTCGCGCAGTCTGTCGAGCGACTCCGAGTCGCCGCCCTGGACGACGCGTTCCAGCGAGGCGATAGTCATGGCACAGGTGCGCAGATCGCTTTCCAGCGCCCCGCGCGCCGCCTCAATCGCCTTCTCGTGCTGGGCGCGCTGTTCGTCGAGCCGTTTCAATTCGATCAGCTTCGCGCCGAGCGACTGATCGCGTTCGCGGGCGTCCTGAAGCGCCTGATAGCCTTCTTCGATCTCTTCCTGCCGCCCCAGCAGCCCGGTGAAATCGTCCACCCGCTGACGGCGAATCTGCACGCGCGCCGCTGCCTGCCCCAGCTTATGTTCCGCCGCCTTCAGGCGCTGCCGCGCTTCGACCAGCCGGTCCTCGGCGTGGCGGCGGTTCGTCTCTACATCGCGCATCTCGTCGTAGGAGCGCCGGGCAGTCTCGGCGCGCTCGGTCGCCAGGATCAGCGCCTCCTGCGCCGTCTGAAGCTGCCGGCGTGTCTCCGGCTCGCGCGAGATGGCGGCGTCAATTTCGCGAATCTGTCCTTCGGCGACGGCGATCTCGGTATCGATTTCGGCGACGGCGGCTTTAGCGTGGCTCTCAAACGCCTCCCAGCGGCTCAGACCGAGGATATCGGAGAGAATCTGCTTGCGCTCCTTCGGCGTCTTGACCGTGAAGGCATCGGCGTTGCCCTGGCGCAGAAAGGCGGAATGAGTGAAAGTGTCATAGTCGAGGTTAATCGTCCGGTCGATCAGCGCCTGCGTCGCGCGCATCGACCCTTCGGTCAGTTCGATGCGTCCGCCGTCGGCATCCAGCGCGTAAAACGCCAGCGCGCCCGCCGCTCGTGACCGAGAACGTGAGCGGATGACCTGATACATCACCCCCGCCTGCTCGAACTGGAGCAGGACGTACATGTCGGTCTGCCCCTGGTGGATCAGCTCCTCGTCACGGCGGGCGCGCGCCTTGCCCCACAGCGCCCAGGTGACGGCGTCCAGCAGCGAAGATTTGCCTGCGCCGTTTGCGCCGCTCAGGCAGGCGAGGTGAATCCCCTCGAAATACAGCGGTTCGGGAGATCGATAGGCAAGGAAGTTCTTGATTTCCAGGCGAATGGGCAGCACGGCGAAGGTCCGGTCTGGTCGGCAAATGCGAACATTATAGCAAAATGCGCCGCTGGACGCCCCGCCCGTTACGGCGCGTAGCGCACCCGCCACACCAGACCGTAGACGTAATCGGCGACCGCCAGCGATCCGTCCGGGGCGACGACCACGTCCACCGGGCGGATCAACCCCGTCAGGAAAGCTTCCGGAGCGTAATCCGCTTCGCTGAGCCGGCGCGGGTCCACGCGGACGATACGCTGCCCACCCTCGACATTGTTCCACAAGGCGACGAACAGGTTGTCGAAGTAGTTGAGCGGAAACTGTGTCCCCGTGTAGACCACCACACCGCGCGGCAGGGTGAAATCGGAAAAGCGCAGCAGATCAGGCAGGACGGAGACGCTCGCCGGCTTGATCTCGCAGGTTTCACAGCCGCGCTCCCGCCAGTACGGAAAACCGTAGTGCCCGCCGGCTTCCAGGCGCAAGAGGCGGTCCCCAGGTCCTGCCAGGATGCCGTTGTCGGTCGCGTAGAGCTGTCCGATGCTGTCCAGCGCCAGGTCGAAGGGGCTGCGAATACCTGCCGCATAGACGGCGATCTCGCCGGTGAAGGGATGCACGCGCAGGACGGACGCCTCGTGCGGATCGAGCGCACGGTACGCCGGGTTGGATCGCGGCGGGTTCTCCGACGTATCGCTGACCGCACCGACGCCCACATACAGCGCGCCATCGCGCCCGAAGATCATGCCGTTCGGCTGGTTGTCGATCAGCGTGAAGCAGCAGGGCAGATCGACGACGACCGGTTCACCTTCGCCGCCGCCTGCCGGGATGCGCCAGATGCCGCCGGACTGCTCCGGCGCGGCGCGGGCGCTCACGTACAGCAAATCCGTCTCCGGCTGGAACGCCAGCCCCAGCGGAGAAAAGAAGCTGCCGCTGTACCGCTGCAAGGTCCCGGCAGCATCGAGGCGATAGACCGCGCCATTCCGTGTGCCCTCTTCCAGGACGGTGGCGTAAAGCGCGCCGTCGCGCCCATAGGCGATCTGCTGCACCTGACCGGGAAAACGCCCGGCAGGCTCGACGACGAAGCCCTGGGGCGCGCGGATGCGCCGCAGCCATCCTTCGAGATCGTCCTCACAGGGGAAATCGCCGCAAGACCAGCCGACCGATTCGCTCACCGCCGCCGAACCTGCCTCGAACGCCGCCGGCGCACCGAAGGGCAGCGGCGGAGTCAGCGTCACCAGCGCGGAAGTCCCCGCCACGCCGTTCGGCGTCTCGGTCGAAGTTGGCGCACCCGAAGATCGGGTGCTGAACGTGGCGGAGGCGGTCTCTGCCGCCAGCATCACCGACAGCGCCGCCGCCGATGCGGACGCCGCCAATGCGGACGCCGCCGATGCGGACGCCGCCTCGCTCGAAAGCTGTGTCGCGGCGGGCGCGGGGGTATCGGTATCCGGCGGCGTGACGGTGAAGGTGGGCAGCGGCGTGTTCGTCGCCGAGGGCGTCAGAGTCGCCGTCGGCGGCGGCGTATACGTGAAGGTCGGGGTGCGCGTGGGCGTGACGGTGTATACCGGCGCAGTGACCGTGACCAGCGGTTCGGTCGCCTGGAACGCCACTTCGGTCGGTTCTGCGCTGCACGCCGCGCCGAAGAGGATCAGCGACAGCGTGATGATGAGCCTAGCAGTCATCGCCGCTCCTGTTTCTAAGATAGATGCTCACAACAGCGCCGTGAAAGGATCGCCGCTGAGCTTCTTGATCGCGTCGAAAGCGGCATCCTGCACCATACCGGACTCGTCTGCCAGCGCGGCGGTCAGCGCATCAAGAGCGCGGGCGTCGCCGATCCCCCCTAGCGCCTCGGCAGAAGCACGGCGGACCCATTCGTTCTCGTCGTTCAGCGCCGCCAGCACGGTCTCGAACGCCCGTGCGTCGCCCAGGCGTCCCAGGGCTTCGACGGCGGTCTCGCGGACGGCGTCGTTGGGGCTGCCCGCCACCGCAATCAGCGCACGCACCGCCTCACGGTCGCCAAGCATCCCCAGCGCTTCGGCAGCGGCAGCCTGCACCGCAGGTGGAACTTCCGCCGCGCCGGAGTCGATAAGCACGACCAGTCCTTCGAGGCGGCGGCTGTCGCCGGTGCGCCCAATCATGCGCAGGAAGAGCGCTTTCTGATGTTCGTCGAGGAGATGTGCCGTCAGGGCGTCGTGAAGACGATCTGACATGACGAGATCATCGCGTTGTACCATATCGATCAACCCGGCGCGCAGGCGCGTGCCGATGCTCAGCTTGAGCAGTTCCCACACCCGGCTGTGCAGATCGTCCAGCAGCATGTCGATGACCGGCTGGAGCGCCCGGAAAGCGCCCAACTTGATCAGCGAAGACAGCGCCGCATACTGCACCTTGGCGTGGGCATCGGGCAGCGCGGCGATCAGCGCATCGACCGCGCTGTCGTCGTTCAGCGCGCCAAGCTGCTGCGCAGCGTAGAAGCGCACGCCTGCATCAGCGCTTCGGAGATCAACCACCCACTGTTCCAACATATACGTCTGTCCATGACCGGCTCAACATCGGGCTTATTCTACACAAGATCAGGTGGCAATGAACGACCGGATGGGTCACAATTAAGGTAGCAGCAGCGCGCTGCCCTGACAGATGAGAGATGCTGCCGAGCGCTCGCTGCATGGCGCTCTTTTGGAGAAATGGATTATGACAGAACCCAGTGTAATCGTTCAACGCCCTGATATCGACATCCATAACGAAATCGTCTCAATCATCACGCAGTACCCGCCAACCGCCGCCGACCGCTTCCACATTCGCGTCAGCGTCCAGGCGGGGGTCGTCGTCCTCAGCGGGCATGTCCTGACGCCGATCAACCGCCGCTATCTGATCAACCAGATTCCCCGAGTGGCGGGCGTGCAGTCGGTGGACGGCACGCAGCTCTTCGACGACGAGATGATTCGCCTGGAGGTCGGTCGGCGGCTTCCCAAGGGCTTGGTTGCCAACGTTCGGCGCGGCACGGTGACGCTTTCAGGCGCGCTTCCTGGCGAAGAAGCGATGAGGGACATCGCCGCCCTGGTCGCCTCTGTACCGGGCGTGGTCCGCATCATCGCTGCCGGTTAAGGGGCAGGAATTAACCCTCTTCGGCGAAAAACAAATCGCGCACCTGGGCGTCCGCCGGGTCCGGGTAGTTGAAGGTGGTCACCAGGCGCATCAGCGCGATCTCTTCGGGGAGATGCAGTCCAAGCAGCAGATTGGCGATCACGATGTCGATCACCAGCAAGAGCCGCGCGAAGCCGGCATACTGCCCCTGAAGCGCGGTGAACAGGACCGCGAAGACCCGCTCACGCAGTTCGACATCCTGCATTCCGCTGCCGGGCCATGTGCTGACCCATGATTCCTGGTAAGCACCCATGCGCATGATATCGGCGCGCAGTTTCAGCAGTTGTTCCACCGCTGCCTTCTGATCGTGGGCGTCCAGGGATTTCCCCCGGCTGCGATAGACCAGCGTGGGCAGCAGACGATACAGGTCGCCAGATGGAGTCTGGTCGATGAAGCGGTAAAGCGCATGATTATCGAGGCGAAGCCCCCGACAGAGCGCCAGCGCGCAGCGGCGATAATAGCGTTCCTGGTTGGCGCTGCCCACTGCCTGGTCCAACCGCCACAGCAGCGACCACAGATCGCCGACATCCAGCGGTTCGCGCGGGGGGTCAAAGGGCGCGTAGCGGCTGGTCAGCTGGATGACGCGCGCATGGTCGAGCGTGGTCTGCATCGCGCAGGATGCCTCTCAGGATAAGGGCTTGCGCTGCGATGGGGTCAATCCATGATGACGCAGAAGGAGCTGCCAGACGCGCACGGCAGCCTCGAAGATGATGTGCGATCCCATCTTGGACTTGCCGCGTTCGCGATCTGGAAAATAGATCGGGATCTCGGTCAGGCGGTAGCCCAATCGCTGGGCAACATACGCCATCTCGACCTGAAATACATAGCCATTGGCGCTGATTCGTTCCAAGCCCATGCCGATCAGCGTCTCGCGCCGCCAGATGCGATAGCCGGCGGTCGAATCGGAGATGGGGATGCCGAGCAGAAGGCGGACGTATACGCCGTTGGCGAACCAGCTCAGCAGCTTGCGGAAGAAAGACCAGGTCTTATCCACGCCGCCGCCCTGCACAAAACGCGAACCGATCACCAGATCGTAACCGGACTCCAGCTTGGCGATCAGCTGCGGGATGTAGCTCGGCTGATGCGAAAAGTCGGCATCCATCTGGATGATGTACTGCGCGCCCAGCTCGATGGCGCGGCGGAATCCGGCGATGTACGCCGGTCCCAGTCCGTTCTTTTCGGTGCGGTGCAGAACGGCGACGCGCTGAGGGTTACGCTGAGCGGCTTCATCGGCGATCCTGCCGGTTCCATCCGGGGAGTTGTCGTCAACAACCAGGACGCGCAGCGCCACTTCGGGCAGGTTCAGCAGCGCATCCAGCATCAGGGGCAGGTTTTCCGCCTCGTTGTAGGTGGGCAGTACCACCATCACATCGTTCATACTGTCGCTTCTCTCAAGGCGGGGCGCTGCGAAAGGCGCGGCGTCCGTCAGCGCCGTGAGTCTAATGGACCCTGCCCCTATGGCGCAAGATCAAACACAATACCCGTTTACCCGTTTGGCATGAGCGCGGTTCGATAATCTGGGAGTATCATGGGGATATATCCACACGTGCAGCAGGTCACTCCATGACGGTCGAGATCACCACCGCCGATAAGCTCCGGCGTCTTCCCTGGAACACGACGTTTCACGCGCTCAACGCCATCTACGCGCAGCTCACATTCTTCGGTTCCGGCTTTGTGCTGTTCCTGAGCGACGAACTGGGGGCATCCAACACCCACATCGGTCTGCTGCTGGCGCTTCTGCCCTTCACCGGCATCGTCGCCGTGTTCATCGCGCCGCTCGTCGGGCGCTACGGATATAAGCGCACCTACGTGACATTCTTCGGTCTGCGCAAGGTGGTCACGGCGGCGCTGCTGCTCATGCCCTGGGTGATCAGCCAGTTCGGGCTGAGCGCGGCGCTGGCGCTGGCGTCGCTGGTGACCTTCGGCTTCGCGCTCTGCCGCTCCATCGCTGAGACGGGGTTCTATCCCTGGATGCAGGAGATCATCCCGGACTCGGTGCGCGGCAAACATGCGGCGGTCAACGATATGGTTTCGCGCCTGACCAGTGCCGCCGCCGTCGCCTTCGGCGGCTATATCCTCGGTCTCTCGACCGGGATCGACCGCTTCATGCTGGCTTTTCTGGTCGGTCTCTTCTTCGGTCTTGGAGGGGTCTGGGCGGTGGCGCAGCTGCCCGGCGGCGCGCCCAGCCCGACGCAGCGGGTCAGCTTCCGCCGCTTTGGTCAGGTGCTGCGCGACCGCAATTTCACGCGCTACGTGACGGGGTTAGGCGTGAGCGCCCTCGCCGGCGCGCCGCTGGCATTCATCCCGATCTTCATGAGTCAGGAAGTCGGCTTGAGCGACAGCAGCGTCGTCTGGCTGCAAATCGGCAGCATCGCCGGCGGGCTTTCCGTGACCTATCTGCTCGGTTGGGCTGCCGACCGCTACGGCAGCAAACCGATCATGCTGACTGGTTTGATCGCCAAAGCGGCGCTGCCCGTTGGCTGGCTGCTCATGCCGCGCCATTCAGAACTCAGCCTCTTCTTCGCCGTCGTCATCGCCTTCCTCTGGGGCGTCGTGGAGATCGCCTGGGCGCTCGGCTCCGGTCGGCTGCTCTTCACGCGGGTTGTCCCGCGCGAAGATCGCGGCGCATATATGGCGGTGTTCTACTCGCTGATCGGCTTGATCGGCGGCATCAGCCAGATCGGCAGCGGGGCGCTGCTCGACGCGACGGCGGGCATCTCTGGCAGCCTGCTGGGCTTCTCGCTGGACCAGTTCACCCCGCTGTTCATCGGCAGCAGCGTGCTGAGCATCGTCAGCGCCCTGATCTTCCGCAGCGTGCGCGCCGACAGCAGCGTCTCGGTGATCGACTTCGCAGGCATGTTCCTACACGGCAACCCGGTACTGGCGCTGCAAAACGTCATGCGCTATCACCGCGCCAAGGACGAGCGAACGATGGTCGCCGTCACCGAGAGCATGGGACACACCAACAGCCCGCTGGCGGTGGATGAGCTGCTGGCAGCGCTGCATGATCCGCGCTTCAATGTGCGCTTCGAGGCGATCTATGCCATTTCACACACCGCCTCGCCCGATCCGCGCCTGGTCGAGGCGCTGTGTGATCTGCTGGACGACGGCACCGAACTGGCGCTCAGCGCCATCGCCGCCTGGGGATTGGGGCGCATGGGCGACCCGGCGGCGCTGCCTTCGCTGCGCCGCTGCCTGGATTCCCCCTGGCGGTCTATCCAATCACACGCCACCCGCGCACTCGGCATGCTGGGCGATACCAGCGTCGGCGAGGTGGTGCTGGAACGAATGCCCAATGAGACCGACAAGGGGCTGCGCATTGCGTTCGCCTCGGCGCTGGGACAGATGCGCTTCGCCCCGGCGCAGCCGGCGCTGTTCGATGTGCTGTACGAGACGGAGAATCCAGGGGCGCGCCTGGAACTGGCGCTGGCATTGGCGCGGCTCTACGAAGGCGAGCCGCACTTCGTCCGGTTATTCCGCAGCACCCACGCCGACCCCGGAACGTCGCTCTCTCAAGCGGTCCGGTCGCTCCGCCGTCCGATGCGCCGCGTCCATGAGGATCTGCCCACTCCGCTCGAAACCTGCGCGGCATCCTTCGCACACGAGCATTTCGCCACCGCGGTCACGGAATTGGTGCATATCCTCGACCAGTGTACGGGGCTGCTTCCGGCAGATGACGCCTTCCATCAGGCGCTGCGCGAATGTTCGGCGCGCCTGATGGAATTCGGGATGGATCGGCGGGAATATGTGCTGCTGGCGCTCACCCTGCTTGCCGGGTGGCAGCAGAAGGCATGAGACGCACGCCGGCAGCGTCTCATTTCTCGTGTGACGCCAGTTCCGTGATGATCGGAATCAAATATTCGCTGAAGGCTCGATCGGCGTCGTATTCCGGCGACCAGTTCCATTCCCGACGCGCCGCGCTGTCGTCGATGTCGGCGGGCCAGCTGTCGACAATCGCCTGGCGCGCCGTGTCCGGCTCGAAGGTGATCTGTGCGTCGGGGAAGTTCTGCTGCACCCGTTCGGCGATCTCCTGTGCAGTCAGCGAGAAGCTGGTCACGTTGTAGACGTAGTGATTCAGCTGTTCCTGCGGCGCATCCGCCAGCATCAGCAGCGATTTGATGGCGTCGGGCATCATCATGAACGGGATGCGGGCATCTTCGCGCACGAAGCAGGCGTAGGGTTTACCGCGAATCGCCGCGTGAAGCATCTCCGGCGCGTAATCGCTGGTCCCGCCCGTCGGCAGCGTCTGCGCGCTGATCAAGCCGGGAAAACGCACGCAGCGGAAATCGACGCCCAGCGAGCGCGAGGCGGAAAGCTGCTGGTAGTACTGGGCGTAGTAGCGCCCCAGATGCTCGCAGTAAAGCTTGTTGCAGCCGTACATGGTGATCGGGTACAGAAAGTCCTCTTCCTTCACCGCCGTGACGCGCGCCTTCGTCTCCAGATCAGGCATTCCGTAGACGGCGATGGAACTGGGGAAAATGAACTTCACCGGCAGCCCGCGTGACTTGCCCTGTTCAATCGCCAGTTTGAGCAGGTTGATTGTCCCCTGCACGTTGACCCGGTGCGCCGTCTCCGGGTTGAACTCGGAATGGGTGGAGAGCAGCGCCGCCAGATGGATGATGGTGTCGATCTCGTACTCATTCAGCAGCAGGTTGATCAGCTCGTTGTCAAGGATGTCGCCGACGATCACCCGGTTGACCATCCCGCGCATGGAGTCGTCCAACCCGCGCAGGTCCAGCACGACGACATCGGAGGCATCTTGCAAGGCATAGAGGTGCTGAATCAGCCCATGCCCGACTTCTCCGTTCGCCCCGGTGATGAGCGTAACTTTTTCGCGTAAGTGCGGTCTTCTTCTGACGAACATGATCTACCCTATCACCCCCAGATCGCGCCCGACATGCTGGAAAGCGGTCAGCGCCTCTTCCAGGTCCTGCGGGGTGTGCGCAGCAGTATTCATGACGCGGATGCGCGCCTTCCCCTTGGGAACGGTCGGATAGGCGATTGCCATCGCGAAGACGCCCGCCTCGAACAGCCGGCGGCTGAACTCCTGCGCCAGCGCCGCCTCGCCCAGCATGAGCGGGATGATCGGCGTAGCGCTGCTGCCGATGTCGAAGCCGAGCGCCTGCATCTCGCGCTTCATCAGTTCGGTATTGTGCCAGAGGCACTGGACCAGATCGTCGCTCGCTTCCAGCAGTTCGACCGCCTCCAGGCACGCTGCTGCGTCGGGGATGGTCATAGCGCTGCTGAACAGGAACGGACGACCGCGCTGTTTGATCCAGTCGATGATCGTCCGCTTTCCAGCGACGATCCCACCGACTACGCCGAAGGCTTTGCTCATCGTGCCCACTTCGACATCGACCCTGCCGTGCAGCCCGAAATGATCGACGATGCCGCGCCCGCCGCGCCCCAGGACGCCCTCGCCGTGCGCGTCATCGACCATCAGCAAAATCTGATATTCTTCGGCAATCTCCACCAGTTCCGGCAGCGGGGCGATGTCGCCATCCATGCTGAAAACGCCATCGGTGATGATCAGGCGGCGGCTGTATTCGGTGGATTCAGCGATCTTACGGCGCAGATCGGCGGGATCGCCATGCTCATAGGCGACGATGGCGGCGCGGCTGAGCCGGCAGCCATCAATGATGCTGGCGTGGTTGAGCCGGTCGGAGAAGATCACATCGCTCTGCCCAACCAGCGCCGGGATGGTCGCCAGGTTCGCCGTGAAACCGCTTTGCAGGGTCACGACGGCTTCGGCATGTTTGAATTCCGCCAACCGCTGCTCCAGGCGATCATGGAGGCTGGTCGTCCCGGCGATGGTGCGCACTGCGCCGGGTCCGATGCCAAACTCGTCAATCGCTCGTTTAGCGGCGTCCTTCAGGCGGGGGTGGTTGGCGAGACCGAGGTAGTTGTTGGCGCAGAAGTTCAGGATGCGCCTGCCGTCGATGACGACGCGCCCATCCATCGGGCTTTCAATCGTGCGGATGCGGTTGAAAAGATTGTTCGCCTTCAGGTCCTCAAGCTGTTCCACCAGATAAGCGATTTTGCTGTCATGATGATCGGTCATAAGTAGACTCCTGATGCAAATCCTTCCCCGCCCCGATTGCCTGAAGCCATACGGGGCGAGTCGGGCTACAATTTACCTTCTCAACAATAGCACATCCCAGGGTCAGGTTTCACCTTATGAAGATCACCCAGATTGAGCTTTTTGTCGTGCCTCCAAGATGGTTGTTCGTGAAAGTCTCAACGGACGCGGGGCTGGTCGGCTGGGGCGAACCGGTTGTCGAAGGTCATGCCGAGACAGTCGCCTCGGCGGTGCGCGAAATCGAGGATTTCATCGTCGGCAAAGACCCGTCGCGCATCCAGGACCTCTGGCAGATGCTCTACCGAGCGCGCTTCTATCGCGGCGGCGCGGTCATGATGAGCGCCATCGCCGGCATCGATCAGGCGTTGTGGGACATCAAGGGGAAGGCGCTGAGCGTGCCGATCTACGATCTGCTCGGCGGCGCGGTGCGCGACAGGATGCGCGTCTATTCGTGGATCGGCGGCGACCGCCCCGCCGATGTGGCACAGCAGGCGAAAGACCGCGTGGCGCAGGGTTTCACCGCCGTCAAGATGAATGCCACCGACGAGACGCATTTCATCGACAGCTTCGACAAGCTGGAACGGGTGCTGGAACGGGTTGCCTCGGTCCGCGAGGCAGTCGGGTCGGCGGTCGGCATCGGCGTCGATTTTCATGGGCGGGTGCATAAACCGATGGCGAAGGTGTTGGGGCGCGAACTGGAGCCTTTCCACCTGATGTTCATCGAGGAGCCGGTGCTGCCGGAACACAACGAGGCGCTGCGCGAGATCGCCGCGCATACATCGATCCCCATCGCCACCGGCGAGCGCATGTATTCGCGCTGGGATTTCAAGAACCTGCTGGCGGAGGGCGTCGTCGATGTCCTTCAGCCCGATCTGTCGCACGCCGGCGGCATCACCGAGGTCTTCAAAATCGCCGCGATGGCAGAAGCCTATGACGTGGCGATTGCGCCGCACTGCCCGCTCGGACCGATTGCCCTGGCAGCCTGTCTGCAAATCGACGCCGTTGCCTACAACGCCTTCATTCAGGAACAGAGCCTCGGCATCCATTACAACGTCGGCAACGATCTGCTCGACTATCTCACCGATCCGGGCGTATTCGCCTATGCTGACGGTTTCGTGCCGCTGCCAACAGCGCCGGGGTTGGGCATCACCATCAACGAAGAGAAGGTGCGCGAAGCGGCGCAGCGCGGACATCGCTGGCGCAACCCGGTCTGGCGGCGCGAAGACGGTTCGATTGCCGAATGGTAGCCGATCCAGCCCGACGGAGCAGCGCGAAAGAGTGACAAACGCCAGACGACAAAAATGCCATTGATCAGCCGACATCCGCGCCGATACCCGCTAGAGTAGAGGTAATACGTTGGCTGAGAATGAGCGAGGAACAGCACATCATGTGTTTGGCGATTCCCGGCAGAATTGTCGAGGTCTATGACAGCGCGGGTCTGCACATGGGCAGGATCGATTTCGACGGCGTGATGAAAGAAGTCTGCCTCGCCTACCTGCCGGAAGCGCAGATCGGCGACTATATCCTCGTTCATGTTGGCTTCGCCATCAGCAAGGTGGACGAAGAGGAGGCGCTGCGCACGCTGGACGCCCTGCGCGAGATGGGCGAGCTGGCAGCCGAACTTGAGTCCGATGAGGCGGATATCCTTCAGCCGCCAGGAAGCGCGTGAGGACAGTGGCTCCGGCGGGTTAATGCGCCGGCGGCGGTGAACGATGCGCCTCGACCAACAGATCATCACAGGTACGGAGATCCACATCACCGGGGTCGTCCAGGGAGTCGGTTTTCGTCCCTTCGTGTACACCCTGGCGCGCCGGCATGGGCTGACCGGGTGGGTGCGCAATACCTCAGAAGGGGTGTTCATCCGCGCCGACGGCTCGGCAGAGGCGCTGCGCGCCTTCGTGAGCGCCCTGCAAACCGAAGCGCCGGCGCTGGCGCACATCGACACGCTGACGGTGGCGGCATGTCCCCCGGAAGCCTTCGTCAGCTTCGAGATTCGTGAAAGCCTGGCGAAGGATGGCGCATTCCAACCGATCTCGCCGGATATCGCCCTCTGCTCCGACTGTCTGCGCGAACTGCGCGATCCGGCAGACCGGCGCTATCGCTACCCTTTCATCAACTGCACCAACTGCGGACCCCGCTTCACCCTGATTAAGGACATCCCTTACGACCGCCCGCTGACTACGATGGCGGCATTTCCACTGTGCGCCGACTGCGCCGCCGACTATCAGGACCCGGCGGACCGCCGCTTTCACGCCCAGCCGGTCGCCTGCTCGGATTGTGGACCGCATATCTGGCTGGAAAGCTGGCATGACGACGCCGCGCCAGACCCCACCGGCACGGCGCTGCAAGGCGACAACGCCCTGCGGGCGACCGCCGATCTGCTGCGCGCCGGGAAGATCGTGGCGATCAAGGGCGTGGGCGGCTTTCATCTCGCCTGCGACGCGACAAATCCCGCCGTCGTCGCCGAGCTGCGCCGCCGCAAGCACCGCGTCGCCAAGCCTTTCGCGCTGATGATGCCGGACCTGGAGACGATCCGGCGCTGGTGCTGCGTTTCGGAAGAAGAGGCGAAGCTGCTGGCATCGCCCGCCAGTCCAATCGTCCTGCTGCGCCGCGCCGACGGCACGGACGCCGGCGGCATCGCGCCGGGGCAGTCGGCGCTCGGCGTGATGCTGCCCTATACGCCGCTGCACGCTCTGCTCTTCGACGAAGGACTGCCGCCGCTGGTGATGACCAGCGGCAACCATTCCGAAGAACCGATCGTGATCGCCAATGACGACGCACGCACCCGTCTGTCGCCGCTGGCAGATGCTGCCTTGATGCATGATCGCGACATCCACGTCCGCGCCGACGACTCGGTGATGCGCATCTTCGAGGGACGCGAACTGCCCATCCGCCGGTCGCGGGGCTACGCGCCCTTCCCGGTGCGTCTGCCGTTCAACCTGCCGCCGCTCCTGGCGGTCGGCGGAGAGATGAAGAACACCTTCTGCGTCACCCGCGACGGCTACGCCTTCATGAGCCAGCACATCGGCAGCATGGATAACCACGAGACGCTGGTCGCCTTCGAGGAGAGCGCCGCTCACTTCGAGCGGCTGTTCCGCATCGCGCCGGCGTGCCTCGTCCACGATCTGCACCCGGACTACCTGGCGACGCGCTACGCCTTGCAGCGGGCGGCAGCGGAGGGTCTCCCGGCGCTAGCGGTGCAGCATCATCACGCGCACATCGCCGCCGTCCTCGCCGAACACGGGCACGACGGCGGTCAGCCGGTGATCGGCGTGTGCTTCGACGGCTCTGGTTACGGCACAGATGGCACGATCTGGGGCGGTGAATTCCTGATCACCGACTACGCCGACTTCCAGCGCGCCGCCCATCTGCGCCCGATCCGCCTGCCGGGCGGCGACGCCGCCACCCGTAAACCCGCCCGCGTCGCGCTGGCGTATGCGCTGGCGGCGGGCGTCGATCCTGAAGGGCTGCCGTTCATGGCGGCGCTCAGCCCCGCCGAAGCGCGCACCATCGGAATCCAGATGGAACGCGGCGTCAACGCGCCGTACACCTCCAGCATGGGGCGGCTGTTCGATGCCATCTCGGCGCTGGCAGGGGTGTGTCAGACGGCGACCTATGAAGGGCAGGCGGCAATTGAACTGGAAGCGCTAATCGACCCCGACGAGCGCGACGCTTACCCCTTCGCGCCTGGCGAGCAGATCGACCCTGCCCCAGCGATTCGAGCGGCGGCGGAAGATGTGCGGCGCGGCGTCCCGGCGGGGGTGATCGCGGCGCGTTTCCACAACGGAACGGCGGCGCTGGTGCGCGATCTCTGCCTGCGTCTCGCCGAACGCTACGGACTGAGTGAAGTCGCCCTGAGCGGCGGCGTCTTTCAGAACGTGAGCCTGTTGGAACGGGCGCTGCCCCTGCTGCGCAACGCCGGGCTGACCGTCTACACCCACCAGATCGTGCCGCCCAATGACGGCGGGCTGGCGCTGGGTCAGGCGGTGATCGCGGCACGGAAGCTTGAAAGATCGTCCCTGAGGGGACTCAAACCGGACGAGAGGATGTACGGATGAAGCACCTGGATGAGTATCGCGACGCCGACCTGACCCGCAAACTGATCGAGGAGATCGCCACGACGGTGACGCGCCCCTGGCAGATCATGGAAGTCTGCGGCGGGCAGACCCACTCCATCCTGCGGAGCGGGCTGGATCAGCTGCTGCCGCCGCAGATCACCTTGATTCACGGACCGGGCTGCCCGGTCTGCGTCACCCCCCTGGAACTGATCGACAAGGCGGTCAAGATCGCCTCGCTGCCCCATGTGATCTTCACCTCCTTCGGCGACATGCTGCGCGTGCCCGGCTCGGAACGCGACCTGTTCAGCGTCAAAGCCGCCGGCGGTGATGTGCGCATCGTCTATTCGCCGCTGGACGCGCTCAAACTGGCGCTGGCGAACCCGGACAAAGAGGTGGTGTTCTTCGCCGTCGGCTTCGAGACGACCGCTCCCGCCAACGCCATGTCGGTCTACCAGGCGAAGGCGCTGGGGGCGAACAACTACTCGGTGCTGGTCTCGCACGTCACCGTCCCGCCGGTGATCGCCGCGCTGCTGGACGAAGAAGACGTGCGCGTCGATGGCTTCCTGGCGCCGGGGCATGTCAACGCCGTGATGGGCTACTGGGAATACGAGCTGCTGGTCGCCCGCTATCATGCGCCGATGGTGGTGACGGGTTTCGAGCCGGTCGATCTGGCGCGGGGTGTGCTGATGGTGGTGCGCCAGCTTGAAGAAGGACGGGCGGAGGTGGAAAACGCCTACTCGCGCACCGTCACCCGCGATGGCAATGTGCCGGGGCAGCAGATCATCGAGACGGTCTTCGAGCTGTGCGACCGCAAATGGCGCGGCATCGGAACCATCCCGATGAGCGGCTACCGGCTGCGCGACGCCTATGAGGCGTACGACGCCGAGCGCCGATTCCCCGGCGTGCGGACGATCACTGCGGAAGAGTCGAAGCTGTGCATCAGCGGGGCGATCCTGCAGGGCTTGAAGAAGCCGCATCAGTGCCCGGCGTTCGGAAAGGAATGCACGCCGCAGACCCCGCTCGGCGCGACGATGGTCTCGTCGGAAGGAGCCTGCGCCGCTTACTATCGCTATGGGCGCTTTCAGGCTGCCCTGGAAAACAAGGACCGCGCATGACCACGACCACACCCGCCGAACCGCTCAACCTCGCCGGCTGGACCTGCCCTCTGCCGCTGCGCAGCTACCCGACCATCGTCATGGGGCACGGCAGCGGCGGCAAGATGATGTCCGACCTGATTCAGCATTTGTTCGTGCCGCTGATCGCCAATGATCTGCTGGCGCAGGTGGGCGATTCCACACTGTTCGACCTGAACGGCAGCCGTCTAGCGATCAGCACCGACAGCTTCGTGGTCAATCCGCTCTTCTTCCCCGGCGGCAGCATCGGCGAGCTGGCGGTCTACGGCACGGTCAATGATGTCGCCATGAGCGGGGCGACTCCGCTTTACTTGAGCGCCGGGTTCATCCTGGAAGAGGGGCTGCCGCTGGACGACCTGGGGCGCATCGTCAGCGCCTTCGGGGCGGCGGCACAGGCGGCGAACGTGCAGGTGATCGCCGGCGATACCAAGGTGGTCAACCGGGGACATGGCGACGGCGTATTCATCAACACCACCGGCATCGGCGTCGTCCCCGCCGGGGTGAACATCGCCGCCGACCGGGCGCGCCCCGGCGACGCCGTGCTGGTCAGCGGGACGATGGGCGATCACGGCATCGCCATCATGTCGGTGCGCGAGGGGCTGGGTTTCGAGGCGGAGATCGTCAGCGATACCGCCCCGCTGCATGGGCTGGTCGCCGCCCTGCTCGGCGTGACTCGCGACATCCATGTCCTGCGCGACGCCACGCGCGGCGGGCTGGCGGCGGTCCTCAACGAACTGGCGGCGGCGTCCCGCGTCGGCATCACCTTCGAGGAGCAGCGCGTGCCGGTCAAGCCCGCCGTCCATGCCGCCTGCGAGATGCTGGGGATGGACCCGCTCTACGTCGCCAACGAGGGCAAGCTGGTGGCGATCCTGCCGGCGGAACATGCCGAGGCGGCGCTGGCGGCGCTGCGGGCGCATCCACTCGGCAGAGATGCGGCGATCATCGGTCAGGTGGTCGAATCGCATCCCGGCATGGTGCTGGCGCGCACCGGCATCGGCGCGACCCGTGTGGTCGATCTGCCCGCCGGGGAGCTGCTGCCGCGCATCTGCTGAGGACCGGCGCGGATCGTCGGGGGTTTCCGGTCCTGCGCGGCGCGGTGTAAGATTGCGCTAACGCATGCCGACCGAGCGAGGAATCCTCTATTGAAGATTTACACCCGAACCGGCGATACCGGTGAGACCAGCCTGTTTTCCGGGCGGCGCGTCCGCAAGACCGATGCCCGCGTCCACGCCTATGGCACGGTCGATGAGCTGAACTCGTTCCTGGGTCTGGCGCGGGCGCAGGGCGTCCCGGCGCAAGCCGATGATTGGCTGGAAGTTGTGCAGAACGAGTTGTTCACGGTCGGCGCAGACCTGGCGACGCCGACGGACGCCAGCCCGGAGTGGCTGACGCGCCTGACCGACGCGCCGATCAGCCGGCTGGAAGGCGAGATCGATGTGATGGACGCCGATCTCCCGCCGCTCAAGAACTTCATCCTGCCCGCCGGCGTGCCCGCCGCCGCCGCCCTGCACGTCGCCCGGACGGTGTGCCGGCGCGCCGAACGCGAATGCGTGGACGCGCTGGATGGCGGGATCGCCATCAACCCACAGGTGATCGTCTACCTGAACCGGCTGTCCGACTGGCTGTTCACGCTGGCGCGTTGGGTCAACGCCCAGGCGGGCGAGAGCGAGACCCGGTGGTCGCTGCGAGGTTCATGACGAGTCTCACGACGAGGCGTGACCTAAATCAGAGGGACGAGAACCGCCTCGTCCATCACCGATCATCCCTCATCACGCGCTGATTAGCGCGTGTCTGCAAACCCGATTTTCACACAACCTCACCCCCTGCCCCTCGCCAATTGGCGAGGGGCGGTTGAGCGCAGCGAAACGGGGTGAGGTGAGCAGTTTGCAGACAGACCCTAAAATGTGTCTGGAAAGTCTCGATCCTTCCCTCAATGCAGAAACTACCTGAGGGAGAAAATGCTACTTCTCAGACACTTTCTAGTAGCGAATATCCACCGCGCGGCGGCTTTCCGACGAGGCGACAATGGCGTCGCAGATCACCGCATTGCGATAGCCATCTTCAAAGGTCGCGCCATACGGAGCAACCTCCACGCCCTTGACGATAGCGCTGAAGAAGTGGTGGAACTCATGGACGAAGGTATGCTCCCAGCCGATGATGTGCCCGTGAGGCCACCAGTTCTCCCAGTAGGGATGATAGCTCTCGCTGATCAGCACGTTGTGGAAGCCGCGCGTCTCTTTCGGCTCGTCGCCCGCCCAGAAGACGTTCAGCTCGTTCATCCGCTCCAGGTTGAACTGGATCGTCCCGTTCTCGCCGTTGATCTCCAGGCTGTTGTAATTCTTGCGTCCCTGGCAGAAGCGCGACGCCTCGACCGTGCCGACCGCGCCGTTCTCGAAGTCGAGCAGCGCCACAAAGGCGTCATCGACATCGACCCTGCCCCTGCCGCCGCCATCGGGGAGCGGGCGCTCCTCGACGAACGTCTTGGTCATGCCCATGACGCTCCTCGGCTCGCCAACCAGGTAGCGCGCCAGGTCCAGGACATGCGCACCCAGATCGCCGAGCGCGCCGCTGCCCGCGACCCGCTTGTCCAGCCGCCAGATCTTCGGGAAATTCGGGTCGATGATCCACTCTTGCAGGTAGACCGCGCGGAAGTGGAAGATGCGCCCCAGCGCGCCGCTCTCGATCAGCCGCTTCGCCTGGACAATCGCCGGCACGAAACGGTAGTTGAAGGCGACCATGTGCTGGACGCCGGCTTTCTGCACCGCGTCCAGCATCGCCTTCGCCTCTTCGGCAGTGCGCGCCAACGGCTTCTCACAGAAGACGTGCTTGCCGGCGGCAGCAGCGGCGATGCACGGCTCGGCATGGGCATCGTTGGGTCCGCCGTTGTCGAAGACCTGCACCGTCGGGTCGTCGATCATCTGCCGCCAGTCGGTATAGACCCTGGCATAGCCGTAGCGCTCCGCCGCCGCGCGGGTCGCCTCTTCGTTGCGCCCGCAGATCGCCGCCAGAGTCGGGCGGGCGACCGGGGGATACATCATGTAGGGCAGTTTCTTAAGCGCGTTAGTGTGCGCCTTGCCCATGAAGGCGTAGCCGAGCATGCCGATGCCGATTTCGGGCGCTGCGCCTTCCGCACGCGCGCCCGCCATACTGGTGAAACCGACTTCTTCAGCCATAAGGTGTGATCCTTTCAATCAGGCTGGGGCATGACGCATCATGCCCCAACACTCGCATTATTCCGAAGCGAACGCCGCGTCAAAGGCGACGTTAGACGGGGCAAAGTCGGTCTTGCGGATGAACTCGACGGCTTCGCGCGCCCCGTGTTCCCGGTCCATGCCGCTGTCTTCCCACTCCACCGAGAGCGGTCCCTGATAGCCGATGCGGTTGAGCAGGCGGATGATCTTCTCCAGGTTCATGTCGCCGCGCCCCGGCGAGACGAAGTCCCAGCCCCGACGCGGGTCGCCGAACTGGAGATGCGACCCCAGGATGCTGCTGCGCCCGTTCAGGTTGACTTTGGAATCCTTGACATGGACATGGAAGATGCGATCTGGGAAGTGCGCCAGGAACTCCGACGGGTCGAAGAGCTGATGAATGAAATGGCTGGGGTCGAAGTTGAAGCCGAACGCCGGATGGTTGTCCAGCGCGGCGACGGCTCTTTCCGCCGTGTAGAGGTCGTAGGCGATCTCCGCCGGATGCGCTTCCAAACCGAAGCGGACGCCCTCCTGCTGGAAAACGTCGAGGATCGGCTTCCAGCGGTCGGCAAACTCGCGGTAGCCGGCATCGATCATGGCGTCGCTGGTGGGCGGGAAGCGGTAGATCAGATGCCAGACCGGGCTGCCGGTGAAGCCGTTGACTACCTTCACGCCAAATGCCCTGGCGGCGCGGGCGGTATTCATCACATCCTCGGCGCAGCGCTGGCGCACGCCTTCAGGGTCGCCATCGCCCCACAGACGCGGCGGCAGGATGCTCTTGTGCCGCTCGTCGATGTGGGCGTCGGCGACGCACTGCCCGACGAGATGAGTGCTGATCGCCCACGATTTCAGCCCGTGCTTTTCCAGCAGATCGCGGCGCGAACGGATATAGGCGTCGCTGCTCGCCTTGTCAACCTCGAAGTGATCGCCCCAGCACGCCAGTTCCAAACCATCGAAGCCGAAAGACTTCGCCTTTCCCGCCAGGGTGTCGAGCGTCAGGTCCGCCCACTGCCCGGTGAATAATGTGATCGGTCTCGCCATGTTCTGAAATCTCCTTGCACCAACGATCTCTCGTTCAAGTAAAACACCGTCTCGCGGCTCAGGCGCTTTCGCGCGCCGAGGTCATCCCTCCACCGATCCTACCGGGATTCCCGACAAACGCGCCCGACGCCTCGCGCACCGCGAAGTAGATCAGCACAGCGGGGAAGAGGTTCAGCAGGATCAGGAAAGGAATTTCGACGTTATTGAAGTCGCTCGTCGCCAGATCGCGTATCTCGGCTTTCCTGGCGTCATCGTAGCGATCCCAGACGCGCTGGCGAACGCCATAAGGTTCGACCGGCGTATTGGCGCTGATGGCGCTGGTCGTCAGCACTATCAGGATCGCTGCGCCGGCGATCAAGCCCGCGACATGCTGAAGCACGGCGATCTTCGGCAGATTCATGTCCAACCGGGCGCTCTTCGGCACGACATGGCTCCACAGGATGAAGCCGAAGGTGGAGACCAGCAGCAGCAGGAAGCCGTAGCGATAGCCGACGATGTGTAGGGGTTGAAACAGCAGGACCACTCCGAGCAGGATTCCGGCGATCAACACCGAAAGGATCGGGTTATGCGCCCGGTTAGGGATGCGACCGTTGTAGGTCCGGGCAACGAGTACGATCAGCAGCGCATACAGCAGCAGAAAGGCGATGAAGAAAGCGACGAACGGGACCGCCTGCAGCAGCACGCCGTTGCGCGCGGTCTCATCGGTGATGCTTTCGCGAAGGGAGGGGAAAAGAAAGCCGATGATCCCCATGATCGCCGCCCATCCCCCTAATGCCCGAATAGGTCCCCAGTAGCGCATCAGTCGCTCCTTTTTGAGGGCAAGAAACCCCGCCGCATCATGCCAGCAGCCGCTTCAGGAAATGCAGACCATTCTGCGCCAGCGCGTCCTGGCTCGGCTCGAACGCCCGCCAGATCGCCGCCGCCCGCGCGATGGTCTTAACCTTATTGGTGAATGATTCGATCACGACCGGTCCGTCAAAGCCGACATCGCGGACCGCCTGCGCCATGTCGTTCCAGGTGACGTTGCCGCTGCCCGGCGCGCCTCGGTCATTCTCGCAGGCGTGCAGATGCACCATGCGCGAACCGGCAGCCCGAATGGCGTCGCCCAGCGACTTCTCTTCGATATTCATGTGGAAAGTGTCGAGCATGATGCGGCAGGCGGGATGATCCACCCGGTCGATCACCTCGATCATCTGAACGGCGGTGTTCAGGAAGCTGGTCTCGAAGCGGTTGAGCGGCTCGATGCCCATGACGACGCCCTTGTCGGCGGCGTAAGCGCTGAGCGCCTTCAGCCCGGCGACCAGCGTATCGATGTCGCGCGCCCGTTCTTCCGGCGTCTGCTGCCACACCCGCCCGACCGCCGAGTAGATCGGACCGACCAGGTTGGTCGCGCCGACGCCTGCTGTGATGTCGATGCAGGCGCGAATGTACGCCGCACCGTTCTCGCGAATGGACGCCTCTGGATGCACCAGATCGCGGTCCGGTCCCATCGCGGCGCACGTGCTGACTCCCAGCCCGTGCGCCTGGAGGAACGCCGCTGCCTCCTGGGGATCAAAATCGTTCAGTCCTTCAATCGGCAGTTCGATCCAGTCGAACCCCATCGCGCGCACCTTCGGCGCGAGCGCCCGCAGTTCATCGAGGGTCAGCGGGCTTGCCCATACCCAGGTATTGACTCCGAATCGCATGACCTGCTCTTTCTTCCATCAATCTTATCGGCAGCCTCGATGACAGGCTTGCTGTCTGCGAGACTGCCGCGTCGCTACAAGCGCCTGCCATTCATATCGAAGAAGTGCAGGCGTTCGACGGCGAACCCGAACGACAGGACTTCGCCCAATTGAATCGACGACAGACCGGAGACGACGCACAGCAGCGTAATTTCGCCGGTCCTGATGTGCAGGATGGTCTCCACGCCGAGCGGTTCGACCAGCATGACTTCGCCGCGAAAATCGCCCGCGCCGGGGCGCACATCTTCAGGGCGCACGCCGACCAGCACTTTTTCCGCCGCCGCGCCGTTCTGCCGCGCGAACGACAGGGCAGCGCCCGGCGTACGGTAAGCGCCGTCCTGCCACTCCGCCGCGATCAGGTTGATGCGCGGCGTCCCGACCATCTGCGCCACGAAAGTCGTCGCCGGGCGGTCGTAGATGTCAAAGGGTGTGCCGTTCTGGATGATCTTCCCCTGATCCAGGACGGCAATGCGGTCCGCCATCGTCAGCGCCTCGATCTGATCGTGGGTGACGAACAGCGTCGTGCTGCCCTGAGTCTTCTGCAAATGCTTGAGTTCAACACGCAGCGATTCGCGCAGTTTGGCATCCAGGTTGCTCAGCGGCTCGTCCATCAGGAAGATGCGCGGCTGGCGGACGATGGCGCGCCCGATGCTGACGCGCTGCATTTCGCCGCCGGAAAGCCGCGCCGTCTTGCGTTCCAGCAGGTGGGTGATGCGTAGTTTTTCGGCGGCTCCGGTCACCCGCTGGCGGATCTCGCCTTCGGGCAGGCGGCGCAGCGGCGAGCGCAGCGGAAACGCCAGGTTGTCATAGACGCTCATGTTCGGGTAAAGCGAGTACTGCTGAAAGACGAAGGCGACATCCCGGTCGGCGGGCTGTGCCCCGTCCATCAACCTGTCATCCAGATAGACGTGCCCGTCATCCTGCTTTTCCAGACCGGCGATGACCCGCAGCGTGGTCGTCTTGCCTGCGCCGGTCGGTCCCAGCAGGACGAAAAACTCGTCGTCGTGAATGTGCAGGCTGATCCCCTCAAGCGCCAGCGTATCGCCGAAGCGCTTGCTGATGTTTTCCAGGCGAACGTCGCTCATGATAGGATCGCCATTTCTGTCTCCGGGTTGAAGAAACGCATCATGTCCGGGTCCAGGTCGAAACGCACAGCGCTGCCCAGGGCGTTCATGGCATCGCGCGCCGCCCGTCCATGAATGATCTCACCGTCGGCGAGTTCGAGATGCAGCATGGTATACCCGCCGTGCAGATCGTCGGCGTAGACGCCGGCGCGAAGCGCGCCGCCGTCATGCACCTGGACGGCTTCCGGGCGGAAACCGAGTACGACGCTGCCATCCTCCAAGCCGCTTCCCTCCAGGGCGCGCCGCCAGCGATCCGAGATAGGGGCAAGACCGCCGCCGGGCAGCCGCGCTCCATCCGGCTCGACCTTCGCCTTGACCAGGTTCATGCCGGGACTGCCGATGAATCGCGCGACGAACAGATTCGCCGGGTTGTGATAGACCTCGGTCGGCGTCCCCACCTGCTGGACGACCGCCGCCGACATGATGACGATGCGGTCGCCCATCGCCATCGCCTCGATCTGATCGTGAGTGACATAAACCGTCGTAGCATGCTGCGCCAGATGCAGCTTTTTGATCTCCGCGCGCATCGTCTCGCGGAATTCAGCGTCCAGCGCGCCCAGCGGTTCGTCCATCAGGAACGCCGCCGGGCGACGCACCAGCGCCCGCGCCAGCGCGACGCGCTGCTGATCGCCGCCGCTCAGCGCACCGGGCTTGCGATCCAGGATATGGTCGATGCGCAGCAGCGCCGCCACCTGCGCCACCCGTTCTTTGACCTCGTGGCGCGCCATGCCTGCCGCTTGCAGCGGAAAGGCGATGTTGTCGCGCGCGCTCATATGCGAGTAGAGCGCAAAGAACTGAAAGACGAAGGCGATATCGCGCTCGCTGGGATGCAACCAGGTCACGTCGCGCCCATCCAGCAGGATTTGCCCGACGGTCACCGCCTCCAAGCCGCTGATCATGCGCAGCGTGGTCGTCTTGCCGCACCCGGAAGGTCCTAACAGGACGATGAATTCGCCATCCTTGATGGTCAAGTCGAGGGGTTTGACGGCGAACACGTCGCCGAATTTCTTCTCGACTCCGCGTAGTTCAATGTTTGCCATAGCCTCGTCATTAACCCTTTCGGATGGCGCCGAAGGTCACGCCGCGCAGGAGGTGCTTACGCAGGAGGAAGGTGATGATCACCACCGGGATGAGGAATGCCAGCGACCCGGCGGCAATCGCCGCCCACTCGATCCCCCCCGTCCCCAGCACCAGCGGAATGCTCGGCGGGGCGGTGCGCGCCGCGTCCGACGTCAGCATCAGGGCGAAAGCGTATTCGTTCCAGGAGAAGATCAGCGAGAAGACGGTGGTCGCGGCGATGCCGGTGGTCGCCTGCGGCAGGACGATTCTGCGGAATGCCTGAAGGCGAGTATAGCCGTCGACCATCGCCGCTTCTTCATATTCGCGCGGGATTTCATCGATGAAGCCCTTCAGCAGCCACACGCTGAAGGACAGGTTGAAGGCGGTGTAGAGCAAAACCATGCCGATGTGGGTGTCATGCAGCCCGACCTGCCGGTACATCAGGAAGATCGGGATGGTCACCACCACCGGCGGCAGCATACGCTGGCTGAGGATGAAAAAGAGCAGATCATCCTTGCCCGGAACCGGAAAACGGCTGAAGGCATATGCCGAAAGCACTCCGAAGCCGACCGAGAACACTGTCGAAACCCCGGAGATGATGAGCGAATTGAGAAGCTGGCGCGGGAAAGCGCTCGGACCGGTGATCGCCTGTCCTCGGATCAGGGCGATCTGATCTGCCCATCCCAGGTCGGTGCGCTGCTGATACACGGCAATCTCGTCATTGGTCAGCTGCCGGCGCGAGGTCAGCAGGCTGACGAAACCTTCAAACGACGGTTCAAAGAATACTTTCGGCGGCACGGCGACGGCGTCCGGGCGAGTCTTGAAGGCGGTCATCGCCATCCACGCCACCGGAATCAGCATGATCAGGGCGACGATGACGGCGATGGCGGCGCGGACGCTGCTGGTGACCCGTGCCCCGGTGCTGACTTTATCCACACGGGTTGAAATGACAACTTTCTGGCGCGGCGCGTTAGCGACGTTTGCCATTTCCGTTACCCTTCCCTCAAGCGGTTGAGCGCCCGAATATACAGATTGCTGATCGCGACGATGACGACCAGCACGATATACGCCAGCGCGCTTGAAAGACCTGTTTCGAACTGTCCCTGAAACGCCAGACGGTACAGCTCTACCGAAACAGTCTCGGTGGCGTCACCGGGTCCGCCGAAGGTCAGCCCCTGCACCAGATCGAACTGTTTAAAGGCTTCAATGGTCCTGAACAAGACGGCGATCAAGAGCAGCGGCATGACCTGGGGCAGCGTGATGCGGCGGAACTGAAACCAGACGCTCGCCCGGTCGATAGCCGCCGCTTCGTAGAGATACTCCGGAATAGCGCTCAAACCGGCGAGGCACAGGAGCATCACGAACGGACTCCACTGCCAGACATCGACGATGACAATCGCCCACAGCGCCAGCGCCGGGTCGCCCAGCCATTCCGGTGAGGTGTTGATGTCGGTGAAGCCCAGGATCGGGTTCAGAATGCCGTAACTGGGGTTGAAGATCAGCCGCCAGAAGACGGCGACGACAATCGGCGAAAGCATCATGGGGACCAGGACAAGGGTCGTGATGATGCCGCTGCCGGCAAATTTCGAACGGAGGAGCATCGCCAGGGCGAAACCGACGATGGTTTGCAGTGAGACGGACAGCAAGGCATAGGTTCCGGTGGTAGCGAAGTTATGCCAGAAATCCGGGTCGCTCAGGATATGCGTGTAATTATCCAGCCCGACCCACACCGGCGGATCGGACGAAATGACGGAATAGTTGGTGAAGCTGAGGAACAGGCTGTAGATCAGCGGGAAGATGTTCATCAGGATCAGCAGGATGATCGTCGGCAGGATGAACAACTGCACGATCCGCATGTCGCTGAGCTGCCGCCGCCCCGTCGGCGGCGCAGTCTCCTGTCGGCTGGAAAGTCCGCGCTGCGCGTTGACCTGAGACACGGGTCGCCCCTTCACGTTGGATGGATGTTCAGGACCATTCCCCATCCCGCCGCATGAGTGGGCAGGATGGGGAGATCAGAAGCGATGCAGCGCGATGTTAGCCGACGTACCCGGCTTCGACCAGGATCTCGTCCATGCCTTCGGCGATGCTCGTCATCGCCTCTTCAGCCGTGCCCTCGCCGCCGACGACATAGGCGTGCAGGTACTGCTGAACCACAGCGAGGAGCTGACCGAATTCTGGGATATTCGAGAAGTCTTTGACGAAGGTCATCGTCTCGGCAAATGCGGCGTTGAACGGCGCAACGGCGAGGAATTCCGGCGATTCCAGGACGGCGATGTTGCAGGTATAGCCGCCCAGCGCCGCCCAGCTCGCCTGAACTTCCTGAGTCGCGAACCAGGTGATGAAGTCGAACGATGCCTGCTTGCGCACATCATCAATGTAGGCGTTGATGCTGATGCCCTGACCGCCGAGCGCCGCGTAGCGCTCGCCGCTGGGACCCGCCGGCATGGAGAAGTAGCCGGTAGATTCCGCGAACGGGTTGATTTCAGAGTTCGCCAGCGCCGGGAAGAAGGCGAAGTAATTCATGATCATCGCCGCCTGTCCGTTGACGAATACGTCGTTCATCTCGGCGAAGAAGGCGTTGTTCGTGCCGGGAGGCGCGTAGGAGTACAGTTCCTTATAGAGTTCCAGCGCCGCGACGGTTTCGGGAGTGTCTACCACGCCGAGGGCATTGAATTCAGCGTCATACCAGTCGCCGCCATAGGCGAAGAAGGGATTCTGGAAGCCCATCGTGATGCCGTCGTAGTCGATCTGCGTGTAGACGCCGATGCCGTACAGTCCCTCGTCGGGACGGGTGAAGAACTTGGCGATGTCGCGCAGCTGTTCCCAGGTCTGCGGGATCGCCAGCGGATAGCCAAATTCCGCCTCAAACGCCGCCATGTTGTCGGGGTTCTCGAACAGGTCTTTGCGATATGCCCAACCGTTGGCGTCACCTTCGGTCGGGTAGGCATAGTAGCTGCCGCTGCCCGACGGATATTCACCGTAGTAGGTGAGCGTCGCCGGGGTGACCGTATCCTTGATGCCGGTGCTGGTCAGGAACTCGGTCATATCGACGTAGTGCCCTTCGGTGATCGCCTGACCTAACCACTGGCTGTCGCCGACCACCATGTCGAAGGCGGTGCCCTGCGCAGCCCATTCGGTCGCCACGCGATCAAAGTAGCCGCCCCAAGGCGTCTGAACGACGTTGACCTTGATGCCGGTCGCTGCTTCGTAGTCGTTGCCGATCTGCTGGAGATAGTTCGCCGGGTCCCACTCTGCCCACCAGATATTGAGTTCAGTGACACCCTGCGCCCCGGCTGGAGCGCCGAGGGTCAGCGTCAGCAGCGCCACCAAGGCGAGGATCAGGAAAGACTTCTTGTGCACGATGTTTCTCCCTGTCGTGTAAACACTCTTGTAAAAGGTTACGAGCGGTGGAAACGATAGCTCTGTTCCGCTGATCCTGTTGCTGTGAGCCTCCTCCAATGTTCATATCGCACTCTGCGTAAACAAAATGATCCATCCACAACCCGTGTTCTGGACGGATTACGCATTCCTCATCAGTTACAGCGATTGGACGGAAGGCGCGAACGCCAGCGTTCCAACGGTACACATCATAAAACGTTTCACACCAGCACTTTTTTTACGAAATGGGATATGCGTGTAAAAATAACCGCATCGAAACAGAATGTAACATAAGGGTGTTTCAGGTGTCAACAGAATGCGCCGACTCGCTGAACAATCCACCCGATTCATCGGCGTCCGGCATCCGAGTGATCTAGACAACCGCGCGTCATCGTTCATAAATTGGCAATTCGCCTGAGTGATTGCATCTTGAAACAGACCTGAAGTATACTCAACTGAGCCTTGTGTATCGTTTCACAGCGGTCAGTTCTCGTCCTTCATCACCATTCTTGGGCAATACTTACGGGAGAGATTTGTATGTATGTTTGCATGCACAACTGGATGCGTCCCGAACCCATCGAGCGGACCATCGAGCGTCTATCCAGCCTTGGATACGACGGCATTCAAATCATGGGCGAGCCGCGCAAGTATGACTGGCAGGCGGTCAAGGCGCAGCTCGACAAGCATCACCTGAAGTGCTTCGGCGCGGTCAGCATCATGCTGGCGGGGCGCGACCTCATTCATCAGGACTACTACTACCGCCAGATGAGCATCGCCTACGTCAAGGAATGTCTCGACATGGTGGGCGCGCTCGGCGGCAACATGTTCACGCTGGTCCCCAACGAAGTTGGGCGGGTGACGCCGCGCGCCACCCCCGAACTGGAGTGGGAATGGGCGGTCGAAGGCGTGCGCGCCTGCGCCAAGCACGCCCAGCAGTACGGCATCCGCATCGGGCTGGAACCGCTCAACCGCTTCGAGACCAATTTCCTGAACCGCCACGATCAGGCGATCAAGATGATGCAGGATGTCAACGAACCGAACGTCGGCGTCTGCCTCGACGCCTTCCACATCAACATCGAGGAAGCCGACCCCTACCAGGCGATTCGCGCTACCGGCAAGAATCTGGTCGATTTCCACGTCGCCGACAACAACCGCCGCCCGCCCGGTGAGGGGACCTGGGACTGGGCGAAACTGATCACCACGCTGAAAGAGTCCGGCTATACCGAAGGTCCGCTGACCGCCGAATTCGTCGTACCGTTTGACCGGTCGCCGCTCGGCGCTCAGATGGAAGACGCCGGGACGGAAGCCAGCGCCGAGGAGCTGAAGTTCATCCGCGATCACGGCAGCGATCTGATGAGTGACGCGCAGTATACCAAACACTGCGACGCCGCCATCAAGCATCTGCGCGCCTGCGGGGCGTAAGAGAAGCGCCCTCCCCCTGCCCTGCTGCTGTCGAACAGCGGTGGGTGGGGGTGAGAGTCTTATCTCCTCATGCCAACCGTACTCCTGATCGGTACGCTGGACACCAAGGGACCGGAGACGGCATTTCTGCGTGACCGCGTGCGCGCCTTTGGCTGCGAGACGCTGGTGCTGGATTCGGGCATACTGGGGGAAGCGCAGGGCATCACCGCCGACTTCCCCCGTGAAGTGGTCGCCCACGCCGCCGGCAGCGACATCGACAGCCTGCGGAACGCCGGGACGCGCGGCAAAGCCGTCGAGGAGATGCTCAAGGGCGTGCGCACCATCGCGCTCGATCTGTTTCAGGCAGGTAGGATTCACGGCGCGGCGGCGCTTGGCGGAGCAGAAGGATCGGTGCTGGCGGCGGCGGCGATGAAGGTGCTGCCGGTCGGCTTTCCCAAGCTGATCGTCTCGCCCATCGCCAGCGGGCATCGTAAGTTCGCGCCGTTCGTCGGCACAAAAGATGTGCTGGTCATGCACTCGGTGGTGGACATCCTCGGTTTGAACGCCGTGAGTATGCCCATCTTCGACAGCGCGGCGGCGGCGATAGCCGGGATGGCGAAAGCCTACGTCGATCGCCCGGAGAGCATGGCTCACCCTGCCGGACGTCGATCGCTGGCGGCGACGATGCTCGGCAACACCACCCGACCGCTGATGCGCATCCGTCCCCAGATCGAAGCCGAAGGCTGCGACTTCGTGATTTTTCACGCCAACGGCGTCGGCGGGGCGGCGATGGAAGCACTGATCGACGGCGGCGCATTTTCCGCCGTGCTGGATTACACCCTGAGCGAAGTTGCCGGCTTCATCGCCGGCGGTTTTCACAACGGCGGTCCGACCCGTATGGACGCCGCCCTGCGCGCCGGACTACCGCAGGTGATCGTGCCCGGCTGTCTGGACTTCATGGTCTTCGGGGCGCGGCACGAAGTCCCGGAGCAGTTTCACGACCGGCTGATGTACTACCACAACCCGGAATTCACGCTCGTCCGGCTGACCCTGGAAGAGCAGCTGAAGGCGGTCGATTTCGTCGTCGAAAAGCTGAATCAGGCGACCGCTCCAGTGCGGATGCTCGTCCCCCTGCGGGGCATATCGGTCATGGACAACGCCGGCGGTGGGACGTTCTGGGACGCGGAATGGGATCGCCGGCGGCGGGAGCGGCTGCGCAGCGGGCTGCGTGGAGACATCGTCTACGAGGAGATCGACGCGCACATCAACGACGACGCCTTCGCCGACGCGGCGCTTGACGCGCTGCAAGGAATACTCAAAGGATAATCTCATGTCAGAACGCGCCACCAAATCACTCGGCTTTCCCTCCTTCTGCCTGGGCGACCTGAGCTACGTCGATGTGCAGGAGTACCTCAAACACTCCGATACCATTCTCATCCCCAAAGCCAGCCTGGAACAGCACGGACCTCATCTGCCGCTGTACTGTGACACCATCACCGCCGAAGAAGTCGCCAGCCGCGCCGGCGAACAGGCGGGTATCCTGTACACACCCACCCTCTGGCTCGGCTATTCGCCGCAGCACATGCGCGCGCCCGGCTTCGGCGCGGGGACGATCACCCTGCGCGCCGATACCTACCTGAATCTGATCTACGACATCGGGCGGTCGCTCATTCATCACGGCTTCAACCGCCTGATCTTCGTCAATGGGCACGGCTCGAACGTCAAGGTCATCGACCCGGTGCTGCGCCGCCTGCGCTATGAAACCGGCGCGCTGATCGCCTACTACAAACCGTATGCCGAACGCTACATCGGCATGTTGAAGGATGTGCTGGAAGGACCGGTCGAGGAAACGCCCGGTTGGCACGCCGGCGAACTGGAGACCAGCCAGTGCCTCGCCCACGATCCCCGATTGGTGCGGCTGGACCGAGCGCATGTCGATAAGGCGCACGCGCCGCGCTGGCTTGGCGAAGCCTGGGCGAAAAAAGATGGTATGCCCGATGCTGAATTTCAGGGCTACCAGTACTTCAACTTCCCCTTCGACCACGAGGAATTCACCGACAGCGGGACGATGGGCAACCCGCACAGGGGCACGGCGGAGAAGGGCGAAGTCGCCTTCAGCCGCTTCTCGCAGCATCTCATTGATGCGGTCGCCGAGTTGGAAAAGGTCGAGGTCACGATCAAGAATCGCGACTTCACAGAAGGTAAGGCATGGCTGCCCTGAGCAGTTTCGGCAGGGATGCCGCCATCATGCGCTGCGACACACAATGGGACATACGACGGGGGGTGAGGAATGAATCCGCTTGAGGTATCCGCCCTCGCCGGTGAACTGGCGGCGCTGGTCGGACGAGAGAACGTCATTCCGGCGAAGGATGCCCGCGTGCAGTACGCCAACGACCAGTGGTGGTACGCCATCGCCGCCGCCGCCGCCGATCAGCCCGTCAGCCGCCCGGATGTCGCCGTACGCCCGCAGACGACCGAACAGGTCGCCGCCGTGCTGCGCTTCGCCAACCTCTATGGTATCCCGCTGACCGCCTGGGGCGGTGGCAGCGGGGTGCAGGGCGCGGCGAACGCCGACCGGGGCGGCATCATCCTTGATCTGAAGGGGATGCAGGGTGTCCGTCATCTCGACGCCAGGTCGCTGACCTGTACGGTCGAGGCGGGCATCGCCTGCCGCGACTTCGAGGCGTGGCTCAACCCACAGGGTTACTCCTTCACCCACTACCCCGCCTCTGCCGAATGGGCGACCGTCGGCGGCAGCATCGCTGCGCGCGGGTCGGGCGTGCTGTCCGGCAAGTACGGCAAGATCGAAGAACATGTCCTGAGCGTCGAATGGGTGCTGCCGACCGGCGAGATCGTCAACACGCCGAACGTGCCGCGCCACGCCGCCGGTCCTGAGCTGACTCAGCTGCTCGTCGGGGCGGAAGGGACGCTCGGCGTGATCACCGCCGCCACCGTCAAGCTGCATCTGCTGCCGAAACGGCGGGCGTTCGTGGTCTGCGCCTTCGAAAGCCTGAGCGACGGCATCGAAGCCGGGCGGATCATCATGACGACCGGGCTGAAGCCGCCGGTCATGCGCCTGTACGATCATCACGCCGCCTCACACAGCCTCGCCCGCGCCGTCGAGACGCCGCTGGAACATCCCACCTTCGTGATGATGTTCGACGGCGAGTATCCCGAACTGGTCGAGATGGAGGCGCAGATCGCGGCGCGCATCTGCCGCGAACACGGCGGGCGCGAGCTGTCGGGGCGCATCGGCGAAGTGTGGTGGGATCGGCGCTACGTCTTCTACTATCCCCCCTATGCGCCGGAACTCCCGTCGATCTGGGGGACTATCGACACGGTGGCAGATTTCGCCCACATCGAAGCCGTCTACCACGAGACCACCCGGGCGATTCACGCCGCCTGCCCGCCGGAATACAACCTGTCGCTGACAACGCACTTCTCGCACTGGTATGAGTGGGGCAGCATGATCTACGCCCGCATGAAAGTGCCGGTCGGTCCATCACACCTGGCGGAGGCGAAAGCGCTGCACGACGCCATCTTCAAGGCAGGGGTAGAAGCCTCGCTGCGCGCCGGCGCGGTGATCAACGACCATCACGGCGTCGGCATACGCCTCGCGCCGTACATGCAGGCGCAGTATGGCGATGCCGGCATGGACGCCATGCGGCGCATCAAGTTGGCGCTCGACCCCAGCGGAATCTGCGCGCCGGGCAAGCTCGGCTTGTAAGGCACGCCAGATAACCGCGCCCCGCCGGCGCGTACATGCCGGCGGGGCGCGGAGCTTCATCCGCCGCACCCGGCAGCCGATGCCGCCCGAAAGGCGTACTCCACCACCGCGCCCGGCTCGAACTGGCTGCGCAGCTGCCGCAGTCCTTCCGGTCGGTCGGCGCTGTCGCCTGCCGTCAGCAGGATTTGCTCGCAGTAGGCGGCGACATCCTGCACGATTCGTTCGCAGCGGTAGTACGCCAGCGCCGCCGTGTCGATCTGCACCGCGCCGTATCCCTCATAAAAGCAGCGCATCTCGCGATCGGCGTCGGACTTCGCGCCGTTCAACCCGCCGCCGATGAACATCAGGTCGCGTTCGCGCGGCGCAAGCATCAGGGTATCCCAGTCCACCATATAGACGGTCCCCTCCGGCGCGATCAGCAGATTGCCCACGTGAATATCGGCATGACACAGGATGAAAGGCAGTGCGCGCCGGGAAAGCGCCGAACCGAGCGCCTCGGCGCAGGCGATCAATCGGGCGATCTCGGCGTGCCTGCCGCGAAGGAGCGCCGCCAGTTCAGCCGACACCGGATCGGCAAAGGATTCCGCCGCCGCACGGACCAGAAAGCGGCGGACTTGATCGCGCCACTCCGAAGCGTAGCGCTCACGCCCGATCTGCATCAGAACTTCGGCGGGGAGCGCCGCCGCATGAATGCTGCGCAGCGCCCGTCCAAACTCCGTCCACTGCCGATCCGACAGATCGACCTGCCAGCCATCCCGCCCATCGATGAACGGGGAGAGGATGACTCGAAACTCGCCGAGGTCGGCGTACAGCCGTCCGGCGGTGGTCGGGATCGGGGCGATGATCGCCGTCACGCCCTGTTTGTGCAGGCGCGTTGGTACGAGGACCGATGTTTCATCGAACGCGCCGCGCCGTAGTTTGACGAAGTAGCGCGCTCCCGAAGCGGCGTCCGCGCGATAGACGGCGGTGTTCCGGTCAGCGCCGAGCGGCAGGAAGGTCAGCGCTGACACGGGCACATCGTAGGCATCGCGCAGAAAGTCGGCAATGACCACTTCTGCGAGATCGGGCTGCTCAAGCATAGTCCCCCTTCTTCCCGTTTTTGTGGGAGAACAGGGCTGGAGGGTTGAGGTGAGAGAAGTTCATAACAGGCGTCAGGTATACCGCTCGCGGATGGCGGCGCTGGCATAATCCAGGATCGACACGACGATAGCAATCGCCAGGACTGCCACGCCGGCGTCACGGTAGCGCAGCAGGTTGATCTGCTGCTGAAGCACGAAGCCGATGCCGCCGCCGCCGACGAACCCGATGATCGTGGACATACGAACATTGATGTCCCAGCGGTACATGGTGAAGGCGATATAGGGCGGGATGATCTGCGGCACCACCGCGTACATGATGGTCTGCAAGCGATTCGCCCCGGTGCTTTCCAGCGCTTCGATAGGACCGCTGTCGATGCTCTCGATCTGCTCGGAATAGAGTTTGCCCAGGCTGGCGATGGAGTGCAGCGCCAGCGCCAGTACCCCGGCGAACGGGCCGATGCCCACCCAGATCACGAAGACCAGCCCCATGATCAGCGGCTCAATCGAGCGCAGCGCGTTCAGGATGGTGCGGGTCGCGGTGTAAAGCACGCTGCCCGCCGGAAAACTCGACCGCGTGCCGGCGATCCCGCCGGTCACTGCGCCCAGCACCGCGCCGATCAGCATCGCCTCGGCGACATAGAGGTAGAGGTCCACCCCCAACACGTTGAACAGCACGAGGCGAGGCGGAGCCGATCCTTCCACCAGCGCGCGTCCGACATTCAGCACAGCAAACGTGACGACGAACGCCGTCAGCGCCCCGATCCAGGACAGCGCCATGTTCAGCAGTCGCTCCGTCCTGGAAAGGACGATCTGCCGCTGCCCTCCCCGGAAAAAACGCTGGAAGAGCGACGGCAGGACCGATGCGCCCAGAGCCGCGGCGATGATCGGCGGGAGCAGTCCCATCCACGCCGCGCCAAGGCTGACGGTCGCAGCAGCGCCGAGCAGGATAATCCCCGCCACACCGCCGAGTACCGCGCCGAGTATGCGGCTCAGCGGCAGCGAAACCTCCTTCAAGGCATCGCGCGTCAGCGTCGTGCCCATCGACGACAGGGTGAACGCGCCGACTACGGCGGCAATCAGCACGATGATCAGATCGATGAGCTGACCGACGGACGAGAGGAACACACCGATGAAGCCAAAATCACCTTCGCTGGTGTATCGTCCGATCAAGGCGCTGACGCCGCCCAGCAGCCCTATGCCGGCGGTCACGGCGACCGCCCCAAGAGCAGCATTGAGCAGTGTACGAGGGATCGAGGGATGGTCGTTGAGCGCGTTCGCCCCCAACCGCCGAGTCGCCGCCGCTGTGCCGAACAGGAGAATCACTCCGGCGGAGGCGGTGGACGCCGGCGCACCGACCAGGTTGAAGGCGAACTTGCCAACCCCGCCCAGGATCAGCGCGCCGATAACAGCGCCCACCGGAAACAGGATGAAGGTGACCAGCAGATTGCCGAGCGGAATCTTGATCGGGCGCATCAGGTTGTGGGCGGCAAGGAAGCTCAGGATCGCCGAGGGCAGGATGGACACCGCGGTGGCGATCAGTGCCAGGAAGATCGTCTCGCTCATCTTCTCCAGGACCAGCAGCGTCGTCTCGCTCAGGCGCGGCGAGCCAATCGGGAAACGTCCCTGAACTTCGATGGTGTGCGTTTCGCCGGCGCTGCCGCGAATGCGCGGCACGTCGATCTGCACCTGAAACGTCCCGTCGTTTTCGGTGACGAAGTTGTCTTCGCTCGCGCCGATCACCTGACGAATACGACGTTCGCCGTCTGAACCGATCCAGTTCACGCGCGCCAGAGAGTCCGGCGCGAAGTTGTAGCCGTCGATGGTGACAACCTCGCCGCTTTCAGCGCACGTTGGCGTGATGATGATGTACGGTTGGTCTCCGTCCACCGCCGGCGCGGATGCCGACCAGCCGTCAGAACAGCTCATGCCGAAGCTCGTCGTGGTGTTCAGGATCTCGTAGTCCTGGTCAAAGACGCGCGGCGAGAGCAGCTCTCGCAGGGCGTTGCCGACGTTTTCCTGGCGCTGGGGCTGCTGCGGCACGGAAAAATCGATGTCGGTGACGGTCCAGCCATAGGCGAAGATGATCAGCAGAAGCACCGCCCCTCCTACGAACAGCAGGCGACGGAACGCGGCGCGAGAACCGGATGAAGCGGAAGCGGAAGCATTCATATCCGGTCTCCTAGTGAATCTCGACTTCGACGGCGTCTTCGCCGTAGATCTGCTTGAAGCGCTCGTTATCGATGTCCTTCGGCAGTCCATCGAATTCCAGCCGCCCATCCTTGAGCGCGATCACCCGGTCGGCATATGCCCGTGCCAGGCTGAGGAAGTGGAGGCTGCACAGCACGGTGATGCCGTCTTCCTCGTTGAGCAGCTGGAGATATTTCATGACCGAATGCGAGGTCGCCGGGTCCAGGCTGGCGACCGGTTCGTCCGCCAGGAGCATCTCCGGTTCCTGCATGAGGGCGCGGGCGATGCCCACGCGCTGCTGCTGTCCGCCGCTCAAGGCGCTGGCGCGGTTGTTGGCTTTATCGGCGATGCCCACACGCTGAAGCGCGGCGACCGCCCGCTCTTTTTCGGAATTGGGGAAGTAGTTGATCAGGCTGTAGACCGGGTTCATATAGCCCAGACGCCCGGAAAGTACGTTGGTCAGGACGCTGGAACGCTTGACCAGGTTGAACTGCTGAAAGATCATGCCGATGCGCCGCCGAATCTGCCGCAGCTCGTCGTCGGTGGCGCGGGTGATGTCCAGTCCGTTCCAGAGGATCCGCCCATCGGTTGGATCGATCAGGCGGTTGATGCAGCGCAGCAGGGTCGATTTGCCGGAACCGCTCAAGCCGATGATGGAGACGAACTGCCCATCGGGAATTTCCAGGTTGATGTTGCGCAGTGCAGTGAAACCGTTGTCGTAAGTCTTAGTCAGGTTTTCGATAATCAGCATAGGACTGGCAGACGCCTCCAAAAGGACGGGCGGAGGCTTTCGCCTCTGCCCGTCTCAAGACTCACGTGGGGAGGGATGGACCTAGTTGAAGACGTCTTCTTCGGTCAGCCCAAGGATTTCAAACTGCAGACGCACCGGGTCATAAGCGCTGTTGGAGATCTCCGACAGCCCACTCCACCCGTAGAAATCCTCGCTGCCGATGGACTCATCCCAGGCTTCGGTCTCAGCGAAGGCATACAGCGCGTCTAGGATCTGCGCCTTCAGTTCCGGCGAGAATTCGGGACCAAAGCTCAGCGTGTCATTCGGGATAGGTGCGCTGAGGCGCAGGATGCGCACCTGGTCGATGACATCCGGCGCGGTCTCGCGGATGTTGGCGCGCGCATCGAGGATGCGCACATCGCCGACAAACAGATTGCCATCTTCCGCAATGCGCGATTCATCCACCGTCAAATCATACGGTTCGGGCAGATCGCCAATAGCCCAGGGCACGCCGGGAACGAGCGGCGGGCTGAAGAAGGTCGTGCCGAAATCGGCTTCACCGCTGTAGACCGCCTGAACCACCTGGTTGTGTCCGCCGGCTTCGACGCCTTCACCGGTGACAATGCCCGCCGCCTGTAGTTCGACCGACGGCATGATAAAACCGGAGGTCGAGCCGGCGTCAGGATACGCCCAGGTGCGGCCAGCGAGATCGCCGAAGGTATAGATGTCGCTGTCGCGGCGCACGATGTAGGCTGCCCAGTAAACGTTCCAACCGCGCCGTACCGCAGCCGCCGAAACTTCGACGCCGCAGCGGTTGTTGGCGATGACGTAGCCGGCAGCCGGGATGAAGCCCATCGAGCTGCCCGGCGCGGCGCACATCGCTTCGACGGTCGCAGCGTAGGAAGTCGGGACGAATACTTCGAACTTCAGCCCGGTCGCCTCTTCCAGCGCCGCCGCCATGATTTCGCCGCCGGTGGTGATGGTCTGCGCCTCTACGGAGGGCACGAAATACACCTGAATCGGGTTTGCTTCGCTGCCGAGATCGCCATCCTGCGCGCCGGCGACGCCGACCGAGACCATCAGGGCGAGTACGACGAGAAGCACGAACAACAGCCTTTTCTGCATTGGGGAATCTCCCTTCCACATCCTGCGTGATCGCAAAGTGCGATTGACTCAAAGAGGACAGCGGATGATCCGGCGTCCAGATCATCCACCCATGATTTTAGCGCATCATGTGAAATTCGATAGCCAGTCGGGCAAAGGCTAATGATCGGACAGTCGTCATTGGTGCTAAAATTCATTGAAGGTTCAAGATTGTCGGTTGGGTAATCCCCCGAAGCGTAGCCGCCAATTCATGGAAAACAAGAGCCATGAGCCTGCTGTCAGATCCGATCTCCACGCGCGAACGCATCCTTTTCATCGGCGATTCCCCCCTCGATGAAGCTCAGTTGATGTTTTTACTGTATGCCGGCGAAGAGGGTGCCGACCCCGGTATTCATCGCGTCACATCCTTCTCGGCGCTGCAAACAGCGCTGGCGGAGCATTCCTGGGATCTCGTCCTATGCGATTCAGTGGTGACATTCACCAGCCCCTATGACATTCTGAAGACTGCGCAGGCGCTGGAATCCGCCGCGCCGGTCATCATCATCATGCCGGCACTGAATGGAGAAGCAGCGGCGCTGATTCGTGCCGGCGCGCGCGCCGCCGTCGAGGCGAGCGATCTGCCGCGCCTTGCCCAGTTGATTGAGCGTGAACTGGAGACCAGCCGACTGCGTCGAACCGTTCAGGCGATGAAAGCCGCCCTGCGCGCCAGCGAAGCCGGCTATGAGAGTATTGTTGAGCATCAAACAGAACTGATCTGCCGCTATAACACCGACTTCATTCTGACGTTTGTCAATCGCGCCTACTGTGAGTGGCGCGGTCAGACGCGTGAGGACCTGCTGGGGGCAAACCTTTTGCAGCAGATTCCCGTCGAAGACCGTGATCGCGCGCTTGCTCATGTCCGGGCGCTGACGCACGACAATCCGGTCTCGGTGTCCGTGCATCGGTCTATCATGACAAACCTGAGCCGGCGCTGGATCGAGTGGACGGATCGCGCGCTCTTCGACGCCGATGGTAGTTTCATCGAATATCAGGGGGTTGGGCGCGACATCACCGAAAGTCGGGCAGCACAGGAACGACTCCATTTTCTGTACCGACTCTTGAACGAGACGTACGTGTCCGTCGAATTGGACGATGTTCTGCGCACCACGCTCAGGTTGATCTGTGCGGAATTCGCCTTCATCTACAGCGAGGTATGGCTGCTGGATCGTGAGGCGCACCTGCTGCGCTGCGCGCCGGCGCACTGCATCCATCCCGATCACACCACCCTGCTGTCGCCGTTCTATGCCATCACCCAGGCGACAGTCTTTCGTCTGGGCGAAGGCATACCCGGTCGCACCTGGGAAAGTCAGGCGGCGATCTGGATACCCGATGTAGAAGAGGGGTCTTCAGCCTTTATGCCTCGTCTTGATGCGGCGCGTCAGGCGGGACTGCATGGGTCTGTGTCTATCCCGGTGGTCGAAGCGGGTGAGGTCCTGGCGGTGCTGGTCTTCATGAAGTTTGAGGTGATGCCTCACGACGAATCGACGCTCGATTTCCTGAAGGTCGCCTTGGGACAAATCGCTCCCATCATACGCCGTCAGCACTTCAACAATGCGCTGCGTGCCAGCGAGGAAAGGTATCGCAGCCTGCTGGAAAGCTCGGACGCGGCGATCTCGATGGTCGATTACGGCGGGCGCTATCTCTATCTCAATGGGATTTCAGCACACCCTTTCGGTGTGGCTCCGGGAGCGCTGGTGGGCAAAAGCGTCTACGATCTGTTTCCTCAGGATCAGGCGAACAGCATCCTCGCCGACGTTCGGCGCTGTATGGACGCGGAGAAGGGACTCACTCTGGAAACCAGCGTGCTTCTTGGCGGAAGACAGTGCTGGTTCAAAACCAGCATCCAGCCGGTACGGGATGGCGCGGGCAGAACTTACGCTGCCATGATCCATGCGACCGACATCACCGACAAGCACCTGGCAAAAGTAGCGCTTGAAGAAGCCAATGATCGACTCGAAGCGCGGGTGATCGAGCGGACTGCCGAACTGGAACGTGTGAAGAACCGCATCGAAGCGATCTTCGACCACAGCGGCGATGGCATCCTGCTGCTGGACGTGGACAACGGCATTCAACAGGCGAACTATACTTTTGGTATGCAGTCCGGTCTCCCCGCGCAGAATACCCTGGGGCGAAAGCTGGACGCTTTCGTCGAACCGGCGAGCGCCGGCACCGTCAATGCCATCGTGCAAAGCGCAGCAGCGTCGCACAGCCGACAGCGTCTTGAAACGCGCTTCTGGCGCGCCGACGGCTCCTCGTTCGACGCGGAGATCAGCATTGCGCCGGTGAACCGAACCCAACCTTCTGTGACAAGTCTGGTGTGTATCATCCGCGACATCACCGAACGCAAGCAGACCGAGCGGGCACTGGAACAGACGCTCCACCAGGAACTTCAATTCCAGGCGTACCTCAAGGCGCTGCACGACATCAGCATCCAGCTCGCTCGGACGGAAATGCTGGACGACTTCTACCGGGTGATCGTCGAGCAAGGGCTGGCGCGCTTCGACTTTGAGCGGCTGGAACTCCTGCTTTATGATCCGGCACACGATGCAGCCGTCGGGACTTACGTCACCGACATGAACGGCAGAGTCGTCGACGGTCGCCCAACCCGCCGGGACCCCGCCAGCCTGACGGGAATCCTGAAACGTGCCTCGGAACGTAGCGAGCGCTTCGTTTTCGATGAAGAGACCATGCTCTACGTCGATTTCCAACCGATCGGCGGCGGCAGCAGCGCGGCGGCAGCCCTGTGGGATGGCGAGCTGCTGGGCTGGCTGGTGATCGACAATGCGCTTGAGCGCCGCCCGATCACCCAACCGCAGATCGATATCCTGACGCTGTATGCGCTGACGGCGGGTTCGCTGCTGGCGCGTAAGCGCGCCGAACAACGGACGTTCTCCCTATCGCAGCATCTCGATCTGGCGACCCGGTCAGGTGGCATCGGCACCTGGGAGTGGGATTTTCAGACCGACCGGCTGATCTGGGACGAGCGCATGTTCGTGCTTCACGGGCTGCCGGCACAGGAGACTCCGCTGCCGCCAGGAGCCGCCAACAGATATATTCACCCGGCAGATCTGACCCGTGTGCTGAGTTTATCGCTGGCGGCGCTCAACGAAGGTGTGCCGTACGACACCGAGTATCGCATCGTCCGTCCGACGGGCGAAATCCGCCATCTCAAAGCCAACGGGATCACTCTGTACGATGCGGCGGGCGATCCCCTGAAGATGGTCGGCGTCAACTGGGATATCACGGACCTGAAGCACAGCGAGGAGACACTGCGGCAGGCGCTGCGCAAAGAGAAAGAGCTGGGTGAACTGAAATCACGCTTTGTCTCGATGGCGTCGCACGAGTTTCGTACCCCGCTGGCGACCATCCTGGCGGCGGCTGAAACGCTCGCCGCATATCGGTCAAGGATGAGCGAAGATCAGATCGAGGCGCGCCTCGTCAAGATACGTCAGCAGGTCATCTACATGAAAGATGTGATGGAGGATGTCCTGCATCTGGCGCGCATCCAGGCGGGGCGCGTCGAGTTCAGACCTGCCCAGCACAATCTGGATGACCTGTGTCGCGAGATCATCGAAGAATTCGACAGCAGCGTCCAACATCAGGGCAGACTTCATTACACCTGCGACGCCCCCCCGGTGAACGCCGATGTCGATGTGCGTCTGATGCGCCAGGTCATCGGCAATCTGATCTCCAATGCCCTCAAGTATTCGCCCATCGAGAAACCGGTACTCGTCCGCCTCTCCGACGACGGCGAAGAACAGGTGCTTTCCGTCAAGGATGAAGGCATCGGCATCCCGACTAAGGACCTGGCGCATCTGTTCGAACCCTTTCACCGTGCATCGAACGTCGGAGCCATATCGGGAACCGGGCTGGGCATGAGCATCACCAGACAGGCGATGGAGATGCACGGCGGGGTGATCATGGTCGAGAGCGAAGAAGGCAGGGGGACGACCTTCACCGTGATCCTGCCGGTCAAACCCGCTGACACAGCGCCGTAATCGACTGAGGAACCAGCCCACCATTCTGCGGCGCGCGCGCTACACTATGGGCGTTTTATGCGCTGCACAGAGAAGGTGGGTTATGAACGCAGTCAAGATCGCCATGATCGGCGCAGGATCGGTGGGCTTCACCCGGCGGCTGATGTACGACATCCTGTCCGTGCCGGAACTGCAAGCCACGACCTTCGCGCTGATGGATATTTCCGAACACAACCTCGATATGGTCACTCAGCTTTGCCGGCGCGACATCGCCGCCAACGCCCTGCCCGCCCAGGTGCTGCCGACGACGAACCGGCTGGAAGCGCTCGAAGGCGCCGATTACGTCATCTCCACCATCCGCCAGGGTGGGCTGGAAGCGTTCGCCCTGGATATCGACATCCCGCTGAAATATGGCGTCGATCAGTGCGTGGGCGATACGCTGTGCGCGGGCGGCATCATGTACGGACAGCGGACGATCCCCGAACTGCTGGCGATCTGTGACGACATCCGCGCTGCCGCCAAACCGGATGCGCTGTTCCTGAACTATTCCAACCCGATGGCGATGAACACCTGGGCGTGTAACAAGTACGGCGGCGTGCCGACCATCGGCTTATGTCACGGCATCCAGCATGGGCATCAGCAGATCGCCGACTGCATCACCCTGTGGGCGCGCAGCGAAGGCAGGATCGCGCCGGACGAAACGGTCACGCACCGCGATGTGGATATCGCAGCGGCGGGCATCAACCATCAGACCTGGTACGTCAAAGTCCAATGGCGCGGCATGGATATGATTCCCCACCTGCTGAGCCTGTTTGAAGCGCATCCGACCTACCGACAGACAGAAAAAGTGCGTATCGATGTGCTGCGCCGCTTCGGCTATTACAGCACCGAATCCAATGGGCATCTGAGCGAATACCTGCCCTGGTATCGCAAGCGCCTCGACGAAATCCCCCGTTGGATCGACATGTCCGACTGGATTCACGGCGAGACCGGCGGCTATCTGCGCGTCTGCACCGAAGGACGCCGCTGGTTCGAGACGGAATTCCCGCGCTGGATGGCGGGCGAACCGACGAAGATCACAGCGGAAGAGCGAAGCCTGGAACACGGCTCGTACATCATCGAATCGCTGGAGACCGGGCGCATCTATCGCGGACACTTCAACATCGTCAATCACGGGCAGATCACCAACCTGCCGGAGGGCTGCGTCATCGAAATCCCCGGCTATGTGGATGCGAACGGGATCAACATGCCCGTCGTAGGCGCTCTGCCGCTGGCGTGCGCGGCAACCTGCTCGGCGAGCGTCCGCGTGCAGGAGATGGCGATGGAGGCGGCAGTTCACGGCGACGTGACGCTGCTCAAACAGGCGATGCTGCATGATCCACTGGTCGGCGCGGTCTGCAATCCTGAAGAGGTCTGGCAGATGACCGACGACATGCTGGTGGCACAGGCGCGCTGGCTGCCGAATTACAGCCCCGACGCCATCCAGGGCGCGCGCGACCGGCTGGCACAGGCGGAAGCCAACGGGACTCGCGTCGCGCTGAGCGCGGCGCGCGGCGCAGCGAGAAGGCGGCAGTAGCCCCGCCGCTTCTCACGGCATTCCGACGATGGCGGGTGGTGTCGTTCTGCACCCGCCATCGCCCTATCCCTGCCGGCTGTGTTCCACGTAGTCGCGCAGCGTGCCGGCGATGCGCAGCGCCGGCGGCGGATCGTAAGCCTCTGGCGCAAAGGTGCTGCGGGTCAGTCTTTCGTAGGCGGCGATGTAGCGCTCCGCCACCTGGGCGATCACGTCCTTGGGCAGGCGGGGCGGCGTCCCTTCCCCCCGATAGCCGTTGGCGACATACCATTCCCTCAGGAATTCCTTGTCGAAGTTTCGCGGCGCAGCACCGTGCGACGCCTGATAGGATTCTTGAGTCCAGTAGCGGCTGCTGTCCGGCGTGTGTACCTCGTCGATCAAGGTTAGCCTGCCATCGACCAGCCCGAATTCATACTTGGTATCGACCAGGATCAGCCCGGCGCGAGAGGCGACCGCCTGTCCCCGTTCGAAAAGCTTCAGCGCCACGTGTTCGATCTCTTCCCAGAGCGCCGGCGGGACGATGCGGCGTTCGAGGATCGCCTCGCGGGTCAGCCGCTCGTCGCGGCTCCCGACCAGCGCTTTGGTGGTCGGCGTGATGATCGGCGTCGGAAGCTTATCGTTCTTCTTCATGCCCTCCGGCAGAGGGATGCCGTAGGGCTGGCGGTCCCCGGCGCAGTAGAGGGTCCACAGCGCGGTGGCGGTCACCCCGGTGATGTAGCCGCGCACGACAACCTCGATGGGCAGCGCTTCGGCACGCCGAGCGACAACGACGTTCGGGTCGAGCGCGGCGACAACGTGATTCGCCGCCAGATCGCGTACTTGATCGAACCACCACAGGCTGAGCTGGTTGAGGACCTGCCCCTTATAGGGGACAGCGCACACCACTCGGTCAAAGACTGACATCCGGTCGGTGGCGATCAAGACGAGGTCCTCGCCATATGGGTAGATGTCGCGGACCTTGCCGGCGACCCTCTCGCCCCATGCCCCAAGTTCGACCGACTGAATCGCAGATGGGATGAGGCTGACGAGCTGATTGCGGTCAAGCATGTTCCACCTCCTGTGCGCTCAACCGCCCCTCTCCAATTGGAGAGGGGCAGGAAACCGTCAGGTTTCCGGGGTGAGGTTGTGTGAAAACCGGCTTTTCAAACAGTCTCTAAGCCGGGTCCTGCGTCTGCTTTGTACCGCAGACGAGAAATCCCTTGTATTCCTGATCCTTTTCCAGAATCTGCGTTCGCGTGAATCCTGCTTTCTCCATGGACATAATCATCTTCTCTGGAGATGAGAAGATCGCGAAAACGCCTTCTGGCTCTTCCCGAAGAAGCACATTGCGGTTGAAGTCCGACTTGCCTTCCTGAGGATCAGCAATGAAGCAGACGCCGCCGGGGCGCAAGCATCGGTGCATCTCCTGTACCAGCGCACCTTGTTCATCAGGGTGCAGGTGATGAATGGCATAGGAAATGGTGATGAAGTGATAACTGTCATTCGGCAAAGCGCGCACGTAGGTCAGCATTTCCTGATCATGCACGACAATACTGCAATTGGGATACGATTTCTCCAGTTCGAGACGCCTTGCATAAGCGGCTGCCAGCAGCTCGTGGGTGAATTCGACCGCATCGATACTCACCGGGGTGTTGGTCTCGGCAAGCTTGCGCACAACCCGTCCGACTGTCCCCAACGCTCCCGCCCCCAGATCAAGAATCCGCAGCATCTGAAGCTTGAGGCGTTGTGATGTCTCGGCGATTTCACGCCCCATGATGTCATTTGCCAGATTGATGTGCTGAACGCCTTCGCCGGTCAGGCGTTCCGGGGTTGCCCAGGCGGCAAAAGCCACTCTCGCCATCGCTTTGAAGTCATCCGCTGAAAGGCTCTTCAGCAGCCAGCGCTGAATCGTCTCTGTATCGGCATGGGTAATGCCCTGATTTCGTTCATAGAGGGCATCAACCCCGCGAATGATTTTTTCCGCCTTGGCATAGAGCGGCGGCGGCAATTGGCTCTGAAGGTCGCGCAGTTTGTTGCGCAGTTTGGAAGTCTCTTTGGGCGGGCTGAGCTTGAGGATTTCATCCAGGTCGACGAAGTCTTCCTGGAAATAGCGATGATATGGCTCATAAACCGCGTCAAAACTCCTGAGGACGCTGGAGACCGCCAGCGCATCCTCTGTCTGCTGCCAGACCATCATTGGTATGAGGCTAAGCCCCATCCGCTGAAGAATCGGGCGTCCTTTTTCCTCACGCTCCACGACGGTCAATACGTGCGTGACTTTTCCGCCCAACCGGGCGACATCGGCAGCCATATGTTCTATCAGATTGACATGCACCGAGAGCGCGATGACGATCAGGCAGGAGCCGGAAGCGAGTTGAGCGCGCTGTTCATCGCTGATCTGGGTGAGAGTCCGCCGTTCGCTAATCCCTATGGGAATCAATCGCAGGCGATCCTCATAGCCGGCTTTCTGAAGTGCTTCTATGCCAAGTGCCAGCGGCATAATCAAATCGCCAAGTTCGGTCACATGAGAGAGAAACTGACGACAGTAGAGTACATTCCATTCCCCGGGGTTGGCAGCCAGGAACTGTTTGAAGACTGTCTCAAACACGGCAGTCAACGGATCGACAAAAGCGCTGGTATTCAGATCATCCAGGAAAATCCAGTAGTTCGTCGGCTTATCGACCGACAGCCAGAAATCGCCTTTATAGATTGCTTTGTCAACCAGCGCACTGGCTCGGTCCAGGATTTCATTCACAGCCGGTTCTGATTGGGCAGACGACATCGCATCTCACCTTTCCGGGATCATCTTCTTGCGGATATTCTCATCGACTGTCGTCAACGTGTCGGTACTGAGGAGTGGCGCATAACATTCCGCCGGAAGGTGCAGGTCCTCTCGAACGTGGCGGTAAGATGTCCCTAACAGCACGATCACGAGACTCACCTGGGAGAGATACTGTCGCCAGATAGAGACGAGGTTTGCGCTGTGTTCCGGACTGATCAGGATCAGCTGCGTTTTGGGGTTGGGCAAATCGGCGGCGAATTCGATTCCCAGTTGGGCGGCGAACTGCCTGATAAAGGCATGTCCGTCATCGTCGTCTGAGCTGTTCGTCGTCCAGATCATCTCTGCCGGGATGGCTTTTAGCTCTCGAATACGCATCGGCGGGATACACTGTGAATACAGAGAAGCGATGCGGCGCAGTGCATTTTGAGTGGGCAGCGCAATGTCGCCCAATGCGCCATATTTCATGTGCAGATTCGTCCAGTAGCCGCTCGGATTCTGCCGTCCCCCGGCGTCGTCGAGCTTCTTGATCGCCGACAGATCGAAGGTTTCCCGGAAAGCTATGCGCTTCGCGTTGATCAGTTCCTCCAGAACTGGAGCAGTTTGGGTTAGCCAAAGCATGTACATCGCTTCACCCCCTCAACGGTTTGACGACAAGTCGGGGAAACAAGCCAGCCGAAAGCCCGCCCCGGGGAATTCAGGTTTCATCGCTCTGCGGCTGATGTCGGCTGGTGTGCCGCTCCAGGAACACACCGTGCGCAGAACGTCAAACAAGTAATTGGTTGAAGCGCTATCACGCTGTTCAAGGGCTTCAAGGGCTGCATCATACTCGCCGGCGTAGGCGGTCAGACACCACTCATCTCCATAAGACAGAAACCCTTTCTCCTTCACCTGATGAATACACCTCATCCACTCGTGTACGCTCAGCAAACGGATCAGATCGGGTGAGCCGAAGTGATGGAAGGACAGCCATCTCGCAAAAGCGACCGCCTCGTACCAACTGACATGAGCGGAGTTCACCACCCCGCCGGCATCCCCTGATGCAATCGTTCCCCTTGACTTAGCTATCCAATCCCATCCCATCGTCGTCCACCAGAGACGGGCATCATAGTCGTCGCTTTTTCGAAAGACACTGATGTCTCTGATGCCTATCAGACGCGAAACAGAATAGTTCTCACTTCTTGATGCACCGCGCGCACTGCCGCTGCCCGGCTTGATCTCCACCCAATCGTCACTGGGTGGGGCAGGGATCGGTAAAGCCAGGGGTGCGTCAAAAATTGGAGGCGAGGAAGGAGGAGCATCCGGCAGGAGGATATTCAAGTCAGCGGGGAGCGGGCTTTGTCGTTCGTCAAGCCGGCTCAGGTGATCAAGCAGGTCTGTGGAGCGCTGTTCCCAGATAGCATCGTCCGGGTCGGTGAAGTCTACCCATTGGAGTCCCTCCAGGTTTTCGGGCAAATCGCTGTTGGGGAAAGGCGCGATCAAAAGAGGAAAGATCACCTTTCGATTCTGGAGCGCCCATTTGATTTCTTGATTGACGTAAGACTCTTCGCGCACTGAGTTGGGCGACAAAAACACCAGGAATGCATCGCTTGAGGCTATCGCGCTCCGTATCTCGACCGCCCAGTCGTGCCCAACCCGTAATCCCGTCCTGTCAATCCATACGGCATAGCCAGCGCCGCGAAGCAGCTTCACGAACGAGCGCCGTACGGCAAGAGAGTCCGCATGGGCGTAGCTGAGAAACAGGAGGCGTGGGTACGCTGACATGAACGGATAACCTATCGCAGAATGGGCGTTCCGTGCGCAGTTCTCAAACCGATTCGATCCCTCAATTTGAGTATACAGCCCGACACGTGGGTTAGCCAGAAGTCTGCTCCGCAAGCGTCTGACGAATCATGCGTGCTGATTCCGCCGTTCTGACGCTAAATCACGGGAACAGAACAAGAAGCTGAACCAGGCAAAAAAGTGATCAACAATTCGGCTGAAGCGGAAGCACTATTGGCTGATGGGAGGGGCGAAGGATATCCATTGGGTATCGATGGCTGACACCTGCCATGAGCGATGCACAACCACCGCCGCGCCACATATCCACAGCACAAGGACTGCGAAAAGAAGCAGGCGCGGCGGCAATCATAAACAGACTCTAGTCGGAGGCGCTCCCCGACTCAGGGAGAGGCGCGCCGCCCCAGACGACATCGAAGTTGGATCCCAGCGTCTCGGCAGGGACCCAGACGTAATTCGCCTGGCAGGCGATGAACAGCTTGTAGAAGCCATCGCGCGCGCCGATGATCCACCAGGATGTGCCGACCGGCAGCACGATGCCGGTCAGGGTATCGTACGATGGACCGTAGTAGACCGCTGTTGATACAAGCACCCGCCCCTGTCCCAGAGCGCCCGTCAGCGGATATGGGCAGTTCCCCGTCTGCGTCATGCAGCCTTCGGCGACCGAATTCGGCACATTGACGAGTACGTAGTCATAGTAGTCCGAACCATCGTCATCGCTGTTGTAGTTGAGGTTGAATACGAAATCTTCGTTGTCGTACAACTGTGTGATGGGATGCAGGACCGTGAAAGTGTCGCCGGCGGGACCAGTCACTTCATAGAAGTCCACAACCAGCCCATTATCGAACACGACCACGTAAACCGTATTGGTTGGACCAACGACCTGCGGCGATGTATCGCCCGGCGGATAAGGCATGATGAAGGTAACATAGGCATTGCATCCATCGAATCCAGCGTCGATGATGTCGCCGGGTACCGCTTCTGCCGACGCAGCCGGAACCACGAGCGCAAGCAGGATCAGCAGTATAAGCGGAAGAAAACGTCGCATCGGATTGCCCCTTCAGGCGAATGGCTCGCCAGAGAAAATTCTTACGATTATTATAACCGTTCTTTGCCGCGCTGGAACTGTGAACTTCACGTCTACCCCGCCAGGAGGGTGTCGATTGCGGTCAGCTCGTCGGCGCTGAATTCCAGCTTACTGAGCGAAGCGACGATATCGTCGATCTGCTCCGGTCGGCTCGCGCCGATCAGCGCCGAGGTCATGCCGCGATGCCGCAGCACCCACGCCACCGCCATCTGCGCCATGTCCTGCCCCCGGTCCAGGGCGATCTGATTGAGCCTGCGCACCTTCTCGATGCGCTCCTGGCTCACTTCGTCGCCCCAATGAAAGCGACCACTCAGCTTGGCGGCACGCGAGTCGTCGGGAACCGCGCGGATGTACTTGTTGGTCAGAAGCCCCTGACAGAGCGGCGAAAAGGCAATACAGCCGATGCCCTCTTCGTGCAGCACGTCGAGCAAACCGTCTTCGATCCAGCGGTCGAACATGTTGTAGCGCGGCTGGTGGATCAGGCAGGGGGTCCCCAGGTCGCGCAGAATCTTCGCCGCCTGGCGCGTCTGCTCCGGGCTGTAGGTGGAGACGCCGGCATAGAGCGCCCGCCCGCTGCGCACCAGATAATCGAGCGCGCCCATCGTCTCTTCCAGCGGCGTATTCGGGTCGGGGCGGTGGCTGTAGAAGATGTCGAAGTATTCCAGCCCAGTGCGCTTCAGACTTTGATCGCAGCTGGCGATCAGGTATTTGCGCGACCCCCATTCGCCGTAAGGACCGGGCCACATGAAATAGCCCGCCTTGTTGGAGATGACCAGCTCGTCGCGATAGGCGGCAAGGTCTTCGCGCAGCACACGCCCGAAAGTCTCTTCCGCCGAGCCGGGAGGCGGTCCATAGTTGTTAGCGATGTCAATGTGGGTGATCCCCAGATCGAACGCCCGGCGCAGCATGGCGCGAGCGTTCTCCAGCGGATCGACGCCGCCGAAGTTATACCAGATGCCCAGCGACACCGCCGGGAGCAGCAAGCCGCTGCGTCCGGTGCGCCGGTACTGCATCGAGTCATAGCGCGTTTCCGCGGGAAGGTATGCCATTGTGTCCTCCTCGAGTCAGGGAAGCCGTCCAGGCGTCGCCGTCAGGCGCACGGTACGGGGGCTTGTGAACAGTATAGCGCGCGGCAAGAAGGGGGACCAACTGTGCAGCCAAGATGTCAGGAGAGCCATGTGCCGGCACATGGCTCTCCTGATGCTGAGCGGAGACCGTTCGACCACGAACCGATCAACCGACGGAAGAGTCCAGGACTTCTTCTTCAGCCAGGTCCACCAGCGCGTAAAACAGGCGCGTATCGTCGGCGGCGAAGGTCACGCTCCACACCTGGTCGTACTGCCATTCGGCGTAGCTCATCCAGCGGTCATGTCCCTCCAGCGCCACGTCGATGCCGGGCGCGCTGTATGCCAGGTTGATGGCGCTGCTGCGGGCGTCGTTCAGGGCGTCTTCCTCATCGAGCGCGTTCGGGTCGGAAATGTCGCTGATCCAGACGCTGCCGTTCTGTTCGTCGACTCCCGCCGAGACCACCACGCCGATGATCCCCCGGCTGAACCACGCCTGCCAGACGCGGTCCCAGCGGTTGAAATCGATGTAGGTATCCCACAGCTCCGGCTGATTATCGAGCCAGCCCAGCACCTCCGGGTCGTTCATGATCTTCTGCGTGACCCGTTCGAGCTGCTGCTGATAGACATCCGCCGGCAGCGGCTTCGGCGCGAAAGAGTCGACAATTTCGCCGCTCGTCTCGTTGATCACGGCGTAGCCGAGCCATTCTTCCCAGGCGGAGTCGTGGAACTCGATGTACCAGTTGCCATCCTCGTCAGGTCCGCTGGCGTTGACCTGATAGTCAGGATAATTCGGCAGCCAGTCGGCGAACAGGTCCGAATTGGCGACGATCAGGATGATCGCGTTGGCTTTGAGATCGTCGGTCTGGGCAGCAGCGCCGCCCGCCGCCAGCGCCAGCAGCGCGGCAGCCAGGATGCACAGGATCAGACGGGTGAATCGCGTTCGCATGGTGATCTGCTTCCTCTCTTCGGTGATCATGCCCTCAGCGAGCGGTGACAATGCCGCGCGGTGTCGGCGTGAAATTCGGGAAAACCTGGTCAAGCGCCGGGTTGTTCAGCCGGTAGGTCAGAATCTCCGCCAGCACGTCGCGGTAGTCGGTGGTGATGGCGAGATCGCCATCGTTCAGGACTTCCGGCGCGAGCGTGGGCCAATCGGCATAGACCCGCCCCCCCTGCGCCCCGCCGCCCATGACCAGCATGAAGTTGCCATGTCCGTGATCGGTGCCGGCGCTGCCGTTTTCCGCCACCCGCCGCCCGAACTCGCTCATCGTCACCACTGTGACGCCCGGCATGAGGTCCTGCATGTCGGCATAGAAGGCGCTCAAGCCCTGCGCCAGCACGGCAAGCTGGCTCTGGAAATAGCCGTCATGCGTGCCCTGGTTCTCGTGCGTGTCCCAGCCGCCCAGGTCCAGACAGGCGACCTCCAAGCCGACATTGGCTTTGATCAACTGGGCGATCTGGCGCAGCCCCATGCCAAAGCCTTCTTCGTCTTCCGGGTAAACCGCGCCGTTCGCCGGCTGGTAGGTGACGGCATTCAGCGCTTGCAGCAGGTCGATGGTCTCGAAGACCAGCCCCGCCTGCGACTGCAGGGCATCCTGCGGCGCGCTGACGGAATACAGATGCATGAGCGACTGCTGGGCGCGCCGCAGCTCACCTTCCCGCCCGCGCAGGTGGAAATCGGCAATCGAGCGCAGCGACAGGGGCGTCGCACCGCGCAGCGACGCTGGCGACATCGCCCCCATGCCGACCGCCCGGAACGGCGAGTCGTTCTGCCAGGACGCGGTCTGCAAATGCCGCCCGATCCAGCCGGTCCCGGTCGTCTTGCTGCCCGGCGTGCCATATTCCATGAACTGCATGGCGTCGAAGTGCGACCGGCTGGGGTCAATCGACCCGGTGGCGTGGACGACGCTCAGCGCGCCGCCCTGGTAGATATCGATCAGCGGGGCGAACGCCGGATGAAACCCGAAGTAGCCGTCAAGATCGAGCGCGGCGCTGCTCCCCGAACCCGGTTCGGCGACCGCCTGGGTAGGGCGGGCGTCGTAGTAGTGTGCGCCATCGCCATAGGGCACGACCACGCTCAAGCCGTCGATGCCGCCGCGCAGGAAGATGGCGACCAGCACATCCCCCCGGCTCGCCTGGCTTGCCTGGCGAAAGGCGAGGCGCGGCATCCACGCCGGGAAGAAACGCTTGCTGACCCCGACAGCGCCCAATGCGCCGGCTCCACGCAGAAAATCACGTCGTGTAGGCATATGCAGATGCTCCCATAGCTGCGACTCGTGTCAGATCATCGGTGGTGCAGAGCGGCATCCGCCGCATCGGGTTCACCTCCACTGGAAAAGCGGCGATGCCAGCATCAGCCCGGTGAGCGTGCCCAGCTTGTCGGCGATCACGCGCGGCGACGCCGCAGCCTGCTCGCCGCCGCCGTCCGAGGCATAGGCGACGAACTGGGCGCGTTCCGCCTGTGGCAGAGGCGCGCCGAAGACCTGGGCGGCGGCGGCATCGACCATCTGCCCGATGCTCTCCGGGCTGCCGAGGCGCTGGCGAAGCTGCGTCGTCATGCCGCTGTCCTGCTCGCTGTACGCCGCATGAGTCAGGGTCATGGCGGTGTTCCAGCGCGCCAGCAGGCTGCTCGACCCCAGCCACGCCCCGGCGGCATCCGGGTAGCCGTTGGGCGGACTCCACTGATACGGGACCTGGGCGAGGTCTTCCAGCAGGCTCAGGTAGAACCAGTCGTCGCGCACCGTCGTGCCGGTGGCGCGGATCGCGCCGATGAAGAATTCCAGCGGGCGGCGCAGCTTCTGCCCCGCCGACGCCTGGAATTCCGCCGAGAGCAGGATGTGGCGCAGCACCGGCGCGATCTCGCCGCCCGTCTCGCGGAAGACCTGGGCGGCGCTTTCCACCAGGTTTTCCGGCGGATCGTCGCTGACGAAGCGCACGCACAGCTTGCGGCAGACGAAGTGCGCCGTCGAGGGATGATTGGCGGCGATGCTGATCAGGTGCAGCCCGTCCTCAATGCCGCGCCCTTCCGGCATTTCGTGACCGAGGATGAATTTGTCGTCGAAGTCGTGCATCTCGGCGTCGAAGAAGAAGCCGGTCTCCGTGCCGTCGTGGACCGTCCAGCCGGTCAGCGCGCGGGCGGCTTCCTTGACATCCGCCTCGCTGTAGCCGCCATCGACGCCGAGCGTGTGCAGCTCCAGCAGTTCGCGAGCATAATTCTCGTTCGGGTGTTCCTTATCGCTGTACGCCTGATCCAGGTAGTAGAGCATCGCCGGGTGCTGCGCCGTGCCGATGACCAGATCGCGGAATTTTCCGAGCGCGTGCCGGCGAATGACCTCGCGGTGCATCAGCGCCATGTCCGGCACGTAGTCGTCACCAGAGACGTTGAAGTGGTCCGTCCAGAACTCGACCATGCGCTCGAACAACTGGCGTTTGCTGTAGGCGGCGCGCTCGATCATGCCGCGAATCAGGGCGAACCAGACCCGTCCATCGGTCCCCAGGATGTGGATGGCGCGGCGGTCCATGAACAGGATGGGGAACTGCCGCAGGCGCTCGTCCATCGCCGAGTCGTCGATGCTTTCCGGGTGGAGCTGTTCGTCGAGATACGCCTCGATGCCGATCTGGCGGATGCGCTCGACCTCTTCCGGGCGCGGACCGTAGGTGATGCGGTTCAAAAAGTGCAGTGCCGGGTCGCGGGCGGCGGGCAGAGTCTCTGCCCCCTGCTGGGCGGCGACCGCCGAGGCGTAGCCGCTCCCCGCCGCAGCGGCGATCAGCGCGCTCGTCGAAAACCTGAGAAAATCACGTCTGCTGGTCGGCATAAGCCCTCCCTCACATGCTCTTACAACACATCCTGAGCATAGCGGAGGACCTGTGCCAGAAGTTGACGAAGATGTGACGATTCCGTCAAGAACGCCGGTTTCGAGCCGGGACTTTTTTAGGGGGTTCCCCTCATCCCTGTATCCCCTCTCCCACACGCACGGGGCGAGGGGACGTGACTCCTTTACGCCCCGGTCATCCGTTCAAGCGCCCGGCGCGGCGCGTGGGTTGTGGCTGCTGCCCTCGAGCTGCTCCTTGCCCATGATGCTATCCTTTCGTGGAACCCTTCAGGCGTTGACCGGCGTGACTGTCGAAGCTCGGTTTTTGGGGCGCGCGAATGGGGTTGATTTTCAGTCCAGCAGCGCTGCAAACTCATCAACGGTTAACCCGGCTTGCCGAATGATTGAGCGCAGTGTCCCACGCGGCAGGGGTTTTCGGCTGATCGGAACAGGGACGGTGCGCGCCGGCTGTGGTTCATCCCGGCGCATCTGGATATGACTGCCTTTTTGCCGGGAGATGTAGAACCCCGCTCTTTGCAGGGCTTTGATGCAGGCTTCAGGATTGACTGAAGGAACGCCGATCATACATCCAGCACCAGCTGCTGTTCATTCGGAATCGTCTCCATATCTTCAGGCGGGATGGGTTCGCCATGCGCCGCCAGATCTTCAAGATGCAGCGCGATTGCCTCGTGGATCATGCGGACTGCTTCCTCAACGGTGTCCCCCATGCTGGCGATCCCCAGGCTGGGGCATTCCACCCAGTAAGCCGCTGCTTCATCCGGATCGGTATGGTGAATGATAATTCTACGCATGATCTCCTCGTCGCTTTTCCTGATCGCAATTATGTCACAAAAAGAAACCTGTCAATGTCCGAAGCGTGGGGCATCTTCACCCGAACGTTTGATCTGCTCGATTGGCTGCTGCCCCGGAGCCTGAGCTTTCCACAGCGGCAGCGATTCGTGACAACCAAGCGGTTGCAAGACGCCGCGCTCGACTTTCAGGAAGCGCTCTTTGACGCCAATGCCCACACGGGCAAGGAGCGCCAGGCTCATCTGCGGCGCGCCGACGCGCTGTTGAACAAGCTGCGCCTGTATCTGCGGCTCGTACACCGCTGGCGCTGGCTCAGCGATGGTCAGTACGAACATGTCAGCCGGATGGTCGCGGAAATCGGGCGCTTGCTCGGCGGTTGGATCAAGCAGACAGCCGGCTGACGCGGAACACGGCAGGCTGGCTGCCGTGTCCGGTTTTGTATGTGCCTGACGGCGTTTGAAGCAGAGCTGCTGCCTTCGGGGCATATGCCCATCATCCGTGCAGACCAGACCTACCCGGCGCTATTCTTCTTCCTTCGCCTCAGAGCGTGTCTGCAAAGCCGGTTTTCACACAACCTCACCCCGGAAACCTGACGGTTTCCTGCCCCTCTCCAATTGGAGCTATGCATTACCCACATCTTTTTGGAAGGGGGGATGAGGGAAAAAAGGAACATTTTTCGCACGAACACACCCCGTAGGATGAGGGGAGTGACCATGCAGGGCGCAGCATTAGGAGAGCGTTTGATGGTTGGCTCATAATTCTTCCCTCAACATCTCCTATTCTACCCCACTTTCAACCCCTCCCCGACTTGTGGGTAATGCATAGCCGGCGTAGAGGGGTTAAGGGTAAACACTTCTCCCCTCTCCCCCTGTGGGAGAGGGGTCGGGGGTGAGGGATGCGTTGAAGGAAAAGCATTCGCCGTCAGCCACGCACAGTACGCCCGTGCCTCGAACCACGTCACGCCGACGACGGGCTGTGCCGGGTGATTGAAGCGGGCATCGTTCCAGTACTCAGGCTCGCGGAAAACTTTGCCAGAGGGATACCATTCATCAAGCTGCTGCTCAAACCGCTCATCGCTCCAATTACGGATGGTGATCCAGTCACCTGCCTGCTTTGAGGTGATCCGATTCTGCCTTACCAGGCTGCGGATATGATCTTCGCTCCAATCCTGCAGCGTTTTGCGATTCTCCCGCCACTGACGTTTGCCGCCCTCATTCGATCCTTCACCCCTGAGCCACGCCTTCGCCTCGTCGGTGTCCCACCACTGCTCTTCCTCATACCCGCCCGCTGCCACGAACAGCGCGTATTCGGCGTTGGTCACCGGGAACCTGCCGATCTGGAACGGCGCGAGTTCGACGGTATGCGCCGGTTTTTCGTCGTCGTATCCGCTTGCGTCCTCGCCAATGGGGTACGTCCCGCCGTCGATGCTGACCAGGGGCGGCAGCAGGTAGTCACCATACGCGCCCGTTCGCCTCTCGAAGCGCGGATCGCCGAGTGTGCCGAGCGCCTCGCCCGCCGCGATGCGCGCCCGCAGGTCGGCACTCATATCGTGCGTGCGAGCGATGAGGGCATTTTGAATTTCGCGCTTGAGGTCGGCATCGACCTTGACCTCCGCTGAGGCAGCACAGCGCGCCGCCAGCGGCAGGTTGTGCGGGATGAGCGCGCGGATGAAGGCGTTCGGGTCCTTCGCCATCGGGGCGGCGGTCAGCGTGGTTTCTTCCCATCCGGTCTGCGGCAGCGGCGGCAGCGGATCGCCATCGGCAAGGGCGGCGAGCGTTTCATCCAGCGACGGGCGGACCTGATCCGCCGCCCATTCGACGTGGACGAGCGCGGAGTTCGGGTTCTCTGCCAGTTGGCGCGCCGCGAAGAACTCCTGCAGCAGCTGGTGGAAGAAGGCGATCTCGTACTGCGTGATGTCCTCGTCCAGCACGTTGAGCGCGATCCCCGCCTTGAGGATGTCCTCGCTGCGGGGATGGGCGAGAAGATCGCAGGCGTCGTCGTAGTCAATGCGCACCTGCGCGCCTTCCGTCTCCAAGCCTTTCACCTGCATGGTGAACGCCAGCGCCGACAGCCTGGGGATCAGCACGCCGCGTTCCGGCAGGTCGAAGGGGCTGCGCCATTTGCCAAGGCTCAGCTTCTGGTGATCATGCCCGGTCAGCAGGGTGTCCGGCTCAAACAGATCGCCGTTGATCTCGCGGTAGAGGACCTGACGGACAAAGCCGGTGAACAGCGACGCGCGCCCTTTGGGGACGGCGCGCGTCGCTTCGACCTGTTCGCACAGCAGCTTGAGGAAATATGGCGTCTGGAACAGGCTGAACTGCGGCGATCCATCCAGTTCGCGCCAGATCAGCGCCTCGTGCGCCGGGATGTAGACGTTCAGGAAGCGGCGCACCTGCTCGGCGCTCATCGGCTGAACCTCGATCTGCGGCACGCGCAGGTCCGGGCTGCTCAGGCTGGCGCTGTAGTCGAGGCTGCGGCAGGAGAAGATCAACCGATTGTCCAACTGCGCCGCCTCCTGGGCGAAGCTGCGCCACAAGCCGACGCGGGCGTGATACTCGGCGGCGCTGCGGTGCGGCATCTCGTTGAGCGCATCCAGCAGCAGCAGCGCCTTGCCAGACTTGAGATAGGTATCGAGCGGCGGCAGATTCGGGTAGCGCTCGCTCCAGCGCGCTTCCAGCCAGGCGCGCGGGTCGAGCAGCACGCCATCGGCGCGGGGGCGATAGCCGTTAAGTTGAATGAAAAAGGTGATGGCATCGCCTGTTTCGCCATCATCGCGCAGGCGGTCGATGCTGTGATCCAGCTGCAAACGGCGCAGCAGCGTCGACTTGCCCGATCCGGGCGCTCCGAGCAGCACGAACGCCGGATCAGGTACTTTCGCCAGCACATCGCGCAGATCGCTGAAGCGGAAGTCTTCGGCGCGCTGCCAGCGCTGCGGGTCGGTTTCGCCCTTGTCCAGCAGCAGCGTCAGGTTGACGAAGCGGTCATCCAGCGCGTAGCGGGGCAGCGACCATTCGGCGATGCGACCGAGGCGGTATTCGGTCAGACTGGTCGGCTTATGATCAGCGACCGCCCGCGCCTGCTCCACCGAAAGCACCACACTGCCCGCCGGGTCGCGCACCGCATCCAGCAGGGCTTGTAGGGATTCGGGCAGGGTGCGCGGCGCAACGTCGGCATCGGGGAACACGCCGATCACATCTGCGCCCGTGCCGGCAGCGGGCAGGTCAAAATCGCGCCCCAGATCCTTGAGCAGGCGATCCAGCGCGGTTTGCAGGTCGGCGCGGGCGTCGATGTAGTTGTAGGCGTACAGACGGCTGTGCAGGTCGCACGCCTGGATGTACAGCGGATAAATCGGCTTGCGCATCTGATCGAAGTAGAACCATTCGCGGTGGACTTCCTTACGGTAGGGCATCGACGCCGCCGAGAGCAGCAGGACCATCCGCCCGCAGTCGCGCAGCGCCGCCTCGATAGTCATGTCCCAGTTTGCGCCCTCGCGGATTTCGCTCGTATCGCGGAAGACACGCACCCCCGCCGCCTTGAGGAATGCCTCGACCTTTTCGGCGACGGCTTGATCCGGGCGGGCATACGAGATGAAGACGTACAGATCGCCCTCGGTGAAAGTCTTCGGCGGCGGGGTGATCGTCTGCGCGGCAGGCGGGGCGCTCATCTCGGCGATCAGCGCGTCGATCTGCGTCTGCTTATCCGCGCCGACCTGTCCACGCACCTCTTCGAGCAGGGCGACCAGCGCGGGTTTGCCAGGGGCGACCTCACCATAGTCGTGGAGCAGACGCACTAACCGGACGGTGAACGTCCGCGCCGCGCCCCCCCACTCGATGCGCTGCAAGATCGATGCGCCATAGAGCGCGCTTTCGACCAGCGCCTGGCGAGCGCCGGTGTCGCCCATTTCAGGGAGCAGGATTTGAACAATGCGATCAAAGCGGTGCTTATCCATCGGCAGCGTCCGTAGGGATGGTCGGTCCTGGTAATAGTCTAGCGCAAAATCCTTCGATTCCCACGCCGCCCACCCCTACCCACCCTCTTCCGCCTCCGCCGCCAGTTCGTCCGCCCACGCCTGCGCTAGACCCGCGTGCGGCATACCGTTCTCGTAGAGCGATGGCACAACCCAGGCGAACGTATCCGGCGATTCCCACCAGACGGCGAACTGCAAGTAGCTCAGCAGCGCCGCCGGGTAGTCGCCCATCTGATCGCGCAGGGTGATCGACGCCCACAGCAGCGGCTCGACCTCTTCCTCGAAGCCGGCAAAGTGAAGCGCGACGGCGAGGTTGTGCAGGGCGATGGCGATCTCGAAGGCGTCGTCGGTGGCGAAGGCGGCGTTCAGCCCTTCGCGGAAATGGCGCACGGCGACGTTCCAGTTGCCGCTCACCGCCGCCAGCGTGCCGAGCTGCTGGCGCAGCCGGTTCTGCCGCCCGGCATCCGTGCCGAGCGCGCCCAGCGCATCCTGGAGGGCGTTCGCCGCCGTCTCCCAGTCGCCCGCTTCAGACGCCACACAGGCATCGTCCAGCAGACGGGTGACGTCCGGGGTATCTTCGGTCTGCGCGAAGCAGGGTCCATAGCGCCAACCGCGCCAGTCGAGGATCGCCCGCTGCTCCGCTTCCAGGTCGCCCAGGCGCGGCGTCAGGTCTTCGACGGCGTTCAGGTAGGACTCTGGCTGGTTCAGGGCGATGATCTCGGTCTCGTAAACGCTCTCCCCGGCGTTCTCCGCCCCGGCGGTGTGGTCGCGGGCGCTAACCGTCGTCCGCGCCCGCAGCTGATAACGCCCCGCCCCCGGCAGATAGATCGTCGTGTCCAGCACCTCTTCGCGGTGGTCCGGTCCGCCCGATTCGAATTCCGCCGTCACCGCCGAATCCACCCACTGGTAATCGCCCTCGGCGTCCGCCACCTTCAGCCACACTTCGAGTCCCACGCTCCCTGCCCCGCTGCTGTCGGCGGTCCACAGGCTGCGCCAGGTCGCCCGTAGGCGAATCCCCCTGCCGGTGTTGACGACGAAATACTCGGTCCCGCTGCTCCAGCCCGGCATCATCTCGATGTGGACGCCGCTCGACGCGAAGACCAGGTAGGGATCGGCGATGTTCAGCACGCTGACCTCGCTGTCGTCCGGCGTGTCATAGGCGACATAGCCGGCGGCGGAGATCGCCTGCACGGTCACCGGCGGTACGTAGACGGTCGGCGGCGGCGCGGGGGTCGGCGTGGTCAGCGCCGCCACCTGCACATCGACGGCGGTGCAGGCGGCGCCGGCAGACAGCGCCATAACGATCAGGACGATTCGCGCCGCCCAGTGCCGGCAAATTTCGTTCACCTGCTCCCGCCTGCGCACAGACTCACCCTTCCGACTTCGGCAGATCGATGGTCATCGTCGTGCCCACGCCGACCCGGCTCTGGACAGTGATCATCCCGCCGTGCATTGCGATGATCTTGCGGACAATCGACAGCCCCAGCCCGCTGCCGCTGCCGTGCGAGCGCGCCCGCACCAGCGGCTCGAAGATGCGGTCCGGCAGATATTCCGGGGGGATGCCCTCGCCGTTGTCCATGAACTGAATGCGATAGACGCCGTTCACATCCTCTAACCGTATCTGCAAGCGCCCGTTTGCGCCAGAGTACTTCAGGCTGTTGTCGATCAGGTTCTCGAAGGCGCGTACCAGCAGATCGCGGTCGCCACGCACGACTCGCCCGCTGGAAGGCGCTTCAACCTGAAGCGTCTTGCCCTCGCGCAGCGCCCGCTCGTCCTGGGCATAGACCGCCTCTTCCAGCAGGTCCGCCAGGTCAAGAGGCTGAAGCTGAAGCGGCACATATGCCAGGCGGGCATCAAAGAGCATACTGTCCACCAAGCGGGTCAGGCGCTGCGCCTCGTCTTCAATAGTGCGCGCCGACCGCCGCCAGGACTCCGGGTCATCGGCGGACGACTGGCTGAGGTTGGAGGCGTGCCCGATGATCGCCGCCAGCGGGTTGCGCATGTCATGGACGATGCGGCGGATGAAGTTCTCGTAGAAGGTGTTCTGCGAAGCGCTCGCCTGCACCGGGCGGCAGATCAGCGCGTAGGTCCCGCGTTCCAGCGGGATCGCCTGGAGAGATCGCCCCGCTTCGCCGATGGGGATGGTTTGCAGCAGCGTCCGCCCGGTCTCGCCGGCGCGATCCAGCAGGTCCGCCGCCTGCGGGTCAAGTTCGCCGCGCGCGTCCAGCAGGTCGGCGGCGGGGTCGCTGTGCCACAGCACTTTGCCCCGACTGTTCACCCAGATCAGCCCCTCGTTGAGCGCCGACGCCATCGCCTGGAACTGGCGCAGGCGATGCCGGGCGAGGCGGCGCGAACGGGCGAGGTTGAGGACGGCGACCAGCAGCAGCCCGACGCCGCTCATCAGCCAGACGATGACCAGCGTCGAGGCGAAGCGGATGGAGATCAGCGTCAGGCTGAACTGATCGGCGAGGCTGAGCAGGTACACGGTCAGCGCTCCCCACAGGATCAACCCCAGGGCGTAGATCAGTCGGTACAGAGTAAGCCGTTTGCCCGGCATGGCGCGACCTTTCACGGGGCGACCAGGCGATAGCCGACACCGTGTACCGTCTCGATGAGTTCGTCGCGCTGAAGCCCCAGCTTGCGGCGCAGCGCCGCGATGTGGCGGTCGACGGTGCGTTCGTAGCCCACCCAGGTGTAATCCCAGACGTTGGTCAGCAGCTCTTCGCGCGTCCACTGGCGGTTCGGGTGGCGCGCCAGAAATGCCAGCAGCGCGAACTCGATAGGCGTCAGGTCGATCTGCCTGCCGCCGACGCTGACGCGGAAATGCTCGGTGTCGATCTGCATCTCCGCTCCCACCGTCAGGATGCGCGGCTGCGTGCCGGCGGTCGACTCCTTGCGGATGTGCTGCACGGCGCTGAGGGTGGCGCGAATCTGGCTGGCGAGCGCGTTGTTGTCCCAGGGCTTGGTGACGAAGGCTATCGCCCCCTGCCCCAGGCTTTCGACCTGCCATTCCGGGTACGAAGTGAGCATGATGATCGGCACGAAGCGCGAACGAGCGCGCAGCTGCCGGCAGACTTCCAGCCCGCTCATCTGCTGCGGATCGCTCTCGTCCAGGACGACATCCAGCAGTACCAGATCGGGCGAGTGCCGATCCACCAGCGCCAGCGCTTCGACGCCGCCGGAAGCAGCCAGCACCGCATAGCCGATGCGCGTGAGAAAGGCGCGGAGCGCGGAGCGGATGTTCTCTTCATCATCGACGATCAGGATGGTCTGGCGCGTTTCGGTCAACTTGGCGTCCCGGTCGATCAATTGTCAGACGGCGATAGCCTGATATGATAGTCAGAATCCTTAAAACGCAAGTCTATAGACCTTCATCTCAACCCACCTGCGGGAGAAATCGATGGCAACATTACAGGGGATGCTGACGATAGACGATCTTGCCGGGCGGGTCGAGCGCGGCGAGATCGACACGGTTGTCCTCGGCTTCACCGATCACTACGGGCGGCTGATGGGCAAGCGCATCGACGCCGAGTTCTTCCTGGACTCGGCAGCCGAAGCCGGCACGCACGCCTGCAACTACCTGCTGACGGTCAACATGGAAATGGAACCGGTACGCGGTTACGAGTACGCCAACTGGGAACGCGGTTACGGCGACTTTCACATGGTTCCCGACCTGGACACCCTGCGTCTGGCATCCTGGCTGGACAAGACGGCGATGGTGCTTTGCGACGTGCAGGAAGAAAAGACCCACCGCCTGACGCCCGTCGCGCCACGCTCGATCCTGCGCCGGCAGCTCGACCGCGCGACGGGGGGCGGCTATCAGGTCATGGCGGCTTCGGAAATCGAATATTACGTGTACGAGGACTCCTACAAGGCGGCGGCGCAGAAGGATTACACGCACCTCGATCCGCTCGGCTGGTACATCGAAGACTATCACATGCTGCAAGGCACACGCCAGGAAAAATTCACCGCCCACGCCCGCAATCACCTGAAGCGTTCCGGCGTCCCGGTGGAAACGTCGAAAGGCGAGTGGGGGCACGGGCAGCATGAGCTGAACGTGCGCTATGCCGACGCCCTGAGCATGGCAGACCGGCACGTGGTCTTCAAGCAGTGCCTCAAAGAGATCGCCGACCGGTTGGGCATGAGCATCAGCTTCATGGCGAAGCCCACCCCCGACGCCACCGCCGGCTCCAGCGCGCACATCCACCTGAGCCTGTGGAACGCCGACGGCAGCGCCTTCATCGGCGATTCGCAGATCGGTCCGGTGCGCGGCTCGGACGCCTTCCGCTGGTTCCTCGGCGGCTGGATGGCACACGTCCAGGAGGTCATGGTCTTTTACGCACCGACCATCAATTCCTACAAGCGCTACGTCGATTTCTCCTGGGCGCCGACGCGCATCGCCTGGAGTTATGACAACCGCACGGCAGGCTTCAGAATCGTCGGGACCGGGAACAGCCTGCGCATCGAATGCCGCATTCCCGGCGCGGACTGCAACCCGTATCTGGCATATGCGGCGGCGCTCGCCTCCGGCTTGGACGGGATCGCCAACCATATCGAGCCGCCGGCGATCTTCGAAGGCGACATCTATTCCGCCCAGACGCTTCCGCGCGTGCCCTATACCCTGGAACACGCCGTCAACCATTTCGCCAACAGCAGCTTCACCAAGCAGGTCTTCGGCGTGGATGTCGTCGAACACTATACGCACTTCTTCCGCACCGAGATCGACAGCTTCAATCGCTGGGTGACCGATTGGGAACGCCGGCGCTATTTCGAGCAAATCTGACCTGTGAGACTTCACGCAACCACCGAGAGGACTGCGAATCATGCGTTTGCAAAATAAAGCGGCACTGGTGACGGGCGGCGGCAGCGGCATCGGCTATCACACGGCGCTGCGCTTCGCCCAGGAAGGGGCATCTGTCGTGGTGGTGGACATCAACGACGCGGCAGGGCAGAAGACGGTGCAGGAGATCGAGGCGGCGGGCGGCAAAGCGATCTACGTCCATGCCGATGTCTCCAAAGCCGCCGACTGCGAGCGCATGATCCAGACAGCCGAAAGCACGTACGGGGCGCTGCATGTCCTGTTCAACAACGCCGGGATCAGCCACGCCGATGACGACGACGCCATCAACACCACCGAAGATGTCTGGGACCTGACCATGCAGATCAACGTCAAAGGCGTCTTCCTGGGCTGCAAGTATGGCATCCCGGCGCTGCGGCGGGCGGGCGGCGGCAGCATCATCAACACGGCGTCGTTCGTGGCGACGCTGGGCGCGGCGACTCCACAGCTGGCGTACACCGCCAGCAAGGGCGCGGTACTCTCGATGACGCGCGAGCTGGCGGCGATTCACGCCCGTGAGAACATCCGGGTCAACGCCCTGTGTCCGGGTCCGCTGCGCACCGAACTGCTGATGAAATATCTGAATACCGACGCCAAGAAGCAGCGCCGGCTCGTCCACATTCCGATGGGGCGCTTCGGCGAGGCGAAAGAAATCGCCAATGCCGTACTCTTCCTCGCCTCCGACGAATCGTCGTTCGTCACCGGCGCGAATTTCCTGGTCGATGGCGGCATCACCTCCGCCTACACCACGCCAGAGTAGGTCGGCATGGCGAACCTCCAGAAGACCATCTCCCCCGTAGACGGGTCGGTCTATGTCGAACGCGAACTCGCCAGCCCCGCGCAGATCGAGGCGGCGCTGGCGCGCTCGGTCGAGGCGCAGCGCGCCTGGCGGCAGACGCCCATCGATGAACGCGCTGCCATCTGCGAGCGCATGGTCCGCGCTATGCTCGATCAGGCCGATGCCATCGCCGTCGAGATCAGCTGGCAGATGGGACGCCCCATCCGCTACAGCCCGATGGAGATCACGCGCGGCTTTCAGGAACGGGCGCGCCACATGGTCAGCATCGCTCCGGCGGCGCTGGCGGACATCCCAACGCGCGCCAAAGACGGCTTCCAGCGCTTCATCCGCCGCGAACCGCTGGGCGTGGTCCTGGTGCTGGCTCCCTGGAACTATCCGTATCTGACCTCGGTCAATTCGATTGTGCCCGCCGTCATGGCGGGGAACAGCGTCATCCTCAAGCACTCCAACCAGACGCCGCTGGTGGCGGAACGCTATACCGAAGCGTTTCGCGCCGCCGGGATGCCGGAAGGCGTGGTGCAGCACCTTCACATGACCCATGAGGACGCTGCCCAAATGATCGGCGATGATCGAGTCGCCTTCGTCGCCTTCACCGGCTCGGTCCCCGGCGGTCATGCCGTGCAGGAGGCGGCAGCCAGACGCTTCATCGCCACCGGCATGGAGCTGGGCGGTAAGGACCCGGCATATGTCCGCGCGGACGCCGATCTCGCCTATGCTATCGAAAACGTCATGGATGGCGTGATGTTCAACAGCGGGCAGTCCTGCTGCGGCATCGAGCGGGTGTACGTCCACGAAGCGGTCTACGACGCTTTCGTCGAAGGGGCAGTTGCCCTCACCAATCAGTATGTGCTGGGCAGCCCGCTCGACCCGACGACGACGCTCGGTCCGATGGTGCGGACCAGCGCCGCCGAGCTGGTCCGCCGGCAGATCCGCGACGCGGCAGCGCAGGGCGCGCGAGCGCTGATCGACCCGGCGCATTTCCCGGCGAATCAGGAAGGCACGCCCTATCTCGCCCCGCAAATCCTGGTTGATGTCGATCATCGTATGGAGGTCATGACCGAGGAGAGCTTCGGACCGGTCGTCGGCATCATGAAAGTCCGTGACGACGCCGAAGCCGTCGCGCTCATGAACGACAGCCATTACGGTTTGACGGCGTCGATCTGGACGCAGGATGCCGACGCCGCCATTCACATCGGCGATCAGGTCGAGACCGGGACCTGGTACATGAACCGCTGCGACTACCTCGACCCTGAGCTGGCTTGGACCGGCGTGAAGGACAGCGGACGGGGCTGCACGCTTTCAGTGCTGGGCTACGAAAGCCTGACCCGACCGAAGTCCTTCCATCTGCGCACCGTAACCGGTTAATCGCCTTCCGCTGAACGGAGAATATCGCATGGACAAGCAGCGACTGCATGAAAAATATCTTCGCGCCTTTGACTTCGCCAGAACCCAGCTGCGTCATCTGGTCACTGCCCACCCCGACGCCTTTCCGATGGTCACCGAGGGGGGGAAATGGAAGATCGGCGGTGAAAGCTGGACGAACTGGTGCGAAGGCTTCCTGGGCGGGCAGCTGTGGCTGATCGCCGGGCGGGACAGCGACCCGTTCTGGCGCGAAAAGGCGGAACACTACTCCCGTCTGCTCGAAGAACGCAAACAGGACCGCACCGTCCACGATCTGGGCTTCCTGTTCTGGTCCACCTGGAAGCGCTGGTATGACCGCACCGGCGACCCGGCGATCCACCGCGTGGTGGTCGAGGCAGGGCAAACGCTGGCGCTGCGCTTCAAGGAAAAAGGCGGCTATCTGCGGTCGTTCGTGTCGGACGACAGCCTGTTCATCGACATCATGATGAACGTCGGCATCATCTTCTATGCCGCACAGCAAACCGGCGACCCGGCGCTGCTGCGCGTCGCCACGCAGCACTGCCTGACCACCCGACGCTATCTGGTGCGCGGCGATGGCAGCACGTCGCATGAAGGGCTGTTCAATACCGAGACGGGCGAGTTCATTCGGCAGTCCACGCATCAGGGCTGGCGTGATGATTCGTCGTGGGCGCGCGGGCTGTGCTGGGCGCTTTATGGCTTCGGCACGGTCTACGAATTCACGGGCGATCCGCGTTTTCTGCAAACGGCGGAACACTGTGCCGCCTATTACGTCGAACACACGCCCGATCACGGCGTGCCGCCCAACGACTGGAGCGAGCCGAACCCCGCCCTGCCCTACGAGAGTTCGGCGGCGGCAATCGCCGCCAGCGGCATGTTCAACCTCGCCCGCCTGACGCCCGATCCGCTGCGGGCGCGCTTCTACCGCGAATACGCGCATCGCATCCTGGACACGCTGACCGAACCGGAATTCCTGGCGGCAGAGACGCCGGGCTGGGAAGGGCTGCTCAAACACGGGATGTACCACCAGCGCAAAGGGCTGGGGGTGGACGAAAGCGTGATGTGGGGCGATCACTTCTTCCTGGAAGCGCTGGACAAGGCGCTCAACGATGTCTGAGCGCGCAGTGCGGGTCGCGCTGGTGACCGGCGCAGCGCGGGGAATCGGGCGGGCAGTCGCGCTGGCGCTCGGCGCGCGGGGCT
>JABWBO010000045.1 GCA_013360465.1 Anaerolineae bacterium | reverse complement strand
TCCCGGTGCAGGGTGGCCAGGATGCGCTGTGCGGTCAGCGGCAGGTTGATACGCTCGCCGCGCCAGGTGGGGGTGCGCTGCCACAGCGGATCGAGCACCAAAGCGTCGGCTGCCACGGTGTCGGTGGCTTGCGGTGTCTGGGCCTGGGTGGTGCGCAGGATGTCCAGAAAGGTCTCGATGAAATCAGCCTCTTCAAAGGTGGTCTTCTGCAGGTAGTCCCAGGCGTCCAGCGCCTTCATGATGCTGCGGTAAATGGCCGCAGGCATGGCGGAGACCACCAGCACGGGCGTGCCCTGGTGCCGCTTGTTGATGGCGTTGATGAGTGCCACTCCGGCGTGCCGCTCGCGGCCCAGCTCGATGTCCAGCACCACGGCGTCGTAGTGTTCGCGGGCCAGCGCCGCCTCGGCGTCATCGCGGGTGAACCACTGATCGATCACGATACCGCTGCGCGCACTGCGAATCCAGCCTGCCAGCTGGTTGCTGGTGGGCAGGTCATCTTCGATCACGGCGATACGGGTCATGGGAGGGTCTGGAGTCGTGCTGGGCGGATTATCCCGGCCCCCTGCGGTCCGTGGTGTGAGTGTTTCTTCCGGGGGCGGAGTGGATGCACCGCCACTGGGTGCGCTTTGGCATGGGCGCCGCATTGTTGCTTCCGGGTTGCATGCGAAGAATCAACGCTCAATGGGCCGCCCTGTAGCGGTGGTCCAGAAGCAGACCAAAAACACCGTCCGACCGAAGAGAGAAATGCCATGAAATTCACCTGGAACCGCGCCCTGCAAACCCTGCGGGGCCGTACAACGCCCAAAGCCACAGAAGACTTGCACGTACCCGTGTCCGAGGACGTGCAAGAGACCGGGGAACAGGCGCCCGCCGCCTGCGCCGATGCGCCCTGCTGAAGGGTTTCCAGGTTCAGCCGCGCCATTTCGGCATTGAACGACGCCTCGCCGATCTGGGCGTCGAGCAGCGCGATCTGCTCCGGCGAGCCGCCGGCGGTGACGCGGCGGGTCTGCGCATCGCTGAGCGCCTGCTGCGCCGCCCCCACCTGGAGTTCAGCCGCCCGCACCTGATCGGGATCGACCGCCCCGGCGATGCTGTTATAGGCGCCGATCGCCGCCTCGATATTCGCTTCAGCGATGGCGAGGTCGCTTTCGCTGGGACCCGCCAGCAGATCATCACGGTTCAATTCGGCAGCCGCCAGCGCCAGTTGCGCCGCTTCCAGCGTAAGGCGCTGCGTCTCATCCCCCTGGCGTGCGACCACGTCGCCGGCGCGAATGCTCTGCCCGGCGCTGACCAGCACCTCGGCGATCCGCCCCGGCAGGCTGAAGCTGAGCTGTGCGACCTGGTCGGCTTCGACCGCCCCGACGGCGGAGATCGTCACTTCGAGCGTACCTTCCGCGACGACGTACTGCGATAGGCTCTGCGAAGCAGCGGCAGGTTCCTCGGAGTCGCGGGCGGCGCGGCGCGCGAAGATCGCCAGCGGCAGCGCCAGCGTCACGAACGCCAGCACGATGATAGAACGGCGTACTTTCATGGTCCTCTTCGGCTGCTTTCTGGTTTCACAGAGCGTCCTCCTCCACAGCAGCACGTCATCAGTATATCAGGGGAATGTGAGCGCAGTTTAAGCATCATTCGACATGCTGGCGTATTGTCCGGCACAATGCTATCTTTGTTTCGCAAGCTCATCCTTGCACACCAACGTTTTTCGCTGTAATGGGAGTTTTACTATATGTCCAAGCTTCATCTACTGGTCCTGACATCCGTGATCCTGCTGCTCGGTATCGTCTCAGCCGCCGCCCAGGAATCAACCGTTGAGAGCGTCTGTCTGGTCACCGATGTCGGCAAGATCAACGATGGAACCTTCAACCAGTTCGCCTACGAAGGTATGCTGACAGCCGCCGAGGAATACGACCTCGAAACGACGTTCATCGAAACCGCCGCCCAGACCGACTATGCCGCCAACATCGACACCTGTATCAGCGAAGGCTTCGACATCGTCGTCACCGTCGGCTTCCTGATCGCCGATGCGACGCTCGCTGCTGCCCAGGAGAACCCGGAAGTCTACTTCATTGGCGTCGATCAGTTCGTGTTCGAGGGTCCCGCCAACTACGTCGGCATTCAGGGCCGCGAAGATCAGTCCGCCTTCCTGGTCGGCGCGCTGGCGGCGATGGTCACCGAGAGCAATGTGATCGGCGGCGTCTTCGGCATCGACATTCCGCCGGTGGTGCGCTTCCGCAACGGCTACGAGCAGGGTATCCAGTACATGGCGTCACTGCTGGGCAAGGAAGTGAGCATCCTCGGCGTGTACATCGACAGCTTCACCGCTCCTGATCGCGGTGCGGCAGCGGCGCAGCAGTTCATCGGCGAGGGCGTCGATGTCCTGTTCGGCGGCGGCGGTCCCACCGGCTCCGGCGCAATTGCAGCGGCGGCGGCGGAAGGCATCTACGTCATCGGCGTCGATAAAGATGAGTACTTCACGACCTTCGGCGCAGGCGAAACCCCCGGTGCGGACAGGATCATCAGCAGCGGCATCAAGCGCGTCGATGTCGGCGTCCGCGATATGGTGGCGGCGCTGGCGGATGGCACGCTGGTCACCGGCGTGAACCCCAACACGGCTGAGATCGAAACCAGCATCGAAGACATCCTCGAGGCATCCGAAGCGGAGATCGACCTCTCGGCGCTGCCCTGAGCGGATCCGCGCGGACTTTCATCCGTTCTGATTGAAGAACAGAAAGACACGGGGGCGGGCTGGACGGTCCGCCCTGTGTCTTTCGCGTCCAGCGTACTCTGCCTAGCGGCGATTGTTAAAGCCGTCTGGCGTGAAAAATCAAGAAATGATAATATTAGAATGAGTCACGTTTCACAATCACCAGTCTGATCGGGTTGCTTCAGGAGAGCTGCACCTCTATGGCATCCAACATCCCGGATATTGTCATCAGCCGCCTCCCCATCTATTTGCGCGCCCTGGAACGTCTGGCGCAGGAGGGGCACGAAGTCACCTCCTCGCTTGAACTGGGAAAACGACTGGGGATCAGCTCGGCGCAGATTCGCAAGGATCTCTCACATTTCGGCGGCTTTGGAAAACAGGGGACGGGCTACCGCATCGCCTTCCTGACGGAGCAGTTGCGACAGGTCCTCAAGATCGAGCGCGAGTGGGATGTCGCGCTGGTCGGCGCGGGCGATCTCGGCAACGCTATCGCCCATTACAAGGGTTTCGCCAACCGGGGGTTCCACATCGTCCACATCTTCGACAACGACCCCGGCAAGGTTGGAAAGCAGATCAACGGCGGTTTCACCATCCTGCCCATTCAGGACATCCCCCGGGTGATTCAGGAGAGCAGCGTGCGCATCGCCATGATCGCCGTGCCCGCCGAGGCAGCACAGGCGGTTGCCGATATGCTGATCGCCTCCGGCGTCAAGGCAATCCTGAACTATGCGCCGATCACCCTCAAGACCCCGCCCGATGTCCACGTGCAGTATATCGACCCCGTGATCCACCTTCAGCGGATGACCTTCTATCTCAACTACACCCCCTGAGCGATCCGCCGCAGGATCGCCGGGTCGTTGAGCGCCCGCCCCGCCCCCACCGCGCAGGCGATGGTGGCATTGTCAGCGCGGTATACCGGGACGCCCGTCTCGCGCGTCAGGAATTGATCCAACCCTCTCAGCATTGAGCCGCCGCCGGTGAGGATGATGCCCCGGTCGATGATGTCGGATGCCAGTTCTGGCGGCGTGTGTCCCAACACGGCGCGCACGACCCCGGCGACATCTTTGAGCGGCTCTTCAATCGCCTCGATGATCTCGCCGGTGGTGATGGTGATGGTGCGCGGCAGCCCGCTGACGTTGTCGCGCCCCTGAAGCTCCATCGACAGCTCGTCAGGCAGCGACGCGGCGGAGCCGACCTGTATCTTGACAGATTCCGCCGTCGGCTGTCCGATGGTCAGGTTGTATTTGCGGCGCACATAGCTGATGATCGCCTCGTCGAAGCGCAGCCCCCCGACGCGACCGCTTTCGGCGCGCACAATGTTGTTCATCGTCAGGACCGCCGCCTCGGTGATGCCGCCGCCGATGTTGACGACCATATCGCCGGCGGGTGTGCCGACCGGCAGCCCTGCGCCGATCGCCGCCGCCAGCGGTTCCCAGATCAGGAACGCTTCGCGCGCGCCGGCTGCCAGTGCCGCCTCGCGCACGGCGCGCTTCTCCACGCTGGTCACACCATAGGGGACGGAGATCGCCACCGTCGGCTTGAAGAGCCGCACCCGTCCGGCGACCTTGGCGAAGAAATAGCGCAGCATCGCCTCGGTCACTTCGTAGTCGGCGATCACGCCGTTCTGCAGGGGGCGGACGATCTGCACATCTTCGTCATCGACACGTCCCAGCATCTCTTTTGCCGGCTGCCCAATCTCGACGATACGTTCATCTTCGACGGTGAGCGCCACCAGCGAGGGTTCATTGAGGACGATCTGCTCGTTCTCGTAAATGCGAACGTTGACCGTGCCCAGGTCAACGCCAAGTCGCTTATCCAGAATTGCCATGAGATTGTCCGGCGGAAGGACCGCCACATTTCAGATCAAAGCAGACCGATTATACCATGCCGAACCCTGCCGACAGCGCGCGCCTGTCAGTCGGCACACCTACGGGGAAGGGAGAAAGAGTCGCGCCTGAACGTCACATACGCTCGTGACATCCAGGCGCGCTGATTCATCTGCTCTTCTTGACTCTGAGTCGGCAGTGGACCGCTTAGCCGCCCTCTTCCTCTTCCACGATGCGCAGCACCGACGCCCCGCCCGTCCTCACCTTGCGGCTCAGCTTCAGCGCCAGCTCCGCGCGGCGCAGCGTCAGCTGCGCTTCCCGGTTCTCTTCCGGCGGCACGCCCTCGCGCATGACCTTCTCCGCGCCGGCGCGCGCCGCTTCCATCGCCGCTTCATCGATGTCGAACGACGACTCGGCAAGGTCTGCCAGCACCACCACCTTGTCGGGGCGCACATCCACCACCCCGCCATAGATGGCGAAGCGCTCTTCGGCGCGTCCCTTGCGGATCACCAGCTCGCCAAAGCCCAGCGTCGTCAGCACCGGCGCGTGATGCGGCAGCACGCCCATCGTGCCTTCCACCGCCGGGATGATCACCATGTCGGCGTTCGGCTCGCTGAAGACGACTTTCTCCTGCGTGACAATATCCACTGCTATCGGCATTGAATTCTCCATTCAGCCGCCCCGCCGTAAGCGCCTTCCGGCAGGGCTGGCAAAGCCCGGCGCGCCGGTTAGCGTTCCGCCTCGTCGTAGCGCTTGAGTACGTCTTCGATAGCGCCGGTCATATAGAACATCTGCTCCGGGATGTGATCCAGCTCGCCGTCGAGGATCATGCGGAAGCCGCGCACCGTGTCCTTGATCTTCACATAGCGCCCTTCGCGACCCGTGAACTGTTCCGCCACCTTCATCGGCTGACTGAGGAACTGCTCGATCTTGCGGGCGCGCGACACCAGCAGCTTGTCATCGTCGCTCAGTTCGTCGATGCCGAGGATGGCGATGATGTCCTGAAGGTTCTTGTAGCGCTGGAGGACTTCCTGCACCTCGCGCGCCGTGCGATAGTGTTCTTCACCGACCACCAGCGGGTCGAGGATCTTGCTGGTGCTGGCGAGCGGATCGACCGCCGGGAAGATGCCCTTGGCGGCGATGGCGCGTTCCAGCGCAATCGTCCCGTCCAGATGCGTGAACACCGCCACCGGCGCGGGGTCGGAATAATCGTCCGCCGGCACGTAGACCGCCTGCATCGACGTGATCGAGCCGGTGGTGGTGGAGGTGATGCGCTCCTGAAGCTGTCCCATCTCGTCCGCCAGCGTCGGCTGATACCCTACTGCCGAAGGCATACGACCGAGCAGCGCCGAAACTTCCGAACCAGCCAGCGAATAGCGGAAGATGTTATCAATGAAGAGCAGCACATCACGCCCTTCGTCACGGAAATGTTCCGCCATCGCCAAGCCCGACAGGGCGACGCGCAGACGGACGCCCGGCGGCTCGTTCATCTGTCCGAAGACCATCGCCAGCTTGGGCAGCACGCCCGCTTCTTCCATTTCGTAGTAAAGCTGCGTCCCCTCGCGGGTGCGCTCGCCGACGCCCGCGAACACCGAAAGCCCGGAATGCTCGGTGGCGATGGAGTTGATCAGCTCCATGATGGTGACGGTCTTACCGACGCCTGCGCCGCCGAAGATGCCGGTCTTGCCGCCCTTGGTCATCGGCGCGATCAAGTCAATGACCTTCAAGCCGGTCTCGAAAACCTCAATGCGTGTGGTCTGGTCTTCAAATTCCGGCGCAGCGTTATGAATCGGACGACGCGGCGCTTCTGCCGAGATCGGCGCGCCGAAGTCCACCGGGCGGCCCAACACGTTGAAGATGCGCCCCAGCGAAGCATCGCCCACCGGGACGGTGATCGGCGAACCGGTGGCGAAGGCGGGTACACCGCGCTGCAAGCCGTCGGTGGTGTCCATGGCGACGGTGCGAACGACGCTGTTGCCAAGCAGCACCTGCACTTCGAGGATCAGGTCTTCGTTGCCTTCACGCGGCACGCGAATTGCATCGTAGATATCGGGCAGATGCCCTGCGGGGAATTCAACATCGACAACCGCCCCGAGGATTTGAGAGATGCGCCCCTGTATTTCAGCCATATGTCTTCGTTCTCCTGCTATGGATGAGAGGCGCTATGCCTTGCGCCCGCCTACAAGCTGACTTTGATACTGCTTCAATCCGTCAAAATCGCCGCGCGCCGCATACGACGCCTGTTCCGCCCAGGTCGGCAGGCTCGGCGAAAAGTTCATCCCTGCCGCCGTGATCGCCGCCCGCAGGTCCGCCTCGCTGGATGCCGCCAGCTTGGCGAAGGTGTCGATCCCGGCTTTCTTGAGCGCCGCCGCCATCTTCGGTCCGATTCCCTCGATCTTCGTCAGATCGTCCGGTTTACCGGCGGTGGCGGACTGCGACGCGCCGTTGGCTCCGGTCGGCTGGATGATCGACGACGACAGGCGCGCCGCCTGCAAAATCGCTTCCGCCGACTTGTCGAGCGTCGCCTGAAGCGCTTCCGCGCCGCCGACGATGTCCAGAATTTCGGCGGTGATGCCCGCCTGACGCGCCTTGTTGTACAGCAGCGTATAGTCCTCGGCAAGCTGGCTGGCGTTGTCCGAAGCGTTACGCATGGCGACCATGCGCGCCGAATGCTCGCTCGCCTGGCTTTCCAGGATGCCCTGGTAAAGCTGGAGCAGCGTGAAGCGCGGCACGATCTCATCCAGGATCGCCGCCGCGTTCGGCTCATAGTCATAATCAGCGCCCGTCGCGCTGACCATCGGCACATCCTTGACGTATTCCACCAGCGCCTGATCCGTCGTCTCATAGGGGATCAAGGGCAGCAGCCGCGAGACGCGCGGACGCTGGGTGAGCGTGTTGATGAAGTCCGTGTAGGCGATGAACACCTCATCCACCTCGCCGCTCAGGAAGGCGTCCGTCACCAGACGCATGATCGGCGAAACGAAGGCGATGGTCGGTTCCGACGGACACGGGAATTCCGCCGCAAGTTTCTGGCGCGCCCGCACCAGCGAGTCGCGCCCCTTGCGCCCAATGGCGATGTAGCTGACCGGGACGCCCATCCGCTCCTGAAAGCGCCGGGCGACACGGATGATATTGGCGTTGAACGCGCCTGCCAGACCGCGATCCGACGTGACCAGGACGATCATCGTCTTGCGCACTTCCGCGCGCGGGGTCAGCAGCGGGTGAAGCGGCGTCCCCTTGGCGGCGGAATTCTGGACGTTCAGCAGGATTTCCCAGGCTTTTTCAGCAAAGGCGCGGCTGGCGAGTACGCGCGCCTGCGCCCGCCGCACACGCGAGGCGGAGACCGCCTCCAGCGCGCGGGTGATTTGTCCGATGTTCTTGATACTGCGAATGCGATTCCTGACTTCGCGTGCTGATGGCATTTACCCACTCCTCGTTGAAACGCCGCGCGTTAGCTCCAATTCGCGGTGAACTCGGCAATGGCTGCCTTCAGCTTCGCCTCGGTTTCGTCGCTAACCAGTTTCTTGCTGTCGATGTCGTCGGCAATATCCGCATACTGGCTGTGATACGCCCGCAGGAACGCTTCCAGCCACGCCCGCACGCGGTCCACCGGCACGGTGTCGAGCATACCGCGCGTGCCGGCATAGAGAATGGCAACCTGATCGGTCAGGGAAAGCGGCTGATACTGCGGCTGCTTCAGCAGTTCGGTCAGACGCAGACCGCGATCCAGCTGCCGCTGGGTGGACTTATCGAGGTCGGAGCCGAACTGGGCGAACGCCGCCAGCGAACGGAACTGCGCCAGGTCGAGGCGCAGACCGCCGGCGACCTTCTTCATCGCCTTGGTCTGCGCGTCACCGCCGACGCGGCTGACGCTGATACCAACGTTGATGGCGGGGCGCTGCCCGGCGTTGAAGAGTTCGCTTTCCAGGAAGATCTGCCCGTCGGTGATGCTGATGACGTTGGTCGGCACGTAAGCCGACACGTCGCCGAGCAGGGTTTCGATGATCGGCAGAGCGGTCAGGCTGCCGCTTCCGCGTTTCTTGCTCAACTGCGCGGCGCGTTCCAGCAGACGGCTGTGCAGATAGAAGACGTCGCCCGGATACGCTTCACGTCCCGGCGGACGACGCATCAGCAGCGAAACCTGACGGTACGCCCAGGCATGCTTGGAAAGATCATCGTAAACGATCAGCGCATCCTTGCCGTTTTCCATGAACCACTCGCCGATCGCGCAGCCGGCGTAGGGGGCGATGTACTGAAGGGCTGCCGCTTCCGAAGCGGTCGCGGTGACAACGGTGGTGTACTCCATCGCGCCGTTCTCTTCCAGCATGGCGACCAGACGCGCCACTTCACCGCGCCGCTTGCCGATGGCGACGTAGATGCAGTAGAGGTCTTTGCCCTTCTGGTTGATGATCGTGTCGATGGCGATTGCCGTCTTGCCCGTCTGACGGTCGCCGATGATCAGCTCGCGCTGACCACGACCGATCGGGGTCATTGAGTCGATGGCGACGATGCCCGTCTGCACCGGACGATTGACGTTCTGGCGCTCCATAACGCCCGGAGCGATGCGCTCGATATTGTAGTAATCCGATGCCGTGATAGGTCCGCGCCCATCGACCGGTTCGCCCAGGGCATTGACCACGCGCCCGACCATCCCTGTGCCGACGGGGATCGAGGCGATGCGCCCGGTCGGACGCACTTCATCGCCTTCCTGAATGGTGTCGTAGTCGCCCATGATGATGACGCCGACGACATCCTCTTCCAGATTGAAGGCGATGCCCGCCACGCCGTTGGCAAAACGGACCAGTTCGCTGAAGCGGATGTTCGACAGTCCGGTCACGCGGGCAATGCCGTCGCCCACTTCCTGAACGTAACCGACTTCGACCGCCTCAACGGAGGGGCTGAAGTCCTGCACCTGCTTCAACAGCGACTCGAAGATGTTGCTGGAGATTTCCGCCATCTGTGTCTCCTCAAAAATACGCGGTAACCCTCTGCGCGATGTTCCTAAGCGCCAGCGCTGACGCCGAAAGACCAGCATCTTATCCCGCATAACGAAAGTTAAGCGAGGATTTTAACGGATGAATTGTCGGGAGTCCACTTTTCTTCAGATCAGTTTATCATTTTTCGTGAAAATTGCCACAAGTACAATAGCAGTCCTTTCAAAACCTGCTTCATCAGAGGCGCGGCGAGTCGCGCCCCTGCACGGATGGTGAACGGTCGGCGTCGGCGCGGCGGCGTCAATCATCCTCGTCCTTCTTTTCCTGTTCCTTGCCCAAAGCGACCGACCGCTGATAGGCGGCATAGACCGCCTTAGAGATGACGGTGCGCAGCCCCCCCTTCTCCATCTGATAGATCGCCTCCGCCGATGTGCCGCCGGGGCTGGTCACCTGGTTGCGCAGCACCGCCTGGTGATTGCCCGACTGCATGGCGTAATCGACCGATCCGCGCACCGTCTTCAGCACCAGACGCTCGGCGTCGCGGCGCGAAAAGCCGAGATGCACGCCGGCGTCGATCAGCGCCTCCATGAAGAGAAAGACATACGCTGGTCCCGTACCGCTCAGCGCCGTCGTCATGTCCAGAAACTTTTCATCGTCCATATACAGCTCATCGCCCAGCGCGCCGAGCAGCGCCCGCGCCTGTTCACGTCCGCTTTCCGAGACGAATTTGGTCGCCGTCCAGACGGTAATCCCTTCGCCGATCTGCGCCGGCGTGTTCGGCATGGCGCGCACAACGTTGGGGTTGCCCAAGCCGTTGGTCAGCGTCTTGACGCGCACCCCGGCGAGGATGCTCAGCACCAGGGTCGGTTTACTGCCCGCGCCGTTGAGCGACTCGAACACCTGCCCGACGACCTGCGGCTTGGTCGAAATCACCAGCACGTCCGACTCCGCCGCCGTCTCGGCATTGTCGGTGGTAAAACGCAGCCCGTAACGGCTGACCAACTCCCGCCCGCGATCTTCGCGAGGATCGGCGGCGATGACCTGCTCCGGTTCCAGCAGATCGCGGTCGATCAGCCCTTTGATCATCGCTTCCGCCATCACGCCGCTGCCGATGAAACCGACTCGCTTGCCGCTGAGTGCCATGTTTGTCGCCCCCTATCTCTCTGGCGGTGGACTGCAAGACCGCCGCTATACACCCTTGTATGGATACTGCTCTTTCCAGAGCCGCGCCGCTGCTTCGACCCGATCCGCCTGCACTGCTACGCCGGTCCCGACGCCCGGCGCGACCGCGATTCGACTGCTCTCGCCCAGGATGAACGGCGGTTCGCTGATGTCCTGGGTGAAATAGCGGTCGGTGGCGCTGATGTCGCAGGGCAGGGTGACGCCGGGCAGAGAGGCGAAAGCGACGTGCGCCGCGCGCCCCACGCCGGTCTCCAGCATGCCGCCGATCCACAGCGGCGTCCCGGTCTCGACACAAACCCGATAGATATCCAGGCTCTCGCTGAAACCGCCGACGCGCCCCGGCTTCAGATTGATAATCCGGCACGCCCCCAGTTCAATCGCCATCCGGGCGTCGTCCGCCGTCAGGATGCTCTCGTCCAGGCAGATGCGCGTCTTCATCTGCGGCTGAAGCTTGCTGTGTTCATAGATGTCGTGATAACCAAGCGGCTGCTCCAGCATCAGCAGATTCAGATCGTCCAGATGTTTCAGGTGATCGGCATCCGCCAGGGTGTAGGCGCTGTTGGCGTCGAGCATCAGCAGGATATCCGGGTGAGCCGCCCGCACCCCGCGCGCCAGTTCGACATCCCAGCCCGGCTGAATCTTCAGCTTGATGCGTCCGTAGCCCTGCCCCAGCCGCTTGTTGATCGTCTCGATGGTCTCGTCCACGCTGGGTTTGATGCCGATGCTGACGCCGACGCTGGCATATCCGCGCGAGGCGTGTCCAGCAGGAAGGTGCTGTTCGAAGAGCGCGGCGATGCTCAGATCGTTCGCCCTGGCGAAGGCGTCCCAGACGGCAGTTTCCATCCCGTGTTTCGCCAGCGGATGCCCACGCACCGGGCGCAGGATCTCGCGCACCTCGGTCGGATCGCTGATCGTCTTACCCAGCAGACGGGGTGACATGAACTCACGCCCGACATGGATCGCCGTGCCCATCGTTTCGCTGCTGTATCCCGGATCGATCTCCACCGACATTTCGCCCCAACCGGTGACGCCTTCGTCGGTCTCGACTTCGACCAGCACGGCGGTCTTGAACGGCTCTTCGCCAAAACTGGTGCGGAGCGTCTCCGCCAGCGGTAGAGCGATCTCGTAAAGGGTAACGCCTTTGATATGGATTGCGCGCATGATCTTCATCCTGACTGCTGATTCCGATAGGCTAGTTCATAGAAAAGGTCTCGAACTGCGCGCCGCTGTAGCTGAGCAGATAGAAGGCGCGGTCACGCCCTTCGTGCTGGGTGCGCAGAAAATCGGTCACAACATAGTTGCGCTGAAAGAGCAGTTCCAACCACTGGCGAACGTGTCCCCGCCACACTTTCGCCAGTGCCGGGCTGCCGATCTCCAGCGTCGGGTAGTCGGTCGGAATTTCGACCAGCGCCAACGATGTCGCCGGAAGCGTCCCGCTTTCGGAGGGGACCGGTAAGCCGTCGAGGACGCTGGTGGGGTTGACGATGATCGTCTCTGCCTGTAGGTACTGCGGCAGCGTCAGCCCGGATCGCTTGCCGAACAACTTCTCCTCAACACGCCGATGAGTCACCCACCATTCGACGAACAGCCGATCCGAATCGCCCAGGCGCGCCAAGCCGCTTTCGGCAGCCGTGCCGTAGTAGTCGCGCTTGAATGCCGTGCAGACCGCCCCTAACTTGCGCACATTGAAGTGCGCGTTCTTCGCCAGCAGCGGGTCGAACGTCCAGACCACCAGCCGCACCCCCTGCCGCAGGGCGATGTCGCGCTGTGCCAGTTTGAGCCGGTAGCCGATCCCATGACTCCGATAAGAATCGAGGATCACCATGCGCTTGGAGACGATCTCCAGGTTCGCCATCGCCGGGCGGTCAGGGTCGGTCATGTCTGTGCCGAGGAAGCCGACCAGCACGCCGACCATGCGGTTGCCGTCGTACGCCGCCAGGACGTGACCGCCGAAGTTCGCCAGGGAAAAGAGCATGTGCGCCGGGATGACCGCTTCAGCATCTTCCCCCCAGTAGGAGTGCTGAAGTTCGACGGCGGGCATCATCTCTTCCATCGTGCGCAGCGGCTTGATCTGGATGTCGAGGGCTTGTTCTCCGCTCATAAGGCTTGGCATCATCCTCTTCAGGTGGTCGTGATCACGGGCGCACCGGTCGCCGCCGCAGCGTCTCGCGCAGCGCCATCGCGCCGTACCGCCGCCCGCGCATGTAGGTGAGGAGCGTGTCTTCCAGGCGGCGCGGTTGGAAGCCGAAGTAGCGGTAAATATTGCCCAGGTGCGCCGTCTTGCTGGTCGCGATCAGGTCGAACCACTGAGGCGTGACCAACGCCCTAGGCAGCACCCGTCCATAGAATCCCGCCGCCCAGCGCAGCAGATAGGGCGGCACTGAGAGCGTCATCCGAGAAGTGCCGGAGACGCGCATCACCGTTCGGATCAGATCGGCAAAGGTGATGTATTCAGGACCGCCGATCTCGATGACGGCGTCCACCGTATCGATTGCCGACAGGCTGCCGACCAGCGCACTGACCATATCTTCCACATACAGCGGATGCAGGACCACTTCCCCCTGCCCCGGCACGAGATAGACCAGCGGCGTCGCGTGAATCTGCATGGCGATATGGTTGATGAAGGCATCGTCTTCGCCGAAGAGGATACCGGAACGGAGGATGGTGTACGCCAAGCCGCTGGTGCGCACGGCTTCCTCGACCAACCCCTTGTAGCGCAGCAGCGCATAGGCTGCTGAAGGCGAAGCGCCCAGGTGGCTGACGGTGATGATGCGCCCCACGCGCGCCGACCGCGCAGCGGTGATCAACGCACGGGCGCCGTTGAGTTCCACGCGCTCCAGATCGCGCGGGCGTCCCCACCATTGGGCGCTTTCCAGATGGATGACGACGTGTGCTCCGCTGACTGCTTTGAATGCGGTCTCTTCGTCGAACAGGCTGCCCGTCACGATTTCCGGCGGCATCTGCCAGGGCAGATGCGCCGCGTGCCGCTCATCCAGCAGACAGCGGACGCGCCGACCTTCCATCAGCAGTCTTGTAACCAGATGTCTGCCGATGAACCCGGTCGCCCCGGTGACCAGTATCAAGGCGTGTTTTCCTCCAAAGATCGGCTGAGCATTATAGCATAACGCCCTGCCGGAACGGACAGGGCGTTGTGCGCCGCGAGGCGCTTCCGCTGAACCCCAGCGCATAGAGCAACGTCACGGTCGAAGAGGTGTTTCTATCCTTTGAGTTGATGTCAATATCTGCTAGTCTAACGGAACCTTTGGACACGCCGCTATCTGCCCCAGTCCGGCAGGTCCCGCCAGGCAGAAGCGCTGAAAATTGAGGAGTGCAAGTCGTGGAACGTCGCCGCGTTGTCGTCACCGGGATGGGCATCTTGTGTCCAACCGGCAACACCATCGCCGAAGCATGGGAAAATGCATCCGCAGGCAGGACGGGCATCCGCACCATCCAGCGGTTTGACACTTCTCACCTGGAAAACCATTTCGGCGGTGAAGTCAAAGGCTTTGACCCGGACGAGTTTCTGGGCAAACGCGAAGCACGCCGCACGGACCGCGTCACACAGATGGCGCTCTACTCTGCTCAGTACGCGATGGAAGACAGTGGGCTGGAAATCACCGAGGACAATCGCTACGACGTCGCCTGCGTCGTGGGCAGCGGTATTGGCGGCATCACGACGATCTTCGAGAGCGTCAAAGCCTTCCTGGAAAAGGGTCCAAAATCCGTCAGCCCGCTCCTGGTCCCGATGATGCTGCCCGATTCGCCGAGCAGCAAGATTTCTATGCGCTATGGGCTGCGCGGACCGAACTTCGCCATCTCTACCGCCTGCGCGACCGGCAACAACTGCATCGGCGAAGCGACCGAGATCATCCGGCGCGGGCAGGCAGTCGCCGCCATCGCCGGCAGCAGCGAGGCGGGTCTGGTCGATGTCGCCATCGCCAGCTTCAACAATATGACGGCGATCTCCCGTCGCAACGACGCTCCAGAGCGCGCCTCGCGCCCCTTTGACGTGAACCGTGACGGGTTCGTCGTCGCCGAAGGCTCCGCCATGCTGATCCTGGAAGAACTGGAACATGCGCGGGCGCGCGGCGCAAAGATCTACGCGGAGATCCTGGGCTACGGACACACCTCCGACGCCTTCCACGTCACCGCCCCGCTGGACACGGGCGAAGGTGCAGCGAAGGCGATCACCCGCGCCCTCGCCGATGCCCATCTCGCGCCGGCGGATATCGACTATATCAACGCGCATGGGACCAGCACGCCGCTCAATGATCGCAGCGAGACCCTGGCGATCAAGATGGCGCTCGGCGAACAGGCGTATAACGTGCCGATCAGTTCGACCAAGTCGGTGACCGGGCATCTGATGGGCGCAGCCGGCTCCGTCGAAGCCGTCTTCTGCATCATGGCGCTGAACAGCAATTTCATCCCGCCGACGGTCAATCTGGATGATCAAGACCCGGATTGCGACCTGAACTACACGCCGCACGTTGGGGTGGGAAAACAGCTTCGCCGCGTGATGAGCAACTCTTTCGGCTTCGGGGGTCATAATGCCGTGTTGATTTTCGGCAAGTACAACGCGAATGGCAGCAGCTAAACGACGTACAGCGCCTCGCCCAGGCGAGGGAGAATCGATCTACGCGCACATCGTGGGTTGGGGCATGGCTGCGCCAGAGCGCATCATGACCAACCAGGATTTGTCTGCGTTCATCGACACCACCGACGAGTGGATCGTGTCGCGCACCGGCATCCGCGAGCGCCACATTGCCAGCGACAAAGAGACAACCGCGACGCTCGGCTTGAAGGCGGCGCAGGCGGCGCTCGACATCGCCGACATCCTGCCCACCGAGATCGATTTGATCATCTGCGCCACTTCAACCCCGGAATACATCTTCCCCAGCACCGCCAGCCTGATCCAGGCGTGGCTGGGCGCATCGACTTCCGGAGCGTTCGACCTGAGCGCCGCCTGTTCCGGCTTCGTCTATGCGGTCGATATGGCGACTCAGGCGATCAAATCGGGGTCGATTCGCACTGCGGTGGTGATCGGGACAGAGACCTTCAGCCGCATCCTCGACTGGACGGATCGCGGGACGTGCATCCTGTTCGGCGATGGCGCGGGAGCAGTAGTCCTCACCGCCAGCAGCGTCGAGGGCGGGGTCCTGTCGTCGGTGCTGCGCTCCGACGGCTCTGGCGGCGACCTGCTGGGAGTGCCTTCGGTCGGCAGCATCGACATCTCGTCGATTCCGACGCTCAAAGAAAGCCACAAGATGGGCAAGATGTTCATGAACGGCGGCGAAGTCTTCAAGTTCGCCACCCGCGTCATCGGCGAGAGCATCACCCAGGCGCTCGACATCGCCGGCTTGACCATTGCCGATCTCAAAGCCATCGTGCCGCATCAGGCGAATATCCGCATCATCCAGGCGGCGGCGCGTTCGCTCAAGGTGGACGAGTCGATCTTCGTCTGCAACATGGACCGCTACGCCAACACTTCGGCAGCCTCGATTCCCATCGCCCTGGTCGAAGCCGTGCAGCAGGGGCGCATCAAGCCCGGCGACAACATCGCCTTCGTCGGCTTCGGCGGTGGGCTGTCCTGGGCGGCGATGGTCGTCAAGTGGGGTGTGCCGCCGCCAGAAGAACGGGGCCGCGTGCTGTCCAGGCAGCGCCGTCAGGTGCTTTATCGCGTCGCCTGGTGGCGGGTCCTGCTGGGGCGCACCTTGCGCCAGATCAACGACGTGATCAACCGCATTCGCCCGGAGCGCGGACGCATGGAGCGCCTGCGCCGCAACTATGACCGAAGCGAACGCTAGGCTGAAAGACGGCGAGAGAGTAAATCCGGCTCCCCTTCTCCCCGCTTGCGTGGGAGAAGGGGGCGGGGGATGAGGGGTGGTTACAGCCGTTAGCGCCGCCGGTTCGCCAGGCTGATAAAGTAGAGCAGCTGAAGCACCGCCGAAACCGCCGCCGCCAGATAGGTCATCGCCGCTGCCGTCAGCACCGCGCGCGCGCCGCCGCTGTCATCGGAAGTCTGCAACAGACCCGCCTGCTGAAGCAGCGCCAAGCCGCGACGACTGGCGTCGATTTCGACCGGCAGGGTCAGCAGCATAAACACGACCATCACGCCGAACAACAGAATGCCCGCCCAAATCAAGCCGCTGAAGCGCAGGAACAAGCCGATGATGATCATCAGATAGCCGATCTGCGGGGCAATCTGCACGCCGGGCACGAGGAACTGCCGCGCGGCGATCAAGGGCGAGCGCTGCTGATACTGCTGCACATGTCCCAGTTCGTGCGCCACGACCGCCATCGAAGCGACCGACGGGACCGTCGCGATCCCCTGCGACAGGCGGACCACCCCCGCGCCCGGATCAAAGTGGTCGCTCAACTGCCCCGGCGCGCCTTCCAGGCGGACGGGGTTCACATGGGTGCGCGCGAAAATACGTTCGGCAACGTTGATGCCGGTGACCCCGGCGCTGTTGCGCACGTTGCTCCACTTGCTGTATGCCGAGCGCACGAAAAGCTGCGCCAGCAGCGACAGGATCAGGGTCGGCAGACCGACCAGAAGCAAATACTGAGGGTCGAAGAACATCGCTCAGTGCCACCTTTCTATACCATTACTCACACGAGTCTACGGCGGCGTCCGATAGAAGCTTCAATGAAAAGTGCAAAATCGGCGTAAACTCAGCGCCCTCTAACCTGACACGCCGAGATACAGCGCCAGCGCAGCGCGCTCGTTCAGCGACCAGGGCAGCAGCGCATTGTCGATCAGACGAACCCCGCCGATCTTGACCGCCACCAGCATCAGCATCGGGTCGTCCGTCCTGTCATGAATGCCAAACAGGGTGCGCGGGTCGCACAGCGCCACGTAATCGACCTGCGCCAGCGGTTCAGAAGCCAGCGCCGCCAGCGCCGATTCGCGCAGCGCCACCGGATGGCGTTCGCCGGCATCGTAGCGCTGAGCGGCGGTGCGCAGCGCTCGAAAGATCACCCCCGCTGCTTCGCGCTGTGGGACCGACAGGCGCACATTGCGCGAACTCATCGCCAGCCCGTCGAGCTCCCGCTCGGTCGGGCAGACGACGATCTCCGTCGGGATGCTGAGATCCCGCACCATCTGACGGATGACCACTACCTGCTGCGCATCTTTCTGACCGAAGTAGGCGCGCGTCGGCTGAGTCAGATTCAGAAGTTTGGTGACAACCGTACTCACGCCGCGGAAATGACCAGGGCGCGACTCGCCTTCCAAGCCCGTCGAGACGATCTCGACCTCGACATGAGTCTGGTAGCGCGGCGGGTACATCTGCGCCGCCGTCGGCGTGAAGACGAAATCGACGCCGGCAACAGCCAGCAGGTCCTTGTCGCGCTCCAGCGTGCGCGGGTAATTGGCGAAGTCGTCGCCGGAGTTGAACTGCGTCGGGTTCACGAAGATCGTCGCGATGACGTGATCGTTTTCGCGCCGCGCTGCCTCCACCAGGGACAAATGCCCCTCATGCAGCGCACCCATCGTCATCACCACGCCGACACTGCCCACCAGCGCCCGGCGCGTCATGATCATCGCATCAGTGGACTCAATCTGCTGCGTCATCTTCCGTCCCACTCACTTGCGTCGCATCTGCCATCAGGGCGGCAAGTATATCGTCTTTCATGGCAAAACTGTGTTCGCTGTCGGGAAAACGGCGCGTCCGCACGTCGTCGGCGTACTGCTGAATCGCCTCCTGGATGACCTTGCCGGCATCGACATAGCGGCGGGCATGACGCGGCACGAAGTCGCCAAACAGCCCGACCAGATCATGGAAGACCTGCACCTGACCGTCACAGTGTACACCCGCGCCGATGCCGATGGTCGGGATGCGCAGCTTCTCGCTGATCAGCTTCGCCAGCGGCGCCGGGACGGCTTCCAGCACAACGGCAAACGCGCCGGCGTCTTCAACCGCCTGGGCGTCGCGAAGGAGCTGCTGCGCCGTCTCCAGATCGCGCCCCTGCACCCGCAGACCGCCGACCTTGTAGACGCTCTGGGGCATCAAGCCGATGTGTCCCATGACCGGTATGCCGACATCGACCAGGCGGCGGATCGTAGATGAAAGCACTTCACCGCCTTCCAGCTTGACCGCTCCTACGCCGCCTTCCTGCATCAGCCGCCCGGCGTTGGTGAGCGCCTGTTCAGGGTCAACGGTGTAGGTCATGAACGGCATATCGCCGATAATCAGCGGCGTCCGCGTGACGCGACTGACGATGGCGGAATGATAGATGATATGATCCAGCGTGACGGGGATCGGTAGTTCGTGCCCCTGAACGACCATCCCCAGCGAGTCGCCGACGAGCAGCGCCGGCACGTCGGCGGCTTCGCACAGGCGCGCGCTGAAGGCATCGTAGGCGGTGACCAGCACGATGGGTTCGCCATTCGCTTGAAGCTGTTGCAGTTCACGTATTGTGTTTCGCATGAGTTCATTCCTCGCCCAGGGCGCGCTCGATGGCAGCCAGTCTGTCCATCGAAACGCCTCGTGCCCTAAGAATAGGATACGTCGCCCGCGCCAATTCCGCATAGAGCCGGGCGGTATCAGAATCCAACTGACCCAGCGCCCGCATATGTGCCGCCAGCGTGCCCAGATCGACGCGCGCCAGAGGACCAGGCAGCGCAGCGACCGCGCCCTCGCGCCGCACATTCTCGACCATGCCGGCGACCAGGCTGTCCAGCGCGCCTTTGGCAGCATCGGGAGAGGCTCCGAAGCGCTCCATCAGGCGCGCCGCCAGCCCGATGAGGGTGATCGTGTAATTGCTGGCGAAGACCAGCGCCGCGTGGTACACCGGGCGCGCGCCCGGCGGCAGAGTCAGCAGTTTGCCGTCCAGCGAATCGACCAACGCCGTCAGCCAGGCGCGCAGCGGGTCAGAATCCGCCTCGACGGCGAAAGTCACGCCGCTCAGCGGCGGAGTCAGCGTCCGGTCGCTGCTGAACGGATACGCCGGATGCAGCCCGCCAATCTGCGCGCTGCGCGCCGCTAAAGGCTCCAGGACGGCGATCTCGGTCGCGCCGCTGGTGTGGACGACCGCCCGCCCCGCCCAGGATGCCGGCGGTTCCGCGAGACGCGCCGCCACTTCGGCGATAGCGCCATCTGGAACAGCGAGGATCACCAGATCGCCGCCGACTGCCGCCGGGTCAGCAGTCGCCCGCGCTCCGACCGACTCCGCCAGTACCCGCGCCGAATCGCCATCCCGGCTGGTCACCGTCTCGATGCGCCAGCCGCGCGCCGCCAGCGCCCGCGCCATGCCCGACGCAGCGCGTCCCGCCCCAACCCACCCCAGCGTCGGACGATTCATGTGGTCTCGGCGCTGAGCGGCGTGGGCGTGGGGATCGGCTCGGTGATGTAGATGGTCAGCGTGCAGGCGCCGATCTGCGTGCTGGTGATGTCGAAGACCGAGACACGGAACTGATACTCACCGGGGGTATAGAAGCTCGGCACGAACTGACCGAGGATGCCCATCTGCGGCACGGCGTTCGTGCCGTCCACGCCGATGGTGGCGAAGCTGCCGAAGGTCGATGGACCGTTGATTTCGAAGCGGTAGAAGGCGAAGTTGGGACCGGCAGCGATCCCGCGCACGGCGAGCGGTTCGAAGACGATCATGCCGTTCGCCGGCACTTCCAACTGCACGTTCGGATCGGCACACTGCATCGGCGGCGCATTGGGGATGATCGTGCCGACCGGCGTCGGCGTCAGCGTCGGCGTCGGCAGGATTTGCGCTGCCGGGTCAACCTGCCCCAGCTCCACGCCGCTGGTGTCGATCACGATTCCGCCAGTGAATGGAGGCGGCGTGGGCGTGCGAAAGATGCCATCGCTGATGATGCTGGAAAGGACCGCCGGCTGATCCAGGGTCTCGCGGAGGGCGGGCGCGACGATGCGCTGCACGCCAGTGACGATCAGGGCTGCTTCCACGAGCAGGATCAGCGCGGTGACGGCGTTGACGCGCTGATAGCGGGCGATATCGCGTTCCAGTTCAAAATAGGTGGAGCGATACGCCCCCCGCGCGCGCAGCAGCGCGCGCAGCGCGATCACCACGCCAACCGCCAGAAAGATATACAGACCGGTGGCGATCTGCTCGATCAGGAAGACAAGCGCGCTCATGCCAGAGTGTTCAGCACGCCGCGCACAATGGCGCGCAGGCGCGGAACCAGCTCCTTACCTGCTTCCAGGACCTCTTCATGATTCGCCTCGCCATCGAAATCATTCTGATCGATGGCGACATTGGTGACACCGGAAAATGCCAGGACCTTCATGCCGCAGTGGCGCGCCACGACCGTCTCCTGCACGGTGGACATGCCAACCACATCCGCGCCCAGCATCCGCAGCATGCGCACTTCCGCCGGCGACTCGAACATCGGTCCCGACACGCCGGCATAGACGCCGACATGCATGGCGATGCCTGCGGCGGAGGCGGCGCGCTGCGCGGCATCCCGCAGAGCGCGGTCATAGGGGTGCGCCATGCCGACAAAACGCGGACCGAACGAGTCCAGATTGGGACCGATGAGCGGATTGATTCCGGTCAGCCCAACCAGGTTCAGGTGATCGATCAGCATCATCACGTCGCCGGTCTTGTAGTTCATATTGACGCCGCCGGCGGCGTTGGTCAGGATGACGGTCTGCACGCCCAACACGCGCATCACCCGGATCGGGAACGTCACCTGCTGCGGGGTGTAGCCTTCGTAGTAATGCGCCCGCCCCTGCTGAGCCAGGACGATCTTTCCCTCCAGCATGCCGATCACCAAACGCCCAGCGTGCCCGTGTACCGTTGAGGCGGGCCAGCCTGGAATATCCTCATAGGGGATGGCGTCGGAATCGGCGATTTCGTCCGCCAGCACGCCCAATCCAGAACCGAGGACCAGCCCGATCTGCGGGCGATGGCGCGTCCGGGAAAGGATAGCATCAGCGGCGCGTTGAAAATCGTCAGCGTTGTGCAAAGCAATACTCCTTAGCCTGTTTCCTCGATTATACTCTTCATGCCGCCGCGTCGGGTGGATTCCTGGGTTTGCGCTCGCCAGACCAGAGCAAGACTCGCCGTTCACACAATCTTAGGAAAAGATTTACGTTTTTGGGCTGGTCTAAGCGATCTCGCCCGTTAAATCCCTGTTACAATAGGGCTATTGAGAGGCGTCAGCGGCACAGGGTGGCTGGAGCGCACGCGAACATGCAAATCACCGTAGAACAAGCCCTTCAGGGGTATGCGGCGGTTTACCATAAGCTCTATCAGCGCGTCCCCCGCGATCTGCGCGTCATCAACTCTGAATGGGTGATCGTCAACGGCGCGCGTATGCACGTCAATGATCTGCTCCGCCTGACGACACAGCTCTACTCGGAATACAAGACCAGCCAGGAACGCAAGAAATCCATCGTCGGGCGGCTCATCGGCTTCCTCAAGAATCGTCCAGATCAGCCGTCAGTCTAGCGCCCGCTCAGCGTCTCCCTCCCTCACTTTATTGAGTTCAATCGGCGGCAGCCCCGCCTTTTGTCGTTCAGCGGCATACTGTTCCGGTGTATCGATGTCGCTGAGGACTGCATCGTCGTCCGTCAGTGCCAGGTGCAGCAGGTCAGGACGGCGGCGAAACATCTCACGCGGCGCAGCGCCGGCGGACAGCGCCAGAAATTCGCCCCAGAAGCGGCGCGGGACAAGGATCGGGTGTCCGCGAACCACCCCGCCAGGGGTTTCGACCGCCGGCGCGATAATCCCGTCGCTGCCCGTCTGCTGACCGAATTCCACGACCTGCTTCACCGCCTCCGGCGAAAGGCGCGGCTGATCGCCAAGAGCGATCAGCGCCGCCGCGACAGTCACCGGCAGGCTGCTCAGCCCAACCTTCAGGGAAGAGAGCATTTCCCCCATCGCATAATCGGGATTGAACAAGGTGACAGCTCCCAGGGGAGCAGCCACAGTACTCAGCTCCGCCAGGCGGAAGCCGCCGACCACCCACACGACAGATACGCCGCCGGTCTGGAGCGCTCTGATCACCGCCTCGATGACCGTCTCACCCGCGCGCCAGGGCAGCAGCGCCTTCGAGCGCCCCATCCGCCGCGAAACGCCCGCCGCCAGGACCACCCCGGCGATCATAGGACGCCGACGCCAGCCTCGCGCAGATGCTTGACCACGCGATCCGGGATCATCGGGATGCGGTCGATCCACACGCCGGCAGCGTCATGTACCGCCGCCGCAATCGCCGGAGCGAGCGGCAGGAACGGCATCTCTGCCATGCCGCGCACCCCGAAGGGACCGATCGGGTCGGGGAATTCCAGAATCACCGACTTGACCTCGCGCGGGATGTCGTAGACGGTCGGAATCAGGTAGCTGGACAGGTACGGATTGAGGATCTTCCCGTCGCGGCTGATCAGGTTCTCCATCACCGCGTAGCCGAGCGCCTGCACCACCCCGCCCTCGATCTGCCCCCGGATCAACTGCGGGTTGATCGCCTTGCCCACATCGTCGGCGCAGACCACGCGCACGACATGGATCAAGCCGGTCTCGATATCGACTTCGACTTCCGCCGCCTGGGCGACGTAGCCATAAGTGAAGTTCGGATCGCAGTGACCATCTTCCGGGTCATAGGCGCTGGTGGCGGGCGGGCGGTAGCAGTAGTTGGACACGGCGGGGCGATCTTCCGTGCGCCACTTCTCCAGCGCTTCAGCCGCCGCGCCGCGAATAGCATTGCCGGTCATGAACGACAGCCGTGACGCCGAAGCGCTGCCGCTGCTGCCCGTCTCGGCGGTGTCGGACAGGATCATCCGCACCTTGTCCGCAGTCACGCCGACAGCGTCGGCGGTCATCTGCAAGAACGCCGTATGCGCCCCTTGACCGACTTCCGCCCCGGCAAGACGGACCACGACTTCTTCGATCTCCACGCCGCCGCGCAGCTCGATGGTCGCCCACGACTTCTCTGGAAAACCGAAGCTGTAGCCGACGTTCTTCAGTCCGCAGGCGAAGCCGACGCCGCGCCGCAGCGCCGGGTTAGCAGGCTGTTCGAGGGGCAGCCGCCCCCACGCGCCGTCATCGTCGCTCCAGTAGCTTTCGCGGGCGCAGGACTCGATCACCTGGGGCATCGAGACGCCGGGCGGCAGAGTCGAGCCAACGCTCAGCACGCTGCCGTCGCGGATACTGTTGCGCAGCCGCAGCTCGATGGGATCCATGCCCAAGGCATCCGCCAGCTTATTCATCGCTCCTTCGGCAGCGAAGAGCGCCTGGGGTGCGCCGAAACCGCGAAATGCCCCGGTCGGGATGTTGTTGGTCAGCACCCCATAGGTGTCGATGTGACAGTTGGGGATGACATAGGGACCGGTGATCATCAGGTGGGCGTTCGCCAGCACCTTGGTGGAGGTGTAATTGTAGGGTCCGGCGTCGGCGACAATCGCCGCCTCCAGGGCGACCAGCTTCCCGTCGCGGGTCGCGCCCAGGCGTGTCTTCATGGTGATCGGGTGGCGCTTGTGGTGATATAGGATCGACTCCTCGCGCGACCAGATGGTCTTGATCGGGCGGCGCAGACGATTCACCGCCAGCGCCAGCACGATCTGGATCGACATATCTTCGCGCCCGCCGAACGCCCCACCGATAGCCGGGTAGATGACGCGAATCTCCTCGTGCGGCAGGTGCAGCGCATGGGCGATCAAATCCTGGTCTTCATGCGCCCACTGCCCGGCGACCACGACGGTCGTCCGCCCCTGGTCATCGACGTAGCCCAGTCCTGCCTCCGGCTGCAAGTAAGCGTGTTCCTGATAGCCGGTGTGATATTCCCCTTCAACGACGACTTCCGCCGCCGCCCAGCCGGCATCCATGCTGCCGAAGCGGGTGCGGTAATGGCACAGCGCGTTGCCCGCCACATCGTCGTGAAGCTGCGGTGCATCCGGTTCCATCGCTTCGAGGGGGTCGAAGACGGCAGACAGGTCTTCATAGTCGATGCCGATCAGCCGCGCCGCCTGCGCCGCCTGCGCCTCGGTTTCGGCGATGACGACGGCGACCATGTCCATCAGACAGCGAACCACATCCGTGCCCGGCTTGCTGCTTCCGGGTCCGCAAAGCACCGGCTGATCCTTCTTGACCAGTCCGTACTCGTTGACCGGCACATCTGCCGCAGTGAAGACGGCGACCACGCCGGGAAGCGCCAGCGCCGGGGCGGCATCGATGCGCCGGACACGGGCGTGTACCCGGTCGCTGAAGCGAATCTTCATGTAGAGCTGCCCCGACATGTCGAAATCGCCGGGATAAGTCGCCTCGCCCGTCGTCTTGGCGTGCGCATCAATGCGCCGCACCGACTGCCCGACCGAGTGATTCAAAGGATCGTTCACGTCAGTACCTCTGTCGATTTCAGTCCATTCTGCTGCGCCGTCAGCAGGCGCGCGCCATTGCGGTCACGCTCACGCTGAAGGATGCGCTGCAAAATAGCAATCGCTGTCGCATACGTTGGATCCACCCCCGTGTAGCTGAGGTTCGATCCCAGGTTCTTACCCTTGGTCAGCGGCGTATCCGAGGCATAATGGAGAATACCCACCTCGAAGGGGACGCCGTAGAGGTTGACGATCTCGTTCTGCGGGTGTCGCTGTGGACGAAAAGTCTCATACACCGCTGAAAGATACGGTCCCGCCTCCATCTCGATGACCGTGTAGCCCTCTTTATAAAAGACCGACATATAGCGGGAGTTCTGCAAAAATGTGCCGCGCGTGCTGATCGCCTTCTGATTGTCCAGCGCCATGCCCAGCGACAAGAACGGCACGACATCTTCCGCGCCGAAGCAGTTAGCGAACAGGTAGGTGTTCTGCGAATGCTCGTCGTGGACCACGTTGGAGATCATCACGTCTCCGATGCGGGCGTTCAGCGTCGCCGCCTTACCCATGACATACACGCCCAGCAGGCTGGTCACCTGTTCCGTCACCCGCATGAGCAGCTCGTACGCCCCCAATCCCAGCGGGTAGTCGATGTTCAGGATGACCGCGTCGGTCCCGAACAGGTGCGTCAGATCGCCGCCGCCCAGCAGACGGGGGTCGATCCAGTCGGCGCGCAGCTTGCTGAGTTCGATCACCTGCGCTTCCACATCTGAACCGTGCCGGCTGGGCACGCGCTTGATGCCGATCTCCCGCTCCATGTCTTCCAGAAGGCGGTGCGGCGCGTCCCCGGCGTCGCGAAGATACTTCTTCAGGATGTAGTACAGGAAGTTATGAATGCTCGTCTTCCCGGTATCCTGCAAGATCGCCGTGTATTCCTGCGCCAGCTTCTCGTTACCCGGCGCGAAGATGTATTCAATGAGTGCATGATCTTCGCGCAGCACGAAGCCGGTCAGCAAATTCGGCAGACAGTGCGTGTTGCTGCTGACGAAGTACACCGGACGGTCTTCCAGATCGACGGCGTCCGATACGGTTTCCATCAGATCATCCCACCAGTGCGAGGTCGCCCGACGGTAATCGGCGACCGAGCCGGCGATCTGTTTGACGCGGAGGCTCTTCTCGGATTCTGCCATCGCCTGAAGCGTGGCAACGAAGTATGTGCCCCACGCCAGTTCCAGGCGGTTCAGATCATCCGCCGGGATCGCCAGCGCCGCCGCCAGCATAGCGCGCTCAGCTTCGGTCAGCGCCGTCTGCCGACCGGCATGCTGCGCCAGGAAAAGCTTGGTAATCTCCCCCTGAAGCAGCGCGTGCAGCTTGTTCCACTCGATCTGATAAGCCGTGAGGATGGGGATCAGATCGTCAATGTCGCTGCGGCTGGCGACGAAAACCGCCAACCGGCTCACACCATCGAAGTGCATACGCCGGCGGCGTCCGGCGGCAGAGACGCGCTCCCAGCCCGTCACCGAGACCCCGGCGTTGAGGAACGACTTCTCCAGCTGACCGAGCATCACAAAATCGACCTGGGTCATGCAGGGCGGAAGGCGCAGGCTGGCGTAGATCAGCGCCGCCACATCCGGCTTGGTGCTGCGCGAAAGCTCGTGCAGCGATGAATCAACCGCCATATGCGTCTCGATCAGCGACTCGATCTGAATCTGGTGCGTGGAGCGCATGAGAGAGTAGTAGGTGCGCATGTACAGTTCAATAGCTTCGCTGCCTGTATTCGGCACAGTTCGTTCCACAGGATACCCCCTTCAAAGATCGGCGCAGTACACCTTGCTGAACGCGACGCGCCTATTTCTGGTTCTTGCGGATGTAATCGCGCATCTCCTGGTTCAGACGGCGCTGCCGCTTCTTCATCGCCTTCTTCCCGGCGATCATGGCAGCGCGCTCTTTTTCCAGCGTCGTGTTTTTCACGTCCAGCGGGCGCTTACGCCGGCCGCCGAGCGAGACCGCCAGCGTGGCAACCAGCAGCAGGACTCCGAGCGTGAAGCCGGCGACCACCAGCTGATAGGTCTGTCTGGACATGCCGTCTCGCCGGAACGCCGGGAAAAGATCAGAAATCGTCTCCTGCACATACGGGGCGAGGAAATAGGCGATTACCGAGAGCGCCAGGATGAGGATGAGGCCCACGACGGGCAGCGCCCAACGCCTCCGCTTTTCTTCGGCAATCTTCACCTGGCTGGTCATGGCGTCGACTCCTCTTCATGCTCAACACGCTTACCGACGGACTGAATGGCTTGAATGATGGCGTAGTATCCGGTGCAGCGGCACAGGTTGCCAGAGATGCCCTGCTCGATCTGCGCGGACGTCGGCGCGGCAGCGACCTCTTCAAGGAGTTTCGCGCCCGCCATGATGAACCCCGGCGTACAGTAACCGCACTGCACCGCTCCCGTTTCGACGAACGCTTCTTGCAGCGAATGCAGCCCGCCTTCCGGTTTGACACCTTCGATGGTGACGATCTCTGCACCGTCGGCGCGCGGCGCAGGAACCAGACACGACATCACCGCCGCGCCGTCGAGATAGACCGTGCAGGCGCCGCACTCCCCTTCGGCGCAGCCTTCCTTGGTCCCCGGCAGACCGACATCCTCGCGCAGCCAGCGCAGCAGCGTCTTATCCTGCCCGGTTGGAACCGTCCGCCTGACGCCGTTAACTGTCGCGCTGATCGGCGACGCCGCGTCATGCAGCCGCCGCGCGCGATCCGGCGGAGATGTCTTGCCGCGCGCCGCACCCCACAGCATCGCCGGCTCCTGTGGAAAGCCCGCCGCTTCTTCGCCCGCCGCCAGCCGCCGCAGCGCGCGGCTGACCAGCACCCGGATCATCTCGATGCGGTACTCGGCGCTGCCGCGCACATCGTCGATCGGCGTAGGCGCTGCCGCCGCCAGCCGCGCCGCCTCGCGGATCGCCTCCGGGGTCAAACGCCTGCCGACCAGCGACGAAGCCGCGACATCGGCGGCGAAAATCGTCGGCGCAACACTGCCCAGCGTGATAGCGGCACGGGTGATCGTCTCGCCATCGGCGGCAAAGCTCAGCACGACAGCGCAGTTGACCACCGAGATCGCCTGCGCGCGTCGCAAGCCCAGTTTGAGGAAGATCCCGCGTTCGTTTTGTGACAGCGCGGGAAAGGTGATCGCCGTCAGCATCTCATCAGGGCGCATCACCGTGCGGCGCACGCCGGTGTAGAACCCGCTGATCGGCACGGTGCGTTCGCCTTCGAGCGAAGTCAGTGTGAGCGACGCGCCCAGCGCCCACAGCGGCGTGATCGTATCGTTCGCCGGCGACCCGGTGATCACGTTGCCGGCGACGGTAGCGCGGTTGCGAATCTGCGGCGCGCCCACTTCCCAGCACGCCTGCGCCAGCGGCAGGGCGCGAGCGACCAACCGCGTATCCGCCGCCACGTCGTTGTGCGTCACCAGCGCGCCAAGCCGGAAGATATCGCCCTGCTGGGTGATGCCGTCTAGTTCGCGCAGACGCGAAATGTCGATGATCACTTCAACACCTTTGCGGACACCGCGCTCCAGTTCAAGCAGCAGGTCGGTCCCGCCGGCGATAACCCGCGCGCGCTCTCGATGTTCCGCGAGAAGTTCCACCGCGTCTGCCGTTGACGCTACCGTAAAGAATTGCTTCCACATCGCTTTTCCATCCGTCCCCGGTCACAACCCGGCTGTCCTGTTCAAACGGCACGCCGTCCCTCGCTCTTCGAGGAGGGTACAGCGCGTCGGGTTTCTGTCTCAGCGGCTGATCTCGTCTTCACACGCCGCCCTCGGCTTCGACGCAGCGCGCGACGTGTTGGGCAGCGTCCCCGTCATGCACCCCCACTCTGAAGCGGTTCGTCCCCCTAGATTGTAGCGCAAAATGCGCGGCGCTAGTCGATCTCCAGGACCGTCACCGGGTTGATGTTCATCACGCAGGTTTCTTCATACTGCGTGCGGACGATGTCACGGTTGTCCCAGGTGTGGGTGTGACCATGCAGCATATAGCGGGGTTTCATGACACGCATGAACGGCAGAAAGGCGGCGATTCCGTTGTGCGGAAGGTCTTCCCGGTCGTGAATCCCTTTGGCAGGGGCGTGGGCGACAAAGACATCGACGCCCCGTCCGGTGCGCAGACGCCGGGGCATCATCCGCAGCATCGCCCGCCAGGTCATGCGGCGCATCTCGCCCTGACTGTACTGAATGGCGCTGCTGCTGTAGCGCACCGAGCCTTCGATGCCGAAAAACGAAACACCTCGATACGTCCTCAGATGCATGTGCAGATCGTCACCGCCGGGAGGGCGTTCCGTATATTGAGTATCATGGTTGCCGCGCACAAAGAAGAGCGGGACGTTGAGGATGGAGGTCAGATATTCGAGGTAATGGGCGGGCAGGTCGCCGCAGCTGACGATCAGCTCGATATCACTGTAACGCCGCCTCAGGTGGGCGGCATTTTCCATCTGCTGAACTACCGTATCGCTGACACAGAGTATTTTCACGAGAAGAAGTACCGAGTCTCAGAAGTCTAATGCGCCGTCATTTTACCGTCATCGCCGCTCAGATGCGAATGCCTCGGCGTATCACGGCGCAAGTTCCAATACACTTACGATGATGCGCCCGCTGGAGTCGACGCTTTCGCCGGTCGGCAGCGGACGCTCGCCGCTGACCGGATCGTACAGCCCCGCCGTCAGCCGATAGCGCCCTGCCGGCAGCAGCGTGATGTCGATCTCCACCCATTCGATGAACATGCCGGGCAGCCAGTTTGCCGGCGGCAGCGCCCCACGCGCCGGATAGCCGTCCGCCTGCGCCGCGACCACGCCGTCGGCATCCAGGACGTGCAGGTAGCGCTTGAGGTCGCCGGTCGCCCGCCCATCCGTCCACCAGGGCAGCCCAACCCGCAGGACGCGTCGTCCATCTTCATGCACCTCGACGGAGGGAGCCGCCTCGCCCAGGCGGATGGCATTCTCCTGCATCGACGCCAGGACACCTGGCAGATCGCGGGATGTATATCTCCCCTGATAGGCGCGATGGAAGTAGGGCTGGTAGTCGCCAGCCGCCTCGACGGCGATGCGAATCGGCATCACCGCTGTCACCCGCTCCGCCGGAATCAGCGTCGGCAGTTCCAGCCAGCCGCCGGGCAGCGCTGGAATCCAGCGCCGCGCCACCGGCTCGCCGGAAGCGTAGATCGTCAGCCATCCGGCATCGCCGGGATGTACGCGCGTCACCAGGATCAGGTCGCGCCCCGGCTGCACAGCGAGGGTGAAAGATTCTTCTCCATTGATGCGCCTTCCGCCGTCCATGCTCACGCACAGCGGACTTCCTTCTACCTCCAAGCAGCCAATTGACGGAAACTGCCGGTATTCGGTCGGGAAGCCGCCCAGCGGGCGGAGGGCGGTCCAGCGGTAGTCATGCGCGCGCTCGGATGCGATGTCGGCGACATCAATCTGATCGACCAGTTCAAACCCATCCAGGTAAGGAGTCAGCCCTGACAGGGCGACCTCGTCGGCGCGATCCGCCGCCGCCCAGTGAGGGCGGTAGATGCCCTGGGTGTCGGCGGCGAGGGCGACGTTGCGCGGGCGCTGCTCGGCATTCAGGCTGACGGTATAGGTCGCCAGCGGCTCGGCGTACAAATCGGTCTCCGCCAGATAGCCCAGCCCCAAGCCATGACCGACGCCATAGGAGGCGATCAGATCGGGGCGGCGCAGCTCGATGAACTCGCCGACCGAGCCGGGACCGTTGCGCCAGTAGTCCGCCGCGCCAGGCGTCGTCAGCCCGACGATATCCAGCGTATCCAGTCCCGCCAGATAGCGGATCAAACCGACATCGTGGACGGCAACACGCGCCGCGCGGTCGGGATAGGCGCGCAGATCGCGGGCAATGGCGTAAGGCTGTGCCGCCACCAAGCCAACGTTCAGCAGATAATCGCCCAGGCTGGACAGCCAGCCCAGCGCCAGCGTCAGCGCGCCGACGACGCCCAATCCCAGAAGTCCGCCGCTGGCAGCCACCGGCATCAGCCGTGACGCCGCCTTCCGCCAGCCCCCGCCGCCG